>NZ_QNRN01000001.1:0-490351 GCF_003315125.1 Bacillus sp. DB-2 | reverse complement strand
CAACTGAGGAAGCAATAGAAGAAGTTGTGGAATTAGAGAAATCTGAGGAAGCGACAGAAGAAGTTGTGGAATTAGAAGAAACTGAGGAAGCGACAGAAGAAGTTGTGGAGTTAGAAGAAGCTGAGGAAGCGACAGAAGAAGTTGTGGAATTAGAAGAAGCTGAGGAAGCAATAGAAGAAGTTGCAGAATTAGAGGAAGCTGAGGAAGCGACAGAAGAAGTTGTGGAATTAGAAGAAACTGAGGAAGCAATAGAAGAAGTTGTGGAATTAGAGAAATCTGAGGAAGCGACAGAAGAAGTTGTGGAATTAGAAGAAACTGAGGAAGCGACAGAAGAAGTTGCAGAATTAGAGGAAGCTGAGGAAGCAGCAGAAGAAGTTGTGGAATTAGAAGAAACTGAGGAAGCAATAGAAGAAGTTGTGGAATTAGAGAAATCTGAGGAATCGACAGAAGAAGTTGTGGAATTAGAAGAAACTGAGGAAGCAATAGAAGAAGTTGTGGAATTAGAGGAAGCTGAGGAAGCAGCAGAAGAAGTTGTGGAATTAGAGAAATCTGAGGAAGTGACAGAAGAAGTTGTGGAATTAGAAGAAACTAAGGAAGCGACAGAAGAAGTTGCAGAATTAGAGGAAGCTGAGGAAGCAGCAGAAGAAGTTGTAGAATTAGAGAAATCTGAGGAAGCGACAGAAGAAGTTGCGGAGTTAGAGGGTACTAAGGAAGAAGAACCAACTTCTCAAGAAACAGTAATTGAAGAAACGATGAATACAGATTTAGTGGAAAATACACCAGTTGCAGAGCAACCAGTGATTTCTCAACAAGAAACAATTACGTTCAAGGAAGAAAGTGAAGTATTCGTACCAGTTTCAGAAACGGATGAGCAAACGAAGAAAGATGTTCAAAGCTTTGCGAATGTTTTAATTGAAGAAGCTGATGAAAAGAAACAAGTTGTCGAAGAACAGCCTGCAGCACAAAAAGAAGAGCCGAAACGCGAGAAAAAGCGTCATGTTCCATTTAACGTTGTCATGTTAAAACAAGACAGAAAGAAGTTAATGGAAAGACATGCGGTAAGAACGAACGTAACACAATCTACTGTCGGTGAACGAGTAACGGAAAAACCGATGCAGCAAGTGGTAGTAGAACCACAAGTGGAAGAAAGTCCAGTGCAGCAAGTGGTAGTAGAAGCCCAAGTGGAAGAAAAACCGATGCAGCAAGTGGTAGTAGAAGCCCAAGTGGAAGAAAAACCGATGCAGCAAGTGGTAGTAGAAGCCCAAGTGGAAGAAAAACCAATGCAGCAAATGGTAGTAGAACCACAAGTGGAAGAAAAACCAATGCAGCAAATGGTAGTAGAACCACAAGTGGAAGAAAAACCAATGCAGCAAGTGGTAGTGGAACCGCAAGTGGAAGAAAAACCGATGCAACAAGTAGTGGTGGCTGGACAAGTACAAGAGCCAATTTCAAGTACGGAAGTACAAGAGAAAGCATATGCTGTAAATCAAAAAGAGAACGATATGCGCAACGTACTACAAGCGCCACCGAAGTATGAACTTCCGCCATTAACGTTGTTGTCAATTCCACAGCAGGCAGCATTAGATAATACGGAGTGGCTAGAAGAACAGGAAGAATTATTAAATACGACATTTAATAATTTCCATGTTGGAGCACATGTTATTAATGTGTCACAAGGGCCGGCGGTAACTCGTTTTGAAGTACAACCAGACCCAGGTGTGAAAGTAAATAAAATTACAAATTTAAGTGATGATATTAAGTTAAGTTTAGCTGCGAAAGACATTCGAATTGAAGCGCCAATTCCAGGGAAGAGTGCAATTGGAATTGAAGTTCCAAACAAGGAAAGTAAGCCAGTATTCCTGCGTGAAATTTTAAGAAGTCCTGTATTTACAAAGAGTGAATCACCGCTTACAGTTGCGCTGGGGCTTGATATTTCAGGTGATCCAATTGTAACGGATATTCGAAAAATGCCACATGGACTTATTGCGGGTGCAACTGGTTCAGGGAAAAGTGTGTGCATTAACGCGATTTTAACGAGCATTTTATATAAAGCGAAGCCGCATGAAGTGAAGTTGATACTAATTGATCCGAAGATGGTTGAGCTTGCACCATACAATTCTGTTCCACATCTTGTAGCACCTGTTATTACTGACGTAAAAGCAGCTACAGCTGCGTTAAAGTGGGCGGTTGAAGAGATGGAACGTCGTTATGAATTGTTTGCTCATGCTGGTGCTCGTGATTTAACTCGTTACAATACGATTGTAAGTGGTAGAGAAATCCCAGGTGAGACATTACCTTATATTGTAATTGTCATTGACGAGTTAGCGGACTTAATGATGGTTGCACCTGGTGATGTGGAGGAAGCGATTTGTCGTATTGCACAAAAAGCTCGTGCTTGTGGTATTCACTTATTAGTTGCGACGCAGCGTCCATCTGTAGACGTTATTACAGGTTTAATTAAATCAAACATTCCAACGCGTATTGCGTTTACAGTATCATCTCAAGTTGATTCGCGTACGATTATCGATATTGGGGGCGCGGAGAAGTTACTTGGTCGTGGTGATATGCTATTTTTAGGAAACGGCACATCTAAACCAGTTCGTGTACAAGGTGTATACGTATCAGATGATGAGATTGAAAGAACAGTTGATCATGTGAAAAAGCAAATGAAGCCAAACTACTTATTTAAGCAAGAGGATTTATTAGCAAAATCAGAGCAGAGTGAGTCTGAAGATGAACTATTTTTTGATGCATGTCAATTTGTTGTAGAGCAAGGGGGAGCGTCCACATCTTCTGTACAGAGAAAATTCCGCATAGGTTATAATCGCGCGGCACGTCTAATTGAAGAGATGGAGTCACAAGGGATTATTTCTGAAGGAAGAGGAACGAAACCGAGAGATGTCCTTATTTCTGAGGATGAATTCGCTGCTATGCAGGAAACAAATGTATAGGAAACGGTTTTGCTGTATACTAATAGAAAATGTTGGATAGTAAAGTAGGGAGTAAAGCGACATGAAAGAAATTGAATTAAAATTAAAAGGTGAAATAAATCGACTAACAAATAAAACATTTAAATTTGATGAACGTGTTGGAGAAGGCTGGTTCTCTGCCGTTTACTTTTTAAAAACTAGAGAAATCATTGAAGAATTTCGCCCGAAAAGTGTTGTAACAATGCAGTTTTTTCAAAAAGAACATGCAGTTCTTTGCGGAGCAGATGAGGTAATCGCATTGCTACAAA
Organism: Bacillus sp. DB-2; assembly: GCF_003315125.1. Taxonomy (NCBI): domain Bacteria; kingdom Bacillati; phylum Bacillota; class Bacilli; order Caryophanales; family Bacillaceae; genus Bacillus; species Bacillus sp. DB-2. Next base: position 487,113 of record NZ_QNRN01000001.1, on the reverse strand, counting down.
CATTTGCCAAAAATCCTGAGGAATTAGAAATTCATTCTTTAAAGGATGGCGATAATATTAGTCCGTTTGAAACAGTTTTAACAATTCATGGTCCTTATGAATACTTCGGCTTTTTAGAAGGTGTAATTGATGGGATTTTAGCTCGTCGTACATCAGTTGCGACAAACGTATATAACGTTGTCCAAGCTGCACGTAGTGTAGATAAAGAAAAACCGGTTATTTTCATGGGAGATCGTGACGATCATTATACGCAACAAGCTGGTGACGGCTATGCGGCATACATCGGAGGTATGAGCGCGCAAGCGACGCATGCAATGAATGAATGGTGGGGCAGAAGTGGTATGGGGACGATGCCTCACGCTTTAATTCAAATGTTTAATGGTGATGTTGTTGAAGCTGCAAAGGCATATCATAAAAAATTCCCAGAAGATGAATTAGTCGTACTAATTGATTATAACAATGATGTCATTACAGATGCACTTCGCGTAGCGCGTGAATTTGGATCAACATTAAAAGGTGTACGTGTCGATACGTCTCGCACAATGATTGATCAATACTTCATTCGTCACCCAGAAGTACTTGGAACATTCGATCCACGTGGTGTAAATCCATCACTTGTATTTGCACTTCGTAAGGCTCTTGATGAGGAAGGGTTCCAACATGTAGATATCGTTGTAACTGGTGGGTTTGATGAGAAGCGTATTCGTGAATTTGAAGCTCAAAATGTTCCTGTCGATATATACGGAGTAGGAAGTAGCTTATTAAAAATGAATATTGGTTTTACTGGTGATAACGTAGAATTAAATGGAAAACCAGAAGCAAAAGCTGGTCGTAAATACCGTCCAAATTCACGTCTAGAGCGTGTTCAATTAGAAACAAAAGAAGATATGTAAAAGCGAGAAAAACTGATAGGTGATTGACCCTATCAGTTTTTCTGTTATCATAGTATAGCGGCTTGTTTTTTGCTATAATAAATGTGTTATGGACATAAAAGAAGTACGTACGAGTTTATCACTGATAAGTGAATATAAAAAGAAATTCACTGCATCAGAAATGTATGATGATTACCAAAATAAGAAAAGATTCATATACTGTCTTATAGATAGGCCGTTGTATTAGTTCGAAATGTTGGAGGTTCTTTAAGATGACAGTTTACCATTTTGTAGGAATTAAAGGAACAGGAATGAGTTCATTAGCACAAATTCTTCATGACATGAAGCATACTGTTCAAGGGTCTGATTATGAAAAGCGTTTCTTTACACAAACAGCATTGGAAAAGCGTGGTATTTCCATCCTTCCTTTTGATAAGAATAATATTAAAGAAGGACAAGTGATTATCGCAGGAAATGCATTTCCTGATACGCATGAAGAAATCGTAGCAGCAAAAGAATTAAATATCCCAGTACATCGTTACCATCACTTCTTAGGTGATCTTATGAATCAGTACACAAGTGTTGCTGTAACTGGTGCACATGGAAAAACATCAACAACTGGTTTGTTAGCCCATGTAATGCAAGGTGCACACCCAACATCATACCTTATTGGAGATGGAACGGGGCATGGGGTAGAAAATAGTAAGTATTTTGTATTTGAAGCTTGTGAGTATCGTCGTCATTTCTTGTCTTACTATCCAGACTATGCAATCATGACAAATATCGATTTCGATCACCCAGATTATTTTGCAGACATCAATGATGTATTTAATGCATTCCAAGAGATGGCATTGCAAGTGAAAAAAGGTATTATTGCATGTGGTGATGATGAAGAACTTCAAAAAGTTCAAGCGAAAGTACCTGTTATTTTCTATGGATTTGGAGAAGATAATGATTTCCAAGCACGTAACATTCAAAAGAGAACTGATGGTACTATATTCGATGTATTCGTTCGTAATACGTATTATGACACGTTCAAAATTACAGGATACGGCGATCACAGCGTATTAAATGCATTAGCAGTAATCGCGCTTTGCCATTATGAAAACGTTGATGTAGAAGCAGTTAAGCATCAGCTAACAACTTTTGAAGGCGTAAAACGTCGCTTTAATGAAAAGCCAATGGGAGAACAAGTTATCATTGATGACTATGCACACCATCCGACAGAAATTAATGCAACGATTGAAGCAGCACGTCAAAAACATCCAGAGCGTGAAGTTGTCGCTGTATTCCAACCACATACATTCTCACGTACAGAGAAATTTTTAGATGAGTTCGCGGAAAGCTTAAGTAAAGCTGACCAAGTATACTTATGTGATATTTTCGGATCAGCACGTGAAAACAAAGGTGAATTAACAATTGAAGATCTGCAAAAACGTATCGATGGCGCAGAACTAATTACAGATACAACAACGGATGTGTTAAAGAAACATAAAAACGGCGTTCTTATTTTCATGGGCGCAGGTGACATCCAAAAATTCGAAGCAGCTTACGTAAAAGAAGTTCAAGTTGCAGAGAAGTAAGAAAAAAGACGCATAGCTGTGGCTGTGCGTCTTTTTTGTTGTGTTCGATATCTTTTAAAAAGCGTTGATATGTTGGTATTGTTCATTTTTTTTGTATAGTTGTTTTAATAAGAATATATATAGTGAACTAAAAAGTACATATCCAATTAAATAATAGAATGAAAACATATCGAATTGTTTTGTTATCATAATTCGAATCGCGAAAAAGGTGAATGGAAGAGCGATTAACAGTCTTGAACTGATGAAAATAATTGTTTTAAAGTATTTTAATAAATCTGTATTCCAATGATTTTCTCTACAGATAAACCAAATGTTGCTTGCAATAAATGCTAGTACAAATGGTAAATTAGATGAAATATTGATGAAACCTAATACGATAGGAACTGATAGAGCACCCAGTGGACCGATAGATAGACCGGAATAATATTTAATAAATGTATTTGTAGATTGCTGTGCATCTTGAATAACATCTGTATATTCTACTGTAATTTCCTTTGCTAATTCTTTTGGAGGAAGAAATTCTTCAATCACTTGTGAAGGAATGCTTGCTGATGGTATCCCTTCACTTTCTTTACTTAATGCATTTTCATATAAATCGGATTTGATTTCTAGCACATGTTGTTCTCTTGCTGACGTAGGTAAGTTCATTAAACCTTTATGAAGATCGTGTAAGAAAGAAACAATGAGTTCATTTGAAAAGAATTGTTCCTTGTTCATTTTTTATCCTCTCCTTTAGCTAGTAACATTAGAGCTTGGTATACTGCATCATAATCATGTAAGCGACTATTTAAAATTTCTCTCCCTTCGTCTGTAATGCGATAATATTTTCTTTTTGGCCCATCACCGGACTCTTCCCAATAGGAAACAGCCCAATTGTTTTTCGTGATTCGATTTAATATAGGATAAATCGAACCGTTCGGGATATGAAACACAGGGATATCTTGTAAGGCACTTGTAATTTCGTATCCATACATAGGTTGTTTGCTTATTAAAGACAAAATAGCGAGATCAAAAACACCTTTACGTAATTGAATTATAAAATTATCATTTTTTTCCATACTTTAACTATATATGATTCATATCTAGATATCAATCATATATAGTGATTGTTCTTATATAAAACCGAAAAAGTGCGAATGTTTAACTTTTTTTCACCTATAAGTGTTAGAATAATAGGAAAATTAAAAGGGGCTAAAAAACATGTTCACACTCCGAGTAGATGACGAAATCGAATTACAGTTATTAGAGAAGCATCATAAAGAGGAACTATATCAATTAATAGACCAAAACCGTAACCATTTACGAAGATGGCTTCCTTGGGTAGATGGGACGAAATCTGCTGGTGCGTATGATGAAATTTGTCCGATGTGGTTAAAGAAATTTGCAGAGGGAGACGGTTTTGAAAGTGGCATACGTTATAAAGGAAAGCTTGTTGGGATGGTGGGGATTCATCCGGTGAGCTGGGGTAAGAAAGCTACGAGTCTTGGATATTATCTTGCAGAAGATGCTGGTGCGAAAGGTATTATGACGCGAAGTGTGAAGACTGTGCTTCATTATGCATTTGATAATTTAAAGCTGAATAAAATTGAAATTCGTTGCGGTGTTGAAAATGCGAAAAGCCGTGCGATTCCAGAACGTTTAGGTTTTAAATTAGATGGTATTTTAAGAGATGACGAATGGTTATACGATCATTTTCAGGATATTGCTGTTTATAGTTTATTAGCTTCAGAATGGAAGAAGATTCGATGAACGAGAAGATTTGTATTATTCCGTATGAAAGTATGTTTCAAGAGGAAGTAGTAGATCTTATCGTTCATATTCAGCAAAAAGAGTACAATGTCCCAATTACGAAAGAAGAGCAGCCTGACTTACTTGAAATAGAAACGTTTTATCAAAGGGACAACGGAAATTTTTGGGTAGCAACTTATGATGGTAAAGTAGTTGGAACGGTAGCTTTATTAGATATTGGAAAGCATCAAGTAGCGCTAAGAAAAATGTTCGTGAAGAAAGAGTTCCGCGGAAAAGAATGGGGCGCATCACATACGCTACTTCAAACAGCAATTTCTTGGGCGAAGGAAAAGAACTTGGAAGACATTTATTTAGGAACAACAGTTAAATTTCTAGCAGCACACCGTTTCTACGAAAAGAATGGTTTTCAAAGCGTGAGTATAGAAGAGTTGCCAAAAAGTTTTCCAGTGCTAGAGGTAGATAAGAAATTTTATAGGTATACTGTTTAAAAAGGTCATTCATAAATGACCTTTTTTTATGAACTAAAATGGAAAACATGGTATAATTTGGTTAAGGGGTGCGTGTATGGATTTTCCAATTCAAAGAAGTAAGTCAGCAGTAATTTTCGTTAGTCTCACGTTAGCTTTTATGTTTGTGTATCCAATTGTCATGCTTTTCACAAATAAAGAGCAGTGGATGTCAGCGTTGATTGGAATGGGTTTATGCTTCATTGTAAATGTACCAATCGTTTGGGAAATATTTATTAAAAAACATAAGGTGGAAAATGGCGTATTAAAGTACGGTATTTTAAATGATGATGTTGTATTAAAAGATATAATAATTGTTCGTCAAGTTGGGAAATCCCTTGAAATTACGACGAATGCATATAAAGTACATATGATCGCGATGCCGCAACATATGACGCAGTTTTTATCGCTTGTAGAAAAAGAGAATCCAAGTGTAAAAATAGAAATGGTAGGGTAAAAATGAAATATGTAAAACCTTTATTTTGTTTGGAAATTTTGTTTGTGCTTGTTGGTTGCACTAGAGTATATATGAAATGGGATCTGCCCTTATATGAACCAATATTAATAGGTACTATCGCAGTGGCGCTTTTATATTATTTTCATTTTCAGCAAACAAAAAACGAAAAAAGTAGCTCTATGTAGTTAGGAGGATTAGAAATGAAAAAAGCCCTTATGTCATTTTTACTTCTGCTAACTGCATCCGTTCTTTTAATAGGGTGTAGTGCGAAGAAGGAAAAGGCTGATATGAACTTTGAAAAGGCACAAAAGGTTGAGATTGAATCACTTACAGATTCAAGTGATAAAAAAGTAATTACAGATAAGAAAGAAATTAAAAAGCTGTTTGAAGTCATGAAAATGGATAAGTGGGAAATGCAATCGGCTCCTTTAGATACTCCGCAAGGGAAAACATTTAAAATGTATCAAGAAGATACACCAAAATTATTAGAGTCGAGTAAAGATAAAAAAGAGTTACATGAAGTTGGTACAATGACAGTATATAAAGATGTCCCGTATGTTGAAGTTGAAATGAAAAATAAGAAGATGAGTTTTAAAGTGCCAGAAGATGTGGCGAAAGACTTATTAAAGTATTAAAAAAACGCTCGGAGAAAATTCCGAGCGTTTTATTATTATTTTAAGTTCTCAGGATTTAAAGCTTCTAGTTCAGTTACAACGAAGCGTCCGTCTTTACGGATTAATACGTCGTCGAAGTAAATTTCACCGCCGCCGTATTCAGGGCGCTGAATGCATACTAAATCCCAGTGAATGTTAGAGTTGTTGCCGTTCCATGCATCATCATAAGCTTGTCCAGGTGTGAAGTGGAAGCTGCCATCGATTTTTTCATCGAATAGAATGTCTCCCATTGGATGTAAGATGTATGGGTTTACGCCGATTGCGAACTCACCAACGTAGCGTGCGCCTTCGTCCGTATCGAAGATTTTGTTAATGCGCTCTGAATCGTTTGCAGTTGCATCAACGATTTGGCCATTCTCAAATTTAAGTTGTACATTTTCAAATGTATAACCGTTGTAAGGAGATGGTGTGTTGTAAGAAACTGTACCGTTAACAGAATCGCGAACTGGTGCAGAGTATACTTCACCATCTGGAATGTTTAAATGACCCGAGCATTTAATAGCTGGAATGTCTTTAATAGAGAATGTTAAATCAGTTCCAGGGCCAGTTAAGCGAACCTTATCTGTTTTATTCATTAATGTAACAAGGCTATCCATCGCCTTATCCATTTTACCGTAGTCTAAGTTACAAACTTCGAAGTAGAAGTCTTCGAAAGCTTCTGTGCTCATTTTAGCAAGCTGCGCCATAGAAGCATTTGGGTAGCGAAGAACAACCCAGCGTGTTTTCGGAACACGGATGTCTCTATGAACTTTTTTGCCAATTGTTTGGCCGTGAACTTTCATACGTTCACTTGGAACGTCAGCTTGTTCGTTAATGTTATCGCCAGAGCGAAGGCCAATGTAAGCATCCATATCTTTCATTACGCTCGCTTCATATGCAGCGATTTGTTCGAAATGTTCTTCAGTAGCACCCATTAATAAAGAGCGATCTACTTGATGATCTTTTAAAGAAACGAATGGGAAACCACCAGCTGCATATGCTTCTTTTACAAGTGCAGTTACAAGTTCTTTTTGTAAGCCAAAGTTTTCAATTAATACTTTTTCGCCTTTTTGTAAACGAATAGAGTAGTTAATTAAATTGTATGCTAACTTTTCAATGCGTGGATCTTTCATATGTAAAGCCTCCCTACTAATTATGTATCCTCTCCTATTGTAACCTACTTAGTGGAATTTGTTGAATCATTTATGTTAAAGTTAACGAATAAGTATGAAAATTCTAATGAAAAGATAGGGATTAGAATGAAACGGAAAATGATTGTATAATAGGGGAAAGTATGAAAAAGATAAAGGAAGTGATGAAATGCAAGTTCTTCTATATGTAAGTGCGGCTATTATCGCGGTTGCTTTCGCAGTATTAGTAGTGTATGTATGCAGAACGTTGTTATCGGTTCAGAAGACGTTAGAAAACGTTGCGAGCACGTTAGAAGGTTTAGAAAAGCAAATGCAAGGAATAAGCGTAGAGACGGAGCAATTATTACATAAGACAAATGCGTTAGCTGATGATATTCAACAGAAGTCACAGTCGCTAAATAAAGTAGTAGAAGGTGTGGATGGAATCGGAACGACGATCCACTCTTTAAATACGAAGCTTCGCAACGTTTCAGAGTCTGTTACGGACGAAATTGAAAATAATGCAGATAAAGTGGCACAAGTTGTACAGTGGAGCAGCGCAGCAATTGAAGTATATAATCATTACCGTACTACGAGACAAGAGAAAAAGATTGAAAAAGAAGAGCGTAAACTTGAGAAAGCTGAGCAGAAGGCTGAAAAGAGAGAGAAGCGCTCTAGACTTCGCATGAGAGGTGAGTAACGATGAGTATGATGAAGATTGAAACGATTGAAGAACTTGAAGCGTTAGTAGAAAAGAACGAGCCTTACGTTCTTTTTAAGCATAGTACGACATGCCCAATTAGTCACGGTGCATATACTGAGTTTCAAGCGTATTGCGGTGAAGAAAGAGAAGTGCCAGCATATTACTTATACGTACAAGAGGCGAGAGATGTTTCGAACCATGTTGCAGAGCAGTACAGCATTAAGCATGAATCTCCGCAAGTGTTATACATAAAAGATGGAATGGTAGTATGGCATACATCGCACTGGAATATTAAAAAAGAAGCTTTAGAAGAGAATGTAAAATAGGGAGAGGCAAGCGAAGGGCTTGCTTCTTTTTTATTTTGTTACAATATATTTAGTGGTACACTAGAGATACTTTAAAACTAAGTAAATTGACTTTTGAAAGTGGGTTTTAAGCAATGAAGAAAATGGCATTATGCATCGCAAGCTTAAGTTTATTACTGGGGGCTTGCAGCAATAATACTATTGAGAAGAAGGATGAAGTTGTACAGAAAGATACGAAAGAAAAAAGTATGATTCCAAGAAATGCTGTTTCTAAGGATTACTATAGAACTGTTATTCCTTTAAAAGAACAAAAGGTAATTAATACAGTTAATGTTAAAACTAATTCTAAACTAGATTTAGCAGAATATGAAAATGGTTTAATGGATATTGCTTCAAAACAATTCGATACAGAAAATTACGTATTACAATTAAATCAATATATTCCAGAGAAAACAATTGATGAATTAGTTACGAAACAAGAAGTACCAGTTTTGACTAATATTATAGAACAGGACTACTTCGGCAAACAAAATTCAAATGAACTAAGCTTATCTGGTGTTGTTATTGGTTTATCTATGTCTTCAAGTGTATCTAATGAGGAAGCTATTTCTAAAGGTACTGAAGTCGCTAAGGGGCTTATAGAAGCTATTAATAAAAATGATAAATATAACAAATCTCCAATTACATTTGCTATATTCAAGCAAGAAAGTACAAGTTCTTTAAAGAATGGTACTTATATTTCAAGCGCTACTGTTCAAAAGAACGAGACTAATCTTGGAAATTGGGATACTATTGATGAAAAGTCGTATTCGTATCCTTCTCAAGAATTTGGGGGGGCACATGGAGAAGATAATGATAAGCTAAAGAAATTTTCTGAAGCAATGAAGGCATTTTCTCCAGGAGATTATATCCCTGTTAATGCTAAGATTTCTTATAAGCAAAATAAGATGGATAAATTAAAGATGGATATTGTCGTTAAATATAACGGTAAGTCAGAATTAATGGCACTCTCTCAAACGGCTGCTCAAAGTATGTTAGAACAATTTCCTAAAGATGCTAAAGTTCAATTACAAATAAAGTCCGAGAATAAAATCGAGGCTGTTATTATAAAAGAGAAGAACAGCGATAAACCGTTTGTTTCTTTCCTATAATAAAAAAAGACAGTTTTTAAGCTGAGGCTACTGAAAAAGTGAATACTTCGAGAAAAACATTTCGAATTTCCTAAAGATGTTGAAAGAAGAAAGGAGGTCATTACCTGTACATAGTAGGTAATGACCTCTTTTTTCTTATGAAATAGACTCTTTCAGTGCCTTCTGTAAAGTGTCAGATTATGTTGATGTTATTCAAATTGGCGCTCGTAATATGCAAAACTTTGAACTGTTAAAGGCAGCTGGTGCTGTAAATAAACCAATATTATTAAAGCGTGGTTTATCAGCAACAATTGAAGAATTTATTAATGTAGCAGAATATAGTATGGCAGAGGGGAATGGTAATATCATTTTATGTGAGCGTGGTATTCGCACATATGAAACAGCAACGCGTAATACGCTTGATATTTCCGCTGTGCCAATTTAAAAGAAAGAAACACATTTACCTGTTGTTGTCGATGTAACGCATTCTACAGGGCGACGTGACCTTCTCTTACCGTTTGCAAAAGCGGCTATGGCAATTGGTGCTTTTGCTATTATGGCTGAAGTACATCCAGGCCCAGCAGTTGCATTATCAGATGCAGCGCAGCAAATGGGTATTCCAGAATTCAATGAGTTTATGAAAGAATTAAAAGCATTCGGAAGTAATTTATAAAAAGATTTCTTAGTCTATGTAGCCCTTGTTACATAGCTTTTTTACAAAAATTGACCTTTTTTGCATAAAAAATACGAAAATACGAGAAAAGAAGCGAATTTTTTCGAAACTTTTGCGGGAAAATATTGTATGACCCTGTGTTTTTAGCGTATCATTAGTAAAAGGAAGAACTCGGGACGATTGTTGGCATCTGCAAATAGAGTTGATGTCTTTTTTTCATTCAAGTGAACCGATACATAAAAATAGATAACATAAATAGAAGGAGTGTGCGAAGAGATGAACGTAACAATCTATGATGTAGCGCGTGAAGCAAATGTTTCAATGGCTACCGTATCACGCGTTGTGAATGGTAACCCAAATGTAAAGCCTACAACAAGAAAGAAAGTATTAGAAGCAATTGATCGTTTAGGATACCGCCCGAATGCGGTAGCACGTGGACTAGCAAGTAAGAAGACAACTACAGTGGGTGTTATTATTCCTGATATCTCAAATACGTTTTATGCAGAACTTGCTCGTGGAATTGAAGATATCGCAACAATGTACAAATATAACATCATTTTAAGTAACTCTGACCAGAACAAAGAGAAAGAGTTCCACTTATTAAATACGATGCTTGGGAAACAAGTGGACGGGATTGTTTTCATGGGTGAAGATATTACAGATATTCACGTTGAAGAGTTCAAAAAATCTCCAGTACCAATTGTATTAGCAGCGTCATTTGATGAACAAAATGAAACGTCATCAGTAAATATTGATTATACACAAGCAGCTTACGATGCAATGAAGCATTTTATTGAGCAAGGACATAAACGTATCGGTTTCGTCTCTGGTCCTTTCATTAATAAAGCAGGAAGCGCGAAGAAGTTACAAGGTTATAAAAAAGCTTTAGAAGAAGCAGGTATTTCATATGATGAAAATCTTATAATTGATGGAGATTACACATATGATTCAGGTATAGAAGCGTTTGAAAGACTTTGGGGCATGGATGAAAAACCAACAGCAATCTTCGTATCTTCTGATGAAATGGCACTAGGTGTAATCCACGCAGCACAAGACGCGGGATTAAACGTACCAACGGATATCGAAGTGCTTGGTTTTGACAACACACGTCTTGCATTAATGGTTCGTCCGCAACTTTCGACAGTTGTACAACCAATGTATGATATCGGTGCAGTAGCAATGCGTCTACTAACGAAATATATGAACAAAGAAAAAGTAGAAGATCACTCAGTTATCTTACCTCACCGTATCCAATTTAGAGATTCAACGAAGTAAGAATAAGAGAGCTCACAGCGATAGCTGTGAGCTTTTATTCATATTCAGGATAATGGTGTTTAACTACTGTATCTACACTTTCAGTTTTCTTAACATGTAAAAGGCGTGCATATAATTCTTTCCCTGTCTCAAATGGTGTGTCATCTAATTCGAAAACATGCAACACTTTTCTAAACGTCCATGTTACTTGCTCACCGTACATATTATCGTACGTATCTTCAGACTGTAGAGCTATCTTTTCACCTAGCTCATGAGCTGCCTCTAAACTGTTCGCCTTAACGAGAATGATACTTTCTTCAAAAAGTGTATCGTGATTCTCTTCATAATGTTCATCAATTTTACTAGGATTAGGCTCACCTGAATGGATAGATTCAAATAATAATTTTACAGCATACACATGAGATCAGTCTCCTTATGCTGAATGTTTTATTTTATAAACAATACTCGCGATAAGTGAAGCGGGTATTGTAAATACGTTACTTTGATAATGATAATGTACTTGGGATTCTTCATAAGACATTTTGTCGTAAAGTTCATTTTGAGACACGTTCATTTTTTTCTGTTTTTCCTTGAGCATCTTAATATAGTTGTACTGTATTGGGACGAGAATGATGAAATAGGCTAATACGATTAGTGAAATCCAAATCATTATGAACACATCCTTATAAAGAACATTTCTATATAACAATTATACCAATAAAAAGAAAAAATAACCATTTTTTATTGGGGCTAATTTTCTTCTAAAAATGCGAACAGTTCCTCTTGGTTTCTTAAATTGCGATCAATACATGTTTGAGCAATACATTTTAATCCTTGTAATAATGTGTCTATGTACAAAGTATCGTACTGAATTATATTTCCCTCTACCATTGTTTCATCTTTTTCCAAGTTAATTGATATTTTTAGTACAGCTGTATTGCTTTGCAAATTTACAACGTCGATGCAAAAAAACTGTTTTTCTAAGTCAATCGTAACATAATCGAATCTTTCGGATAGTTCCAAATTGCATGTGGTAGTGTATTCCAAATGAAAGCCTCCTTATTGTGTAAGTGTATGTTGTAATGCCTTCGCTACAGTGGGGGAGATTCCTTGTTATATGTCACACAAGTGCAAATTTAACTATTATAGGGCAATGTCATGTATAATAGAAAGAAAAGGCTTGTGAGGGGGGAGAAGAGATGATCGTTCTTTGGATAATTACGCTTTGCATGACTGCTATTTTTGCATATATGACGTTAAAACAAAATGGCTTAAAGCGATTTGTTCCAGGAAGTATTCTTGCAGGAATCGCCCTTATCACGTATGTAATTTCTATTTTTATTGAAAGTGTATCAGTGGACATGAGCACAAGTTTAATGTTCATGGGTATTACACTATTTGCAGGTAGTATTATGGTACTTATGGTTGCTGGTATTATTTTATTTATTCATATGAATTCAGAAACGTTGTAGCATATAAAAAAGGCATGTCCCGAGAGGGGCATGCCTTTTATCCGTTCAATTATGCTCTATCTTTAGAAGAGTTTTGTTGTTTTAGTAAGTCGCGAATTTCGCCAAGAATTTCTTCTTCTTTTGTTGGTTCTGGAAGTTCTTCTTTCTTTTCTTCTTCTTCTCTTTTAGATGTTAGTTTGTTGAAAACTTTAACAAACATAAAGATAGCAGCTGCAATAATTAAGAAATCAAAAATAGTTTGGATGAAGTTACCATACATAATAGATGATTTACCGAATGTAAGTTTTAAATCTGTAAAGTTAACGCCGCCCAGTACCATACCAAATAATGGTGTGATGATATCTTTAACTAAAGAACTAACGATTTTACCGAATGCAGCACCGATTACAACCCCGACAGCTAAATCGATTACATTCCCTTTGAATGCGAATTTTTTAAACTCGTTCCACATGTGTTAATCCCATCCTTTCCACGATTCAATATGAAATTTATAATTCCTATCAACATATTCTATAGAAATTTGTGATAGAAATAAAGAGGAAATGGGAATGAAAGTAAATTCTGAAAAATGTATCCGTTTTAATTTTTGCTTACAGCTTGCAGTAGAGATTGGAGCATTTGTTGAGATTTTAATCCTTCTAATCCATCTACAATAGGCTGTGTATCACCTTGTACACATTGGATAAAATGATGAACAGCATCTTCAAATCCGCGCTGCTTTAACGTTGTCTCCCATGATGGTGAACCACTTTGTGAAACGGAGTTTTCTTGCTCAATTTCAAATGTGTTCATATTTTTTACGCGAATGATTTTACCTGCCGTTACAAGTTCAATTTGTTCTAAATTTGTACCTGCATGGCGGTGCATCGCCGTAGAAAGTAAAAGTCCATTTGCAGTTGTATATGTATGATGTCCGTAAAGAAGTTCGTTCTTTTCATTGATTTGCATCATATTATGAACGATGTTAAGGTCATCGTTAGCTAACCAGCGAGCAGTATCTACAATATGTAAGTAATCATCTAACATAGTAAAGTCATACGTATATGGCCCCACCTTATTTGTGCGGTGCTTTTCAATTCGAATCCATGAAATATCATTAGCTTGCTCTTTGGCAGTAACGTACATAGGAACGAAACGGCGATTAAATCCCACCATTAATTTTCGGTTATACTTTTCACTCATTTCAACTAGCTTCTCTGCTTGCTCAGTAGTAGCAGCTAGCGGCTTATCAACATAAACGTCGATTCCTTTTTTCAGAAGTTCAGAAACGATTTCATAATGTGTAGCAGTCGAACTATGAACGAAGATGGCATCGCATTCCGAAGCTAGTGTTTCCATAGAATGAAAGTCTTGAATGCGATATTGTTGGCAAATTTGTTTTCTTTTCTCGGGGTTAGGTGTAAAGGCCCCTACAAAATTCCAATCTGTTTCTTTTGTAAGTGTTGGAAGATAGGCTTTTTGTGCGATACTTCCAAGTCCAATCATCCCGATTTTAGGTTTGTTCATGTTTATTCCCACCCTATTAATATTGATGTAACGGGTTAAATGTAGCATAGGGCGGGGGAGGAAGGCAAAAATTAGCTTTTTACTTACGTCCTTCTAACAAAATCTTTTCTATTTCTGCAAAGTTATGAGCGCGAGCATGTTGTAATGAAGGGAGTATCATTATTGTCGGAATGCCTATGACTGTAAGGAAAAGGATATATAAGGTAATTTATGTTAAAATTTAAAAGGGAATAAAAGATCTGTGCCAACACGCACGATAGTTTGAGAGGGAGTGCTAGATTTTGGGGGCTGAATTAAAGGATAATAAATTAAACAAAGCTGTAAAGATTGGAACTAATATCGTACTTATTTTATTAATTATCGGTGCAATACAAATGTTTTATGATGAAGATTCTACAAATGATCATTTCGGTTGGTTATTTATGATGGTCTTTTTTGGAATTAAAATAATTTCTAATTTTATGATAACTTTAAAAGAAGGAGATAAAAAGTCAGTATTTATTGATTTAGGTTTAGTAGTTTTTGTTGTTCTTCTTTTAGTTGTTTCTAGTGTGAAATATTTTTCTTGAAGGTTAATATATTCATTAACGAGGCTTTAATGGAATAAGCCTCGTATCTTTCTGTGTTATTTAATACTTGCGTCTGATTGTAAAAAATCACTCTATATTAGGTGTTTTTCTTTGAAAATAGGACTTAATTCACTCCAAACATCAAATTTATTACCATCTAAATCATAAAAAATAAAATTCTTCCCAGCATGCCCTCTGTTTTCAATCTCTCCAACTAGAATTTCCTTTTCAATAAATTCACTATGAATTGATTTTAGTGTATGTAATCCATTAACTTCGAATGTTATAGAAAAGCGTTCTTCACCGTGAAAATCAAAAAAATTTAAGGTTTGATTATCTTGGGATTTAACTAGAAAAAAGCTTTGATTTGCAAAGTTAATAATAGCTTTGTCTTCGTCTTTAAAGTTCAACTCTGCTCCCAATTTGTTCACATACCAATTTGAAGAAAGTTCTACGTTGGTAACTGGAATATAAGTCGTTCCAACTCTTAATAATTTTTCTTTCACCCTATTTCCCTCCTTTAGCAAAACAGCACTAATAAACTTGTTCTCTCTTCCTAGACTTATTGCCTTTGTGAGTCCTTAATTTTCTTTTTAATCCCAAAAAATTCTTGAGTAATAGAAGTAAACCGACTGGCTTCTTCCAAAAAAGGATAATGGTTACTGTCCTCAAACGGCACAAAAATAGAATTACGAATGCCCTCATGTATCTCAATAGAATATTGAATCGGGCACTGCACATCATGTCTTCCGCAAATAATAAGCGTCTTTGTGTGGATAGAAGGTAAGTACTTTCTTAAATCAAATAACGGATATTCATAAGAGAAAGCATTCATCCGGCTAGCGGACATTGTTTTTTGGATTGGTTTACTAAAATAAGAGTTGTAGTTTTCGGGTTTATACAATGATAATTGGGTTCTCTTAGTAGATAGTTCTTTCCGTTCTTCACTTGTAAGGTGAGGGCTTTTTAAGTTTTCAATGAGTTGTTGCATATAATGAAACTGCGAATGTTCGGGGTGATAAATGCAAAATGGTGTTTCGGTATAGTTACTTGCTGCGGCTCCGGCGATGACTAATGATTGCAAGAAAGTTGGATATGTAATGGCATATAAAAGTCCAAGCATACCGCCTGTTGAATGACCGGCGAAATGCCATATTGGAAGTTGTAATGCTTCTCGTATTGCTTCTAAGTCGTGAATTGTTTCAATCATGGTTAATTCTTTTTCTGAATGAGCTTTTGCTGAGTTACCAGCGTCTCGTAAATTAATAAGGAATACACGATGCGTAGAAGTGAAAACATCCGCAAAGTAATCACCAGTTTCATTAAATTGCGAATAGTGATGTGTAATGCAAAGCGGTTCGCCATTTCCTTTTGTAAAGAGTTCGAATGTGCCGCGTTTCGTGTGGATCATTTGTTGTGTCCACATAATATCACTACCTTTTCTCATTTGAGTTGGGCCAGTCCATTAGTAGATAAAAATATATCAGCGATTATTAGATTATATCGACCACAACTCGACATATATCAGCGATTATCAAAATATATCGGCGCAACTCGAAATATATCAGCGCTTTTTAAAATATATCGACTTACCGACAGAAATCGACAATAAAGAAAAGGAGGCTGTTCAAAAAACGAGCCTCCTTTCTGCTTAATACAAAGATTTTGTCATATTATTCCGAATAATTTCGAGGGATTTCGCTACAGTTAATGCATTTTTTTCTTCGATTTCTGGTTTTCTAGGGATAGGTTGATACATGTTGTCTGGATCTTCCCATGTAAGGGGAAGGTCGGTTTCTGCTTGTCCTTTCCAAGCGTCAATCCATTCTGGAGGGAGATAACCTGAGATGTTTTGGATGTTGTTCATTTCGAGCCAAATGAGTGCCCAAGCTCTTGGTACGACGCGCCAGTGATCATAGCCACCACCGCCGACAGCAATCCAGCGACCGTCGCAATATTCATTAGCGATTTCACGAGCGAGCTTCGGTATTTCACGGTAAATATTCATCGTTGTGCAAAGGTGTGTAAGTGGATCGTAATAATGTGCATCAGCACCATTTTGCGTTAAAATAATATCCGGTTTAAAGTATGCTGCCACTTCTTTTACAACTGTTCGATATGAATCTAAAAACGATTCGTCTTCTGTAAAAGCGTCGAGTGGAACGTTAAAAGAATAATTATATCCATTTCCTTGTCCACGTTCATTTACTGCGCCAGTTCCAGGAAATAAATAACGCCCAGTTTCGTGTAATGAAATAGTGCATACGTTAGGATCGTCGTAAAAAGACCATTGTACCCCGTCACCGTGATGAGCATCTGTATCAATATATAAAACGCGTAAACCGTATTTCTTCTGAATATATTTCATTGCGATAGAGCTATCGTTATAAATACAAAAGCCAGATGCTTTCCCGCGAAAGCCATGATGTAAGCCGCCGCCTAAATTGAGGGCGTGCTTTACTTTTCCGGAAAGAACAGCATCGACAGCTGTTAATGTTCCGCCAACGAGTAATGCACTTGCTTCATGCATATTTGGAAACATTGGTGTATCTTCTGTTCCAAGTCCATATGTCATCGCAATTGATTTTTCTAACTTACCTTCTCCAGCACGTTTTACCGCATTTATGTACTCCTCTGTATGAACGTAGGCAATCTCTTCATCTGTAGCCATCCGTGGCGCGATGACTTGAGAGGGAGAGATAAAACCGCTCTTTTGTAATAAATCATACGTGAGTGTGACGCGCAGTTGGTTAAAAGGATGATCAGGGCTAAATGAATAGCCCCGAAAGTCATCTGAATAAATGAAGGCGCTACTCATGCTTGCATCCCCATTATGTTCGGCCATAAAACACGATAGCCTTCTGTTTCAAGTGCTTCAATCACCCTTAAAGGATTCATCGTTTGAATGCGGAAAACGAGTACTTTATCATTCTCATCTTTTGCTGGGTAGACGAGAACACTCACGATATTTATTTGTAAATCACTAAAAATAGCAACGACTTTTCCGAGAATACCAGGTTCATTTTTCACTTGAATTTCAATTTGTGAACTTGGTTGATGTGCTCCTGTTAATTTCACTAACGTGTGCAGTACAGTAGATTCAGAAATGATACCTACGAGTTTTCCAGCTTTCGTAACAGGAAGACAGCCTATTTTATTTTCAAAAAATAAAGTCGCAATTTCCTCAACGAAATCGAGAGGGTGACAAGTCATAACAGGGTGTTTCATTATGAGTTCAAGTGGTTGCTTCAGCATATCGAGTGAAACTTGTTCATCTAAAATAGACGGACTTGCATCTCTTACATCCCGATCAGAAATAATGCCTACGACATGATTATTTTGATCGACAATTGGAATGTGCCGAATGCCTTTCGTACGTATTGTTCGGATTGCTGTTTCAATTGTATCGTTTGGATGCAGTGTCACTACATCTTGATTCATAATTTCTTCTACAATCATTCCAGTTGCCCCCTTTATTAATACATAAAACGATTGTGAAAACGTAGACGATCAAATGCTTGAATGGAATCCGTATCAACACGTTTACCGATGCGGACCATTAAACAGTTGGCAGGATGTGAACAAATTTCAGGATCATCTGTAGCCATCCATTGTAAACCACCAGCATTCATCATTTTTTCCATTACTTTTCGGTATTCCCAAACATTTAAGCCTGTTTGTTTTAAATCCCAGTGCCAATAATATTCAGTCGTTAATATAATGTAATCTTCCATATGATCGTCCATCATTGAAACTTCTAATAAATTTTTTCCGACAGAGCAACCGCGAAAGGCTGGGACAACTTCAATCGCCCCGAGTTCAATTAAGTTTTCAATCTTTCCTTCTGACCATCGCTCGAGCGGATCAGGATACAAGTATGTAACATATCCAACAATCGTTTGGTCATGTCTAGCAATAATGAGACGAGCTTCTGGTAACTTAGAAATTTCGACAATTGCTTTATATTGCTGCTCGGCAGGACGAAACGCGATCAAGTCTGGATGGAATTCATACATTTCAAGATTATGTGTAGAGACAGGACCTTCAATAATTAAAGTGCCTTTCGCTGTTTTTAAGTTTCTGGCATTATATATTTTTTTATGAATCAATTTATTGCTCACCACCTTGAGGGTTTGTGAATCTATTAATATCGTACTTTATAATATATGCGATGTGAATCGAATTTTGTCATTAAAAATTTGTCTAAAAATCAACAAATATACTGAAAATTTTAAATAATATCATTATAATAGATAATAGAATACATAGGAGGGGGATGTAAAGTATGAAAGTGGAAACGCTTCCTGTCATTAAAGGAGAAAATAATTTGCCGAATTATGAAGAGGCATACGCGAATTTTAACTGGGAAGAGGTTAATAAAAATTTTACTTGGAATGAAACAGGCCGAGTGAATATGGCGTATGAGGCAATTGATAAGCATGCGAAATCCGATCGAAAGAATAAAGTAGCACTTTATTATCAAGATGGATCGCGAAAAGAGAAATATACGTTTAAGGAAATGAAGGATTTTTCTAATAAAGCAGGAAATGTCCTGAAAAACTATGGCGATGTTGAGAAAGGCGATCGCGTTTTTATTTTTATGCCGCGTTCCCCAGAATTATATTTCGCACTTTTAGGTGCAGTGAAATTAGGGGCAATTGTTGGACCATTATTTGAAGCATTTATGGAAGGCGCAGTTCGCGATCGTTTAGAAGATAGCGAAGCGAAGGTGTTAATTACAACTCCTGAATTGTTAGAGCGCATACCATTAAATGATTTACCTGCTTTAAAAACAGTCTTCCTTGTTGGAGACAATGCAGAAGAAGGCGGTAAAACTGTAGCGTTCAATCCTTTATTTGAACAAGCTTCAAAAGAATTACATATCGAGTGGTTAGGCCGTGAAGACGGTTTAATTCTACATTACACATCTGGTTCTACTGGTAAGCCAAAAGGCGTCCTTCATGCTCAAAACGCAATGGTTCAGCACTATCAAACAGCGAAATGGGTATTAGATTTAAAAGAAGATGATGTATATTGGTGTACAGCTGACCCAGGCTGGGTAACTGGAACAGCTTACGGTATTTTTGCACCGTGGTTAGTGGGAGCATCAAATGTTATTTTAGGCGGGAGATTTAGTCCAGAGGCATGGTATGAAGCACTGCAAGATTACGGTGTAACAGTTTGGTATAGTGCACCGACAGCGTTCCGTATGTTAATGGGAGCTGGACAAGACGCAATTAAAAAATATGATTTATCACAAGTGCGTCACGTATTAAGTGTTGGTGAGCCATTAAATCCAGAAGTAATTCGCTGGGGTATGAGCGCATTTGGACTTCGTATTCATGATACGTGGTGGATGACAGAAACAGGTGGACAAGTTATTTGTAACTATCCTTGTATGGAAATCCGTCCAGGTTCAATGGGGAAACCAATTCCAGGTGTGAAAGCAGCGATTGTTGATAATGAAGGAAATGAAGTTCCTCCATACACAATGGGGAACTTAGCAATTGGTAAAGGTTGGCCATCTATGATGCGTGCGGTTTGGAATAACCCGCAAAAATATGAGTCTTACTTCATGCCGGGAGATTGGTACGTATCAGGTGACTCTGCTTATATGGATGAAGATGGATACTTCTGGTTCCAAGGACGTATTGACGATGTAATTATGACGTCAGGTGAGCGTGTTGGTCCGTTTGAAGTAGAAAGTAAATTAATCGAGCATGCTGCTGTAGCGGAAGCTGGTGTAATTGGTATTCCTGATCCAGTACGCGGAGAAATCATTAAAGCATTTATCGCGCTTCGAGCAGGGTACGAACCATCTGATGAATTAAAAGAAGAGATTCGTCAATTTGTGAAAAAAGGCCTAGCAGCTCATGCAGCGCCAAGACAAATTGAATTTAGAGATAAATTACCGAAAACGAGAAGTGGTAAAATTATGCGACGCGTATTAAAAGCGTGGGAGCTAAACTTACCAACAGGTGACTTATCGACGATGGAAGATTAAAAGAGGAAGGGTCTGAATGAATACGTTCAGACCCTTCTTTTTTATGTTATTATAAACTTATATATACGTGTTGGAAGGGGAGAAGGAAATGAAAACAGAAAAAGAAAAGATGATACAAGGCGAGATGTACATACCGGCTGATCCCGTTTTAGTTCAAGGGAGGGAGCAAGCTCGTATATTAACGAGAAAATTCAATGAAACACCAGAAGTAAAACTAGAAGAACGTAGTGCAATCGTAAAAGAATTATTCGGAACGACTGGAGATAACATTCATCTTGAATCTTCTTTTAGATGTGATTACGGTTATAACATTCACGTTGGTGAAAACTTTTACGCAAACTTTGATTGTACAATTTTAGACGTGTGTCCGGTGACAATCGGAGTGAACTGTATGTTAGCTCCAGGTGTTCACATTTATACAGCAACGCACCCGCTTGACCCGGTAGAGCGTATAAGCGGATCAGAATATGGAAAAGCAGTTACAATTGGCGATAACGTATGGATTGGCGGAAGAGCGATTATTAATCCAGGTGTAACGATTGGAGATAATGCGGTGATCGCATCTGGCGCTGTTGTAACGAAAGATGTGCCGGACAATGTAGTAGTTGGCGGGAATCCTGCGAAGATTATTAAAAAAATAAAATAATATTTGAACGAAGTGCCTTCCTCGTCTGTATGCATTTATGAAAGAATAGATGAGGGAGGCATTTATATGTCTAATAAGTTACTTCTTACTTTTGCTGTAATTGGAATTATCGTCGTATTTTCTTGTGGTTTGCTATTACCGATGCCAATCGGATTTAAAGTATCAATGATTACAGCCGGTGTCATGATGATTGTTATGTTTTCAATCATTATTCCGTTTGATAGAAAACATATAGTACGGAAAAATGGATATAAAATTGATTTTACAAAAACAAAAGTGTATTTTCGCTGGAATGTATTTGATACAATTTCGGCTTGTCTGGCAGTGTATGCGTGCATATGTGTGCAAGCATTAAACTTGTTAGTTTCAACCGGTCATACAATACAAAACCCGTATGTTCAATTTTTTACGAATCAATCGCAAGTATGGATTATTGTCGCAAGTTGCTATTTAATTTCCCGCATTTCATTAACGTTAAAAGGAATAAAGGAGATCAAAAATCATGGCGCAGATTGGGATTGAGGAAGAGCTCATGCTTGCGTATCAAAGTGGAGATAAGCAGGCAGGAGAAAAACTATATGTTTTGATCAAACCAGCGCTATACACATTTTTATATCGATTTAACCGAGATGAACAATTAAGTATCGATCTCGTGCAAGATACATTTTTGACATTAGAACGAAAGAAACATATGTATGAACCTGAAAAAGGTAAAATAAAAACGTATTTATTTCAAATTGGTTATCGTCTTATGATTAATAAATTAAATAGAAGAAAAAAGTGGCGTACGCTTTTGCCGTTTTTAGTGCCGATTCAGGAAAAAGAATTTTCTATCGAAGACCGGCTCACGGTAAGAGCGGCAATTTTGAAAGTTCCGGAAGAACAGCGGGCTGTCCTTATTCTTTCTTATTATCATGATATGCAGCAAAAAGAAATTGCAGAGATATTAAACATTCCCATTGGAACAGTGAAGTCGAGACTCCATAACGGGATAAAGAAACTGAAACAATTGCTGGAGGTGGATGAAATTGAGCGAAAATCCCTTTAAGAGTGAATATAAATTAAAACAGCATTTAGATAGTGACCATGTAGAAATACCGGATTTTCCAAAAACGGTAAGTCGCTTCGATCGATTAATCGGATTTCTTGGTTCTCCAGCGAAAGATCCTGTGGAGGCAACGATTGGAAATGATTTATCGGTTGTGTTTCATGTATCGTTATTAGTTGGGGTTCCAGTTCTTTCTCTTCTTACGATATTCATTGCGACTTTGTAAAGGATTGGTAGGGAAAGAACTCCCACCTCTATTTGACATGCTTATATAAATGATGGTATAAAGAAAAGTATATGAATAATTGAGCGTGGAAAGGGAGAAGTAGTGATCATTTCCCTGTTATAGAGAGCTGATGGTCGGTGAAAATCAGCACATAGATGATCGCGAATTACGCCCCTAGAGCATCTTTTTTCGATTGAATTGTATTCAAAAGGGAAAAGACGGTGCTAAGCCGTTATGTAAATAAGGTGGTAGGCTTTTTTTGTCTGCAACTAGGGTGGTAACGCGATGATCAAAATCGTCCCTTATTTAAAGGGGCGATTTTTTTATGTTTTCAACCTTCACGCCAGTAATGAACTTAAAGGAGAGTATGTAGGATATGGGTATTTTACAAGATCTTGAATTTCGCGGTCTAATTAATCAGCAAACAGATGCTGAGGGACTTGAGCAATTATTAGAAAAAGAAAGCGTTAAATTATACTGTGGTTTCGATCCGACAGCGGATAGCTTACACATCGGTCATATGTTACCAGTATTAATGTTACGTCGTTTCCAATTAGCTGGTCACCAACCAATCGCACTTGTTGGCGGTGGTACTGGTATGATCGGTGACCCAAGTGGTAAAAAAGCTGAACGTACATTAAATACGAAAGATACAGTTGCTTACTACACAGAAAGCATTAAAAACCAACTTTCAAACTTCTTAGAGTTCGAAAACGTGGACAACCCAGCAACAATGGCTAATAACTATGATTGGCTTGGTAACTTAGATGTAATTTCATTCTTACGCGATATCGGTAAAAACTTCGGTTTAAACTATATGTTAGCAAAAGATACAGTAGCATCTCGTTTAGATACTGGTATTTCATTCACTGAGTTTAGTTATATGATTTTACAATCATACGACTTTTTAAACTTATACCAAAACCATAATTGCCGCTTGCAAATTGGTGGTAGTGACCAATGGGGTAACATTACAGCGGGTCTTGAATTAATCCGTAAATCAGAAGAAGATGCGAAAGCATTCGGTTTAACAATTCCGCTAGTTACAAAATCTGATGGTACGAAGTTTGGTAAAACAGAGGGCGGCGCAATTTGGTTAGACCCAGAGAAAACAACTCCTTACGAGTTCTACCAATTCTGGATCAATACAGATGACCGCGATGTAGTTAAATACTTAAAATACTTCACATTCTTATCTCATGAAGAAATTCTTGAGCTTGAGAAGCAAGTAACTGAAGCACCAGAAAAACGTGCAGCACAAAAATCATTAGGATCTGAAATGACAAAACTTGTTCACGGCGAAGAAGCGTTAGAGCAAGCAATTAAAATTTCAGCTGCATTATTCAGTGGCTCTGTAGCAGAACTTACTGCAAGCGAAATCGAGCAAGGATTCAAAGACGTACCATCTGTAGAACGTACTGCAGAAGATACAGTATTAATCGACTTACTTGTAGAAAGTAAAATTTCACCATCTAAACGTCAAGCACGTGAAGATGTAACGAATGGTGCAATCTACGTAAACGGTGAGCGTACACAAGCGTTAGACTACGTTGTAACAGAAAACGACCGCATCGAAGGTAAATTTACAATCATTCGTCGCGGTAAGAAGAAATATTTCTTAATTCGTTACTAATCAGAAACGAATTTAAAACAAATAGTACCCCGAATGGTAGGCTGAAAAGTCTATCGTTCGGGGTTTTTATGTATGCATTTAAATTGCCTCATGATTTCTTTTAAATAGAATATGAAGAATTAATACGAGCATGTAAAGTAAGCTAATTAGCATAACGACAAATGCCCCGGGATAAAATTTTGCCGCATATATAAAGAAATCGATTTGATAAATATCGTCATAATGTGAAACGTACCCTTTAAAATAATTCGTAAACTTAGCGCTATATTTCCATTCATCAGGATTATCTATTAAATTACTCCCTTGATACCAACTCATAAGTGCTGAAGTAATAAAAAGCATACAGGCACTACCCAATTGAACCATTTGATTTATTGTCAAAATGAAACAACCTCCTATTTAATGGTTATTATAGCGTGCATTCGTATTCCTGTAACCTTTTTGTTGTAATCTCCTTTTCGAGTTCATACGGAAATCACATGTAAGCGGTATGATAAATGTATAACAAATAGAAAGGAGTGGTAAAACAAAATGTCACTAGAAGCGCTCATTATTTTTTCTTTGCTAAACGCTGGTCAGCTTGCAGAGAGCACGAAGGTTGATGTACATAAAGAGCAGAAAGATGCTTATGTATATGTTCAAAAAGAGGAAAATAAATAATTTTATTTTATATATAAACGAAAAAAGCCAATCCAGAGGATTGGCTTTTTGTCAGGGGTTTGGAAAAAGAATGGGAATTTCTCTCTTTTAAACATTAGCTAAAATTTGATCATAGCAAGAAATAATAAGTGGTTCCAAATCTTTTAAATCATTAACATTATCAATGAAAATTCTACTCACTCCCTGTGATTTTGGGGCTTGTTCAACCACGAAATTAGAGCATAGCTGCTTAGTAGCTTCTAAATCTAATCTTACCACTAAGGATTTTGCTTCTCCATCGAGGAAGAGACGTATAAACCATTTTGTGATTACACGATTCATGATGCAAAAATAACTAATGGTATCTTTATATTTAAGGTCGCTGATGTTTCTTTGATTTTCAGTTAATATCTCTTTAACAATGTTAAAGGCAGTCAGTTCATCTTCGGTAGTGAAAACTCTATCTGTTTTGTCTTCTTTGCTAATATCTTCAATTATTTCGGTAGAAGCGGCTGCAACTAGGCTTGTTTCTATTTTCTCCGATGTTTTTGTTTCTTTTGGTGTTAAACCATCACTGATTATTTCTAATAGTGTTCGATTAATTGCTTTTTTAACAATTGGTCGAAATCGTTCTAAAACGTTATTTGTAATTCTAGTTGAGCTAAAGTCTTTAATTAGAAAACGAAGGAAGTCATCTGAAGGGTTTTTAAATAATTCTTTAATTGTAGAGTTTAAATTGGTCATATAAATAAGCTCTTCGGCATATTTTACGATTTCTTCAGCTTCAAAATTTTCTTTTGTAAAAGTTTCAATTGTTTCAATATCTAAATTGGTTAAATTATCCATTCTGAATGTGAAGAAAGGTTTTTCATCCATCACATTGTCATTTGTTAAATCGGTATAAAACTTGTATTCTACACCATTAGTTAGTACCCCTACTTTGACATCAGGTAAGGCATTGAAATACCTAGATAGTTGCGCATCGTGTTTAAGGAGATTTTCTGTTACAGATTTTGCCTCAATTAAAATAATTGGAACTCCATTTTTGAAAACCGCATAATCGACTTTTTCTCCCTTTTTAGTTCCAAAATCTGCAATATACTCAGGTCTAACTTCTAAAGGGCTAAAAACGTCATAACCTAGCTTTTGAAGAAAAGGAATAATTAATGATTGCTTGGTCATTTCTTCATTAGTTATGTACTCTTTTCGTTCTAAAATTTGGTTAGCTATTTTGTTTATGTCATTTCTGAATTCCATATCAACGTCTCCTCGTTATAAAGTTTAAAAAGCCTTAATATTATTGTTATTCTGCGAAATTTCATAATATAACAGGAGTTCTGTATGAAAATAGGAAGGTTATTCTTTTTGTTTGAATTTGATTAAATAAAAAATATTTGTTTTAGAGGGGAGTATAGAGTATTGGGACTTTTGTGTTACGTGGGATATAAAAAATTATGGTGAGAATTGAAAAAAGCCAATCCAGAGGATTGGCTTTTTGTCATTAACGAGAGTAGAACTCTACGATTAATGCTTCGTTGATTTCAGCTGCTAACTCAGAACGCTCAGCGTGACGAGTGTAAGTAGCTTCTAACTTATCAGCATCGAAAGTTAAGTATTCTGGTACGAAGTTGTTAACTTCGATCGCTTCTTTAACAACAACAAGGCTGTTAGATTTTTCGCGAACGCTGATAGTTTGGTTAGGTTTAACGCGGTAAGATGGGATATCTACGCGAGCGCCATCAACCGTGATGTGACCGTGGTTTACTAATTGGCGAGCTGCACGACGAGTGCGAGCTAAGCCCATGCGGTAAACTAAGTTGTCAAGACGAGCTTCAAGAAGGATCATGAAGTTTTCGCCGTGCTTACCAGGCATTTTACCTGCTTGGTCAAATGTGCGACGGAATTGACGTTCAGTCATGCCGTACATGTGACGAAGTTTTTGTTTCTCTTGTAATTGTAAACCGTATTCTGAAAGTTTCTTACGTTGGTTAGGGCCGTGAGGACCTGGTGCGTAAGGGCGTTTTTCTAATTCTTTTCCTGTGCCGCTTAGAGAGATTCCAAGACGACGAGACAGTTTCCATGCTGGACCTGTATAACGAGCCATAGTTGACTCCTCCTTTAAAAATGTTTTTATTTTCGTAAAATAAAAACAGACGTAATCGATATTTACGGGTATTTTGTTTTCATGTACCTTCGCTCCAGCAGCAGGGAGTTACGAGATACACCTCCGCAGAGGAACAAAATACAAACGATAAACTCACATTACAAGGCTGCCTTTTTATTTTACACAAACGCTATTATATCTTTTACTTACAGTTTCGTCAAGAGACTCCCTTTTGGTTTTATGCAGATAAATTTTGGAAATTAACAAGAAGGAATTTAAAACAATATAAAAGAAAAGATAGAAACACAAATAAAACGCTTACATAAAATGTGGTAAAAACGTTCATCAGTTTTTTCCTGGTGGATATGTGGCAATAAAGACATAAGGGGGATGTTTTTATGAAAAAGAAGCATATGGAGACAGCGTTAATTCATCACGGTTATACATCAGAGGAACATAAAGGAAGTTTAACACCACCTTTATTTCAAACTTCTACATTTACGTTTGAGACAGCACAGCAAGGAGAAGCGAGTTTTGCGGGAGAAGATCCATCTTATATTTATTCAAGGCTTGGGAATCCAACTGTGAAATTATTTGAAGAACGTATGGCTGTTTTAGAAGGTGGAGAGGAAGCGCTGGCGTTCGGTTCAGGTATGGCAGCCATTTCAGCAACGTTAATCGGTTTTCTAAAGGCTGGAGATCATATTATTTGTTCAAATGGATTATATGGATGTACTTACGGTTTTTTAGAAGTATTAGAAGAGAAATTTATGATTACTCATTCGTTTTGTGATATGGAGACAGAGACTGGTATTGAAAATAAAATTCGTCCAAATACAAAGCTCATTTTCGTTGAAACACCGATTAATCCAACGATGAAATTAATTGATTTAGAAAAGGTGATCGGGGTAGCGAAGCGAAATGACTTGCTTGTTATTGTCGATAATACGTTTTGTTCACCTTATTTACAAAGACCTCTTGAGCTTGGTTGTGACGCCGTCGTTCACAGTGCGACAAAATATATTGGTGGTCACGGGGATGTTGTAGCGGGTGTAACAATTTGTAGAACGAAAACGTTAGCTGACAAAATCCGTCCGATGCGAAAAGATATCGGAGGTATTATGGCACCGTTTGACGCGTGGTTATTGTTACGTGGATTAAAAACATTAGCAGTAAGAATGGATCGTCATTGTGATAATGCAGAAAAAATTGTATCGTTTTTGAAAAATCATGAAGCAGTAGAAGGTGTTTGGTATCCGGAGGGAGAACTAGCATCTCGGCAAATGAAACGAGGTGGGGGCGTTATTTCTTTTTCAATTAAAGGCGTGAAAGAGGAAACACAGTCGTTTATCAATGACCTGCATTTTATTACAATTGCCGTAAGTTTAGGTGATACAGAAACGTTAATTCAGCATCCGGCAACGATGACGCACGCTGCGATTCCAGCTGAGCTAAGACAAGAAATGGGTATTTACGATAATTTAATACGTTTATCTGTCGGTTTAGAATCATGGGAGGATATCGTTTCTGATTTAGAGCAGGCACTAAAGAAAATATCTACTGTTAGTAATCAATAAAAAAGAGTGAGCTATCGGTTTCGTACGTGATGTACTCAATCGATAACTCGCTCTTTTCTTTTTTAAATATGTTTTAGGAGTGTTTCCACAAACTTTTCTAAATAGCGCTGATCTACTTCATCAAAACGATTTTTTTCAGGGCTATCAATATCAAGTACACCAATGACAGTTCCTTCTTTCACGATCGGTACAACGATTTCTGAATTCGAAGCACTATCGCAAGCGATATGTCCTGGGAATTGGTGAACGTCTGCTACAAGCTGCGTCGTTTTTGTTTCAGCTGCAACGCCGCAAACGCCTCGTCCGAACGGAATACGCACGCAAGCGGGCATTCCTTGGAAAGGTCCAAGAACAAGCTGATTTCCTTCTGTTACATAAAAGCCAACCCAATTAACGTGATCTAAAAATTGATTTAATAGTGCGGACGCATTTGATAAGTTTGCGACTAAGTTCGGTTCGCCAGTTAATAATGCATCCAGTTGTTTAATTACTGTCTCGTATTGCTGCACGCGAGAACCTGCATAACTTTCTTTTGTAAACATGGAAACAACTCCCTTTTTATCGAGATGTGTAAAATATTAGCAAAATACGATGTATTTCACATGACTTTGTCGATAGAAAATTAAAGGAATTTGTCTTAAAAGTCAAGAAATTTAGACTATAGCTGTTCATTGAGAGGAAGTGAGCGCATGAAACAGACGAAACAAAAAGTAATTGATGCGGCAATATCGTTGTTTAATACGAAAGGTTATGACGGGACATCAGTGCGAGAAATTGCAAAGCGAGCGGATGTGAATGTAGCGAATATTTCATATTATTTTGCTGGAAAGCAAGGGTTATTAGAACAGCTTATTACTGATTTTTTAGAAGGATATATTCACGTAATTGAAACGTCATTTGAACAGAGAGAATATTTATCGGCTAAAGATGTGATGGTGCAAATGGTGCGCGGGATTTTACGATATCAATTTGATAATAGAGAACTGACACGTTTTTTTTATAGAGAGCTTTCGCTTGATACGACATTAATTCGTGAAGTGATGACCGTTTATTTTTCTAGAGAAAGATATTATATAGAGCAAATCATTAAACAAGGACAAATGAATCAAGAATTTAAAAAGGTATCTTTTACAATGTTTATGACACAATTAAAAGGCATGATGAATATGCCGTTTTTATATCCACAATATATATCTGAGGTGCTACACTCATTTCCGTCTGAGACGTTTTTCTTAGAAATGTATACGAAGGAAATTGAGCAATGGATGGAACGAACATTATATAAAGCGAGTATGTATTATGAACTACCAAGAGCTGTTCATATGTGAAAAATCCCCACCTAACGAACTGAGGTGGGGATTTTTATATGTTGTTTTCTTTGCCATAAATTGTTGCATACTAGCGCAATAATTGTTAATGAACAGCTAATTGTATACCCAGAAATATGTGATGTAAGGAAAATGATTATGAATGTGTTTCAATGTATGGGCGCGAAACCAATAATTGCGGTTGAAACATCTTATGCAGAACCGATGATTGCGATGGTAGGGGCTGGACTTGGTATAACATTGCTTCCGGAAACCGCTTTACAGTAAGCCGTAATGCAAGGTAACGTACGTACGATTTCTGTAGAACCACCACTAATGCGAAAGATTTATTTCGTCTCTCGTATGAAAGAGAGCTCGTTATCCTGCATTAACTGCCCGTAAAAGCCTTACCTTTATTGCATTTATTTGAGGACGGATAATGGAATAAATGGAATATTAAGAAATATTACAATCACATGTAAAGAAACATGAAATTTTTAAAAAAACTAGGTCAAAAACACGTCATTACATGGTATGATTAGAACATTGTTAGTTGTTAAATATAGGGGAATTCCCTTTTTATACATAATGCCTTCCATTTCATAAACGGAACGGACAAAAAAAGAGATATAACTAGGAGGCTTTTTTGCATGGATTCTATCCTGACGATCGTTATCATTGTAGTAAGCTCTATTCTAGTGCTGCTCATGATAGAGCTTGTGATAAGAAATCGTTCATATAAAGATATTGAAGCACTGGAGCAGTGGAAACAAGAGATAAAAGATAAACCTGTGGCAGATGAACTAAAGCGGGTAAAAGATTTAAATATGACAGGTCAAACAGAAGAGCTGTTTGGTAAATGGCGTGAAGAGTGGGATGAAATTGTATCAACAACTCTTCCGAAAGCTGAAAAAGATTTAGGGCAAGCGCGAAAATTCGCCTCGCAATTCTCCTTCCGCAAAGCAAAGCATGCGATGAAAGAATCCATAAGTGGTTTAGATGACGCTGATAATCGTATTACAGACATTTTAAATGAATTACAGCAACTGTTAGAAAGCCATGAGAAAAATAGCGCGGAAATTGAAGGGTTACGTGATACATATCGTAGTATGAAAAAGAGCGTTCTTGCTCATCGACACATGTATGGAGCAGCTGAGCAAAAAATTGAAGAGATGTTAGATGTTGAATCCGAGAAGTTCAAAACTTTTGAAGAGGCAACAGATAATGGTGATTATTTAAAAGCGAGAGAAATTGTTATTAGTTTAGAAGAAGGTTTAGCAAGTTTAGAAATCGTTATTCATCAAATTCCGGATTTATTGGTAGAGTGTCAAGCGACATTACCAGTTCAGCTGGAAGATTTATTACAAGGTCATGATGATATGATAAGACAAGGCTATGTATTAGAGTATTTGGAAATCCCTAAAGAAGTCCGCGATATGACGACACAACTACACACATGTTTAATGGATATACAGGAACTTCATATAACAGAAGCAGCAGAAAAAGTAGAGAACTTAAAAACTCGTTTAGACAGTTTTTATGATCAACTTGAACAAGAAGTGCATGCGAAACATTATGTGGAGCAAAAAACACTGTCTGTTTATGAAGATTTAGAAGAAATTCGTACAGAAACAATTGAAACGAAAATAGAAACACAACTTGTGAAACAAAGTTATCAATTACAAGACAAAGATATTGAGTCACAAAAAGTAATTGAAAAGCAAATGCATATTTTAATGAAACGTTTTGAAGTGTTACAAATACGCGTTGCTGAACAAGATATTGCATTCTCTATCATTCGTGAGGAACTAGAAGAGGTTTATGAGCAATGTGAAACTTTAAAAGTACTTCATGCAGAATATAAAGAAATGCTGCAAACGATGCGCAAAGAAGAATTTGAAGCACGTGAGAAGTTACAAGAAATGCGAAATACAATTTTTGAGACGAAACGTTTTATGCAAAAGTCGAATTTACCAGGTCTTCCAGAGAGTATTATGGAAGATTTACAAAAAGGGCAAATGGCGATGCAAGCTGTATATGAGCAATTAGAAGTAAAGCCGTTAAATATGAATACTGTAAATAGCAGTTTAGAAGAAGCATACACAGTTGTGAATGGTGTATCTGAAATGACAGAAGAATTAATTGGACAAGCTTATTTAGTTGAAAAACTAATTCAATACGGTAACCGATACCGCAGTCATGATGAGAATCTTGCAGAAAGCTTAAATTATGCGGAGAAATTATTCCGTGAATATCAATACGATGCAGCTTTAGAACAAGCGGCTTCTATATTAGAGCAACTTGAACCTGGTGTTGTTCAAAAAATAGCTGAATATGTAGACAATGAGCAAACCCTTTAATAAAGGGTTTGTTTTTTTGTGTAATTTTGAAGTCGATGTTGCTATAATGAATAGCGGAATACAGTAAGGTTGTTCGTTTCAAAATAAAGTGAAACCATAAGTGATGGGGTTTCATCCACCACTGATTATTAATCTTCACCACTCAGTATGCCTGCAAATGGCCGGGGAAAATGTACACTTTTATATAAAAACGGAACCTTTGAGTAGTCTTAGCGTAATTACACGTATTTGTGATATGATTATATGATGTGATAGCGCTGAAAGGGGAAGAACGATGATCTATTTTGATAATAGTGCGACGACGAAGCCATATCCAGAAGCGCTTCAATCGTACGTAACGGTTGCAGGGAAATATTTTGGTAATCCTTCTTCTATTCATTCGCTTGGAGGAGAGGCAGAGCGTCTATTAACACAATCGAGAACGATTGCGGCACAGCTCCTTCACGTTAAACCTGCTGAAATTATTTTCACATCAGGTGGAACGGAAGGGAATAACCTTGCGATTAAAGGGATAGCGATGAGGAATCGTTCGCGCGGCAAACATATCATTACAACAAATATTGAACACGCGTCTGTGTTTGAAGCATATAAACAATTAGAAGATCTCGGTTTTGATGTAACGTATTTACCGGTTAACGAGCACGGTGTTGTATCGGTAGAAGATGTAAAACGAGCACTTCGTGAAGATACGATTCTTGTGTCAATTATTCACGTGAACAACGAGACTGGAGCGATTCAGCCCGTTACTGAAATTGGAGCATTATTAACGAACTATCCGAAAATAAGATTCCACGTGGACCATGTACAAGGGATAGGAAAAGTACCACTTGATTTATACGCTTCTCATATTGACCTTTGTTCAATATCTGGACATAAATTTCATAGCGTAAAGGGGACAGGTCTTCTTTACGTACGTGATGGTGTAAGATTAGATCCAATCTTATCAGGTGGTCAACAAGAGCTCAAGTATCGTTCAGGTACAGAAAATTTACCTGGTATTGTAGCGATGGTGAAAGCACTTCGTATGACGATGGAACAAGTGAAAGAAAAGATAGTTCATTTGCAAAATTTACAAACAGAGCTGGTCCGTTTCTTTAAAGAGATGGAAACTGTAACGATTAATACATCACTTGAATATGCGGCACCGCACATTTTAAATGTATCATTTGTCGGTTTAAAACCAGAAGTAGTCGTTCATGCTTTAGAAGAGCATGGTGTATATGTATCGACGAAGTCTGCTTGTTCTTCAAAAGCAAATGAAGTGAGCAGAGTACTAGTGGCAATGGGAGTACCGCACGCCGCAGCTACAAGTGCGATTCGCATTAGTCTAGCACCAGACAACACGATGGAAGAAGTAAAACAATTTGAAGGTATTGTTAAAGAGACGATGCCAAAATTATATGAAGTGATGAGGTAAAGAAA
Source organism: Bacillus sp. DB-2 (assembly GCF_003315125.1). Lineage (NCBI taxonomy): Bacteria > Bacillati > Bacillota > Bacilli > Caryophanales > Bacillaceae > Bacillus > Bacillus sp. DB-2. The sequence goes on along the minus strand of NZ_QNRN01000001.1, from coordinate 453,585 downwards.
TATGATGACATATGAATATATTTTAGTTCGTTATGGAGAAATGACGACAAAAGGAAAGAACCGTTCTAAGTTTGTAAGTACGTTAAAAGATAATGTGAAATTCAAATTAAAAAAATTCCCAAACATTAAAATTGATGCAACACATGATCGTATGTACATTCAGTTAAATGGTGAAGACCATGAAGCAATTTCTGAAAGATTGAAAGATGTATTTGGTATTCATAAGTTTAACTTAGCAATGAAAGTACCATCAGAATTAGAAGATATTAAAAAAGGTGCATTAGCAGCTTTCTTACAAGTAAAAGGTGATGTGAAAACATTTAAAATTACAGTGCACCGCTCTGATAAGCGCTTCCCAATGAAGACGATGGAGTTACTTCCAGAAATCGGTGGGCACATTTTAGAAAATACAGAGGATATCACAGTAGATGTTCATAATCCAGATGTGAATGTACGTATAGAAATTCGCAGTGGTTACAGCTATATTATGTGTGGTGAGCACATGGGAGCTGGCGGTTTACCAGTTGGCGTTGGCGGAAAAGTAATGGTACTTCTTTCTGGTGGTATCGATAGCCCGGTAGCAACGTACTTAACGATGAAACGCGGCGTATCTGTGGAAGCAGTTCACTTCCATAGCCCACCTTTCACAAGCGAGCGCGCGAAACAAAAAGTAATCGATTTAGCACAAGAGTTAACGCAATACTGTAAACGTGTAACACTTCATCTTGTTCCATTTACTGAAGTGCAAAAAACGATTAATAAAGAAATTCCATCTAGCTATTCTATGACAGTTATGCGTCGTATGATGATGCGTATTACAGAGCGTATTGCAGAGGAGCGTAATGCACTTGCAATTACGACTGGTGAAAGTCTTGGACAAGTAGCGAGCCAAACGTTAGATAGTATGCATACGATTAACGAAGTGACAAACTATCCTGTTATTCGCCCGCTTATTACGATGGATAAATTAGAAATTATTAAAATTGCAAAAGAAATTGGAACGTATGATATTTCAATTCGTCCATATGAAGACTGCTGTACAGTGTTTACACCAGCAAGTCCATCGACGAAACCGAAGCGTGAGAAAGCAAATCGTTTTGAAGCGAAGTACGATTTCGCGCCGTTAATTGAAGAGGCTGTAGCGAACAAAGAAACAATGGTATTACAAACAGTAGAAGTAGTGGCTGAAGAAGAAAAATTCGAAGAACTTTTCTAAACCCATAAATTACCACATTCAAATGTGCATGAAGTCATGTTGTTTATCACACTCTATACTCACAAGGAGGTGATACAACATGGCAAGCACAAATAAATTAGCAGTATCTGGTGCTCAAGCAGCATTAGATCAAATGAAATACGAAATCGCTCAAGAGTTTGGTGTTCAACTTGGAGCTGATGCAACATCTCGCGCTAACGGATCTGTTGGTGGCGAAATTACTAAACGTCTAGTTTCACTAGCTGAGCAACAATTAGGCGGTTACCAAAAATAATCCCATATACGATGGCTTAGAAAGAGCGGGTTCTCCCGCTCTTTCTTTTTGTCGTTTTCGTCGTTATTTGCCGATGAATCGTTATGTTAAAAACATCGTCGCTATACATTCATACATCAATTCGACATAAATATAAAAAAATTGTCAAAAGAAGAGGGTTCAAAATTTACTGAAAATTCTTTATTATATAAGGGAGGCATAGAAATAAAGGAGGATGTTATATGAAGAGAGAGGAATTGTTAGCGCCGCCGTCTTATAATTTAGTTTCGGAAATAGAGAAATATACGAGTGATAAAGAGAAGCTTGCTTTAATTTGGCAAGATGATAAAGGGAATAGACGAGAGATTACATATTTTGAATTAATGCAAGGTGCGAATAGAATTGGAAACGCTTTTATAAAAAGTGGCTTACAAAAAGGGGACAAGCTCCTTATTATGATGCCGCGCTTAATTGAAGCTTACATGACGTATATTGCTGCGATTAAAGCAGGATTTGTCGTTATTCCAAGCTCAGAAATGTTGCGTAAAAAAGATATCGAGTATCGTATTGGGCACGGAGAAGTAAAGGCTATCGTAAGTTACGAACCGTATATTGGACAATTTGACGGCGTAGAAGCGGTGGAATCTCTTCAAAAATTCGTCCTGAGCGAGCGATCAGTAGATGGATGGACGAATTTAAAAACAGCATTAGAAACGGAAAGTGATACGTTAGAAATGGCGAAGACGGATAAAGAAGATATGGTCTTTTTATCTTATACGTCAGGGACGACAGGAAATCCAAAAGGAGTTGTTCATACGCATGCCTGGGCATACGCTCATTTACGTACAAGCGCTCCGAACTGGCTCGGAATCGAAGAAGAAGATGTTGTATGGGCAACGGCTAGTCCAGGTTGGCAAAAATGGATTTGGAGCCCGTTTGTAGCGACTCTCGGTTCAGGTGCAACAGGATTTGTATATAACGGCAAATTTGAACCAAAAACATATTTAAATTTATTAGGTGATAATAAGGTGAATGTACTTTGTTGTACACCGACTGAGTATAGATTAATGGCAAAGGTAGAAAACTTAAGTGAGTACGATTTAGAAGCTTTACATAGCGCTGTATCGGCAGGTGAGCCGTTAAACAGGGAAGTCATTGAAACGTTCCAAAGGCATTTCGATATTACAGTAAGAGACGGCTATGGGCAAACGGAAAATACACTGCTTGTTGGAATAATGAAAGGGATGGACATTAGACCAGGATCAATGGGAAAACCGACGCCAGGAAATCATGTTGATATCGTAAATGAAGAAGGAACTCCTGTACAGGTAGGAGAAGTTGGTGATATTGCAGTTCACATTGAAACACCAGCACTCTTTAAACAATATTATAAAGACGATGAGCGCACAGCGATGCAATTCCGTGGTGAGTATTATATTACGGGTGATAAAGCGAAAAAAGATGAAGAAGGCTATTTCTGGTTTGAAGGGCGCGGTGATGATATTATTATTAGCTCTGGCTATACAATCGGCCCGTTTGAAGTAGAAGATGCGCTTGTAAAACATCCTTACGTAAGAGAATGTGCGGTTGTTGCAAGCCCTGATGAAATTCGGGGAAGTGTCGTGAAGGCATTTATCGTATTAAGAGAGAATATAGACAAGGACGAAGAAACATTAATTCCAGTGCTCCAACAACACGTCAAAGAATTGACTGCACCATATAAATACCCTCGCAAAATTGAATTTGTAGATGAACTACCAAAAACGATTTCCGGAAAAATTCGCCGTATTGAACTTAGAAAACAAGAAATGGAGCTTCCTTCAAAATAATTTTGAAAATAGGGAAGTAAATAGTTGAATGAAATGTAAAACGATGATATTATAAAAAACGAACACAAGTTCGATTTTATAAACTAAAAAAAGAGGTGTCCGTATGATTTTAGGTATTAATCCGTACTTAGTTTTAGATGGTAGTGGGCAAGAAGCTGTACAGTTTTACAAAGAGGCGTTAGACGCAAAAGTAGAAGTAATGCAAACTTTTGGTGACATGCCTGAAAATCCAGAATACCCAATTCCAGCTGAAGCGAAAGAGCGCGTTTTACATGCTACTTTAAAAGTTGGTAATACGGACCTTATGATTTCTGATACATTCCCAGGTCAAGGGCATGCAATCGGATCTCAAGTAACAATCGCAATTCAAATTAATAATGCAGAAAAAGCGAAAGAAGTATTTGATAAGTTACAAGAAGGTGGAGAAGTTATTATGCCACTTCAAGAAACGTTCTGGAGCCCAGCATACGGACAATTAAAAGATAAATTTAGCATTGAATGGCAAATTACAACGAACCCTACTGAACAAAATTAATTTTTGGAAAAGTACCATTTTTAATCGAAATGGTGCTTTTTTTATACGTACTAATTTCGTAGACTAAAGGAAAAAGGGGATGGGCATATGGGAGAAATTTGGTATGGCGGCACCATTTACACAATGCGAGAAGAGAATGAAAAAGTAGAAGCCGTTTACGTCGAAGATGGCGTCATTGTTGATGTGGGGAATAAAGAAGCGTTAGAGAACCGATATTCTGCGGTGAAGTTGTACGATTTAAAAGGGAAAACGATGATTCCAGGTCTTGTTGATAGCCATATGCATCTTATTGGGCATGGGGAGAGGTTACTTCGTCTAGATTTATCAAATTGTACATCTTATAAAGAAGTGCTTACTCTTGTTCAGAAGCGCGTAGAAGAAGCGCCAAAAGGATCTTGGATTATCGGAGAAGGATGGAATGAAAATAATTTTACAGATACAAAACAAGTTCATGTACGTGATTTAGATGAAATCTCTAAAGAACATCCGATTTTATTAAAGCGTGTTTGTCGTCACGTGACATGGGTGAATTCATACATATTGCAAGAAGCGAACATAACAGAAGCGACGCAAGATCCAAAGGGCGGGAAAATTGGCCGTGATGTGTCAAATAATTTAACAGGACTTTTATATGAGCAAGGACAAGAGTTAATTAAACATGTTCAGCCCGAAATAGATGGAGTGTATTTGCAAAGTGCTCTGCAAACAGCGATTTCAGACTGCTGGCAATACGGACTCGTTGGCGGACATACGGAAGACTTAAATTATTATGGCGGCTTTCAAAAAACGTACAATGCGTTTTCACACGTTATAAAAGAAATGCGGTTTAAAGCGCATTTACTCGTTCACCATGAAGTAGCGAATGAACGAAAAGAATATGAAAATGAGCACTATATTGAATTTGGTGCGATGAAAATTTTTTCTGACGGCTCTTTTGGCGGAAGAACAGCTTTATTAAGTGAACCGTATGAAGATGCGAAGGAAACAAATGGAGTTGCCATTTTCTCACGTGAAGAGCTTGCAGGTTTAGTGAAAAAAGCACGAGATTTACATATGCCAGTTGCGATTCATACAATTGGTGATTTATCGCTTGAATATGTCATTGATGCGCTTGAATTACATCCACCAGCAGAAGGATTACGTGACCGTATTATTCATTGTCAGCTAGCTCGTGAAGAGTTGATTGAAAGAATGAAACACTTGCCAGCTATTATTGATATTCAACCAGTCTTTGTTTCATCGGATTTTCCATCAGTGATTGAAAAACTAGGAGACCATCGTCTTCGTTATGCGTATGCTTGGAAGACGTTACTGGACGCAGGATTACACTGTAATGGAGGCTCTGATGCTCCAATTGAACAAGTGAATCCGTTTTTAGGTATATATAGTGCTGTTACACGTAGAAGTTTTATTGATGGTGTATGCTATATGCCAGAAGAAAGATTAACGGTATATGAAGCTGTCTCTTTATTTACGACAGGAAGTGCGTATGCAATTGGAAAAGAAGGAAAGCGAGGACAAATTACAAAAGGATATGAAGCAGACTTTACGATATTAGACCGCAATGTTTTTGAAATTGAGGCGGAAGAAATAAAAGAAGTACAGGCAGAAATGACCGTCATTGATGGGAAGATTGTTTATAGAAAAGACGTGTGAAAATATATCGACCATAACTTGAAATATATCAGCGATTATTAAAATATATCGACTTACTGACAAAAGCTGACAATAATGGCGACTGCATAGTAAGAGGTGGCTGCCCACACCAATCGGGGGAAATAAAAGACCGCAGAATTATGGAATCCCATAATTCTGCGGTTATTTTAATACTATAAAAATGTTCTCTGTACTTTTTCCCAGAAAGAGTTGTTTTTTAATTTAACAGTTTTAATTTGTTTATCGCTTAAACGAACAACGGCTTTCTCCACTTGCTTAATGCTAAGTGCTTCGTTATCCATGCCGATAACAGGATAATCATTACCATCTGGTTTAAGTGTTAAAGTTAACGTGCGCTCGTGATTTAAAAGAAACGGTGATCCGAGTGTACGGTATGTGTTGTTATTTAAAGATGCTAGTTCGCTTACTTGGAAACATGGGATAAGTGGATCGACAACTGCACCATGTAATGATTTATTGTAAGCGGTACTTCCTGTTGGTGTGGAGATAACTAATCCATCACCTCTAAAGGTTTCGAAATGTAAATTGTCGACGTGTACATCTACGACAAATGTTTTAATGATACTAGAGCGTAATGTGAATTCATTTAAACAATGGAAAGATGTACCGTGATCTACATCTACTTTAATTGTTGGATATTTTCGCACTTCAATTTCGTTTTTTGTAATTTCTTGAAGGGCTGTATCAACGTGATCGATGTGGAAATCGCAGTAGAAAGAAATTTCATCTTTCGTAGAAATACCTGCGTATAAGCAATCTTCTCTAAAGCCAGTTTTACGAACGGCTTGTAAGAAAGTTCCATCATCTCCAACGCTGACGATAGCGTTTGCATTTTTTGGATGATCTAATATGGTAAATCCATTCTCCTCTAAAATACGATATACTGGTTTCATTTTTTCAACGAGCGTTACTTTGTCATCACCATAAAAGAAAAATAAATTGCGACGATTTGCCATTATGTATCCCTCCACTGCAGTTAAATTTTCTAGTCTTAGTGCTACATATCGTCAGAGTATGTTTCTGGATGATATGTTCAAATAGTATATTTCGATATAAATTGTCAAAATTCCTTTTTATTTTTAGAAAAATTTTTATATTCAATTTTATCAAAGTCTGTTTAATGATGAATAAACTTGTCGATAATGGGTATGGAGTGAAAGGATGGTACGAATGAAGTGGCTCGTAATTGGAATGATAATTCTTCTACTTTTTATTTTGCTTATACTATTATCGAAAATATCGCTTAAGGTGACGTTTTTATATTCAGAAATGGAAAAACAATGTTTATTTCAAGTGAAAATATGGATGATTCGATATACGTTTGATGTATTGGAAAGAATTGAAAAACAGCAGAAGAAGACAGGACAAAAAATTAAAAAAGCTGAAGAGGACGGCGGAATAGATAATAAAATTATGGCACAACTCGATAGTATAGGGGAACTGATAAAAAAGCTTCAAGACGTTCATACTATTGTTAAAGATTTTCTCAAAAGAGTGAAAATCAATGGTTGGAAATGGCATACGCAAATTGGAGCAGGCGACGCGGCTAGTACTGGAATTGTCACTGGATATGCATGGGGGACAAAAGGAATGGCTGCTGGAGTTGTAGGACAATATATGCATATTGTCGACATACCAGAATTTGAAATTACTCCTGTTTTTCAAGGAAAGGGATTTGCATCAAGATGCGAGTTAACAGCATCTTTTCGTATATTCCGTACTGTAAAAACAGCGATAAAATTACTCATGTTTATGAGAAAGCAAAGATCTGGTATGACAGAAAAATCTGTTCAAGCATAGGGGGGATATAGAATGGACCATCCAATTCAAGGTTTAATGACAACCGCAATGCAGCATTTGAAACAAATGACGGATGTAAATACAATTGTTGGTGACCCAATTAAAGCGGCAGATGGAAGTGTAATTCTTACAGTTTCGAAAGTCAGTTTTGGATTTGCTGCTGGTGGAAGTGAATTTGGTAAAGTAGAACATTCAGGCCGTCATCCATTTGGCGGGGGAAGTGGTGGAGGAGTTTCTATTAATCCTGTTGCCTTTCTTGTTATAAATGGAGAAGGTGTGAAAGTATTACACTTAGATAAGCAAACACACGTCATCGATAAAATAATTGAATTAGCGCCACAAGCTGTTGATAAAGTGAAAGAAATGATGGATAAACGAAAAGAAGATGATCCTGAATTTCAAATTTAACGAATAAAGAAGCTGATCAGTGGATTAGCTTCTTTAATTTTTTTGTAAATAAAGCGATTTTATTTGCATTATCGATAGGGACAAACTATCATTTACATTGTACATATTTTGTTTAAAATAAGGGAGGATTTTTAAGTGGCAAATGTAACTTTTAAAGGTAACCCAATGACTTTAGTTGGAACAGAAGTTAAAGTTGGCGATCAAGCGCCTAACTTCCAAGTATTAGCAAATGACTTATCTCCAGTAAGTTTAGAAACATACAAAGGTGAAGTGAAATTAATTAGTGTTGTACCTTCAATCGACACAGGTGTATGTGATGCACAAACTCGTCGTTTTAACGAAGATGCAGCAGGTATTGAAAACGCGAAAGTATTAACAATTAGCGCTGATTTACCATTCGCTCAAAAACGCTGGTGTGCAGCAAACGGTTTAGAAAATGTTGTAACACTTTCTGATCACCGTGACCTTTCATTCGGTGAAGCTTACGGCTTAGTAATGAAAGAACTTCGTTTACTTGCTCGTGCAGTATTCGTAGTAGATAGCAATGACAAAGTAGTTTACGCAGAATACGTAGGCGAAGGTACAAGCCATCCAAACTATGAAGCAGCATTAGAAGCAGCTAAATCTGCGAAGTAATGTAAATGAAGACGACCTCTCATTAAAGTTTTACTTTAGAAGAGGTCGTCTTTTCTCATGTATTGTTAACTGAACCAATATATGAGAAAAGACGTTACATCATAAACAACTTGAAGGGGAGCTCTTTGCAAGAGGTCGCTTTTTCTTTTGGGAAAAATTTAGATTATGGTATGATATAAGTTATGTGTAAAAGAGAGAAGGAGGAATGTACGTGAGTCAGGCAGTAGAAACATTATTTTCTATTTTTGATTCTTCTACGGTAGTTTTACGTAAAGAATTAGATGTAACATATTTAGAGGCGCTTGTAGAAACAGGTGATAACTTGTTTGAAGGAGCGATTTTACAAGAGGAATTATCCGAATCAACAATTGAAAGGTTGAATCGTGAATATAGTACGTTTAATGAAGAAACATATAAAGGGGAAGAAATTCGTAAAGCATTTCAGCTAGCCATTTTAAAAGGAATGAAAGAGGGCGTACAAGCGAATCACGAAATGACGCCAGATGCAGTTGGAATGTTCATGAGCTACTTATTCCATAAATTTATGCAAGGTCAAAAAGAAATTACTGTTTTAGACCCTGCAATTGGAACTGGTAACTTAATGACTACATTGTTTAATAGCGCCAAAGAAGAACTAACAATGAGTGGATTTGGTGTAGAAGTGGATGAGGTGTTAATTAAACTTGCTTTAGTAAATGCAAATTTACAAAAGCATGCAATCGAATTCTTCCACCAAGATGGACTAGCACCACTTTATATTGATCCAGTTGATGCAGTCGTTTCAGATTTACCAATTGGTTATTATCCAAATGAAATTGTTGCAAGTGAATATACATTAAAAACAAATGAAGGAATGTCATATGCACATCACTTATTTATTGAACAAAGTGTGAAACATACGAAAGAAGGCGGGTATTTATTCTTCTTAGTACCAAACTTCATTTTTGAAAGTGATCAAGCGCCAAAGCTACATGCATTCATTAAAGAGACATGTTTTATTCAAGGATTATTACAGCTTCCTGTTTCCATGTTTAAAAACGAGAAAAATGCAAAAAGTATATTTGTTCTCCAAAAGAAAGGCCAAGGTGTAACAATGCCGAAACAGGCACTACTAGTGGAATTACCTAAATTCTCTAACATGAAGGCTATGGAGAACATTATGGATCAATTGAATACTTGGTTTGCAACACATAAATAATACGATATATATGTAACAGGGTTAGTAATTAATGTAGTACAGTTTTATAGGATATGTAATGTTTTTTAATATATACAAGATTTAACTGAATTTTTTTGAAATCTGTAATATATTTTTTTTCTTGGTGTTACAATTTTTTCACTTGAAATATATGTCGGACGATGTTTAAATTAAAATCGTGAGTATAAAATTTACTAATGATGAAACGTTTTCATAATGAGTGAATTTAATTAGATAAAATCGAGCGGTTTGTGGAATGATCCACACAACTACCAAGAGAAAAAGGGGCGAAAGACTAGATGTCAAAAATCATCGCGATTAACGCAGGAAGCTCTTCGTTAAAGTTCCAATTATTTGAAATGCCAAGTGAAACAGTATTAACAAAAGGTTTAGTAGAACGTATCGGTTTAGAAGATAGTATCTTCACAATTACTGTAAATGGCGAAAAACAAAAAGAAATTACAAACATACCAGATCATGCAGTAGCAGTTAACATGCTTCTTAAGAAATTAACTGAAAACGGAATCGTAAAATCTCTTGATGAGATTGGCGGTATCGGTCACCGTGTTGTACACGGCGGTGAAAAATTTGCTGATTCTGTTTTAATTGATGCTGAAGTATTAGCTGATATCGAAGAGTTAAGCGATTTAGCACCACTTCACAACCCAGCAAACCTTGTTGGTATTAAAGCATTCCAAGAAGTACTACCAAACGTACCAGCAGTAGCAGTATTCGATACAGCATTCCACCAAACAATGCCGGAATCTGCATTCCTATACAGCTTACCATATGAGTACTATGAGAAATTTGGCATCCGTAAATACGGTTTCCACGGAACTTCTCATAAATATGTAACTGAGCGTGCGGCTGAATTATTAGGTCGTCCAATTGAAAGCTTAAGCCTACTTTCTTGTCACTTAGGTAACGGTGCAAGTATCGCAGCAGTAGAAGGCGGTAAGTCTATCGATACTTCTATGGGCTTCACTCCACTTGCTGGTGTAACAATGGGTACACGTTCTGGTAACATTGACCCTGCGTTAATTCCATACATCATGGAAAAAACAGGCCAAACTGTAGAAGAAGTAGTTAGCGTATTAAACAAGAAGAGTGGTATGTTAGGTCTTACTGGTTACTCTAGTGACCTACGTGACATCATTGCGAAAGAAGAAGAAGGCGACCACCGTGCGAAAGTAGCACTTGACGTGTTCGTGAGCCGTATCCATAAATACATCGGTTCTTACACAGCTCGTATGAAAGGCGTTGACGCTATCATCTTTACAGCTGGTGTAGGTGAAAACAGTGCAATTATTCGTGAGCGCGTATTAGAAGGCCTTGAGTACATGGGCGTATACTTCGACGTAAAACGCAATAACGTATTCGGTGAAGAAGCATTCATTAGCTTCCCACACTCTCCAGTAAAAATTATCGTAATTCCAACTGACGAAGAAGTTATGATTGCTCGTGACGTATTACGTCTTGGAGATATTGGTTAATATACTATATAAAAAAGACGAGATCCTATAGGATTTCGTCTTTTTTCTTTTGGATATAGTTTAAAATTCCATCTGGATATAGCACTTTTTCCTTCTGAATGAAAGCTGTAATGGGAATCCATTTCGCATACGATACGGTTTGCTCATCTTGTATATTCATTTTTTCCATTTCATATAGTGATGTGTCTAATAAGCGTAAAGAATATAGCTGAATGATTTCATGACCAATTTCTCCATCAAGATGAAAGATATTTTCTAAGCAGCCTAAATAATTGGTGATTTCCACTTCTGTGTGAAGCTCTTCTTGAAATTCGCGAATAACAGTATGTGCTGATTTTTCACCAAGTTCAATTGATCCGCCAAGAGGTCGGTAATATGTTTCATCGCCTGTATGATATTCTTGTACGAGAAGGCGACCGTGATGTATAGCAATGCCAAAAGCTTTTGCACGTGGATACATATATAATTACTCCTTATTTATTTTGTATAAGGATGATTATAAGGCAGGGTGTGATAAAAGGTGACGTGTATTTAAGCGTTTGGCCGAATCGTGATTCCATCAAATAAGTCATTCCAAAATGCTTCATTGTACTGATATACATCCATAATAGGGCATTTTATAACACAAATGTTTTGTAATCCCCAATCTTCTTGGGCGATAGTTGGTACATCTTCAGGAATGAGTAATAGGACAGAGAATGTATGTTTAACTATTTGAGATAAAATTTGTTCCAAGGAACGTGCTTCTTCGTATGTTCCTCCCGTCCGAATAAACAATGTGGATTCTGCCGTTTCGATTGTAGTTAGAAAACGATTAATTCGATGCTCATAGTTTAACTTAATTTCTGTATAAGAAGGCCAGGATGTTGGTGTGTTTACATCTGTTTTAAAGTCGTGACAGGAGTCGATTTCATATAGGCTGTCACGTAGTCTTAATTTCGCATCATCATCCCAAAATGAGATGAAGGATAAGTTTTCGAACTGTAAAAAACGGTCAAATCGATTTTGTAATAATAAATTCACTTTTTCTAATGAAGGGCTTAGCATAAAATCGATAACACCAAAAAATGGTGATAATTCGAATTGATATAAAGCCCAAGCAGGCCAGCAGTTTTGTCCTAAGCTGAATACTGCATTATATTCTTTTTTTATATTGGATAGATTCATGTGATTCATCTCGTCCTTTTTGCTAATATTTTATGTCACTAAAAAATGGTATGTGAATAAAGATAGACAAGCATATTTGCAAAGAACAAGCGGAAATATGTTACAATAGAAAAAAATCGAACGAGGTGGTTGTTGCGATGCGATCGAAGCGAGAACAAGCCATTTTAGACAATATAAAAGAATGGGAATCGCAATTAGTTGAGCAAGAAGCGACCGATTTTCAAAAAATGTTTGATAAATGGGTACATACTACAATTGCGAAATTGCCTGAGAAAAAACGAAAAGATTTCTTTACGAAAGCAGATGGATGGCTCTTTCATTTGCATGCACTTATTCAAAGTTCACAATCACAGTTAGATGCACGTAATCGCATTTTAGGAACATCGAGATTATTTGATGAATCAATTGAGCAACTTGAAGATTTGAAGGCGTTATCTATTGATCAATTAACATACATAGCAGAGCAGCAAACAGCAAGACATCGCCTATATTCATTCGTACAAGGCGGAGCAACGGGTGCTGGGGGGTTATTATTATTAACAGCTGATTTTCCGGTTATGATCGCGTTAAATGTGAAAGCTGTTCAACTTATTGCAACATCATTTGGACATGATGTGAACAAGCCGTATGAAATGATGCTTGCGTTAAAGGTATTCCACGCAGCATTATTGCCGGCGAGACTTCAGCAATATGCATGGTACAATTTACTGAGAGAACTTGAGCAAGAAGATTCATTCTTTTATGAAGGAGACGAAGAGGTGTTAAAGCCAGCTTCTACTGAGGTTGTGTTAAAACAAATTTTGAAGACATTTTCGATTTATGCTCTTCGTCGTAAATTATTCCAAGGTATTCCGGTCATTGGAATGGCAATTGGGTCTACAGTGAACTATCGTTTAACAAGAAGCGTTACTGAATTTGCAAATAGATTTTATCAAGTGCGCCACATAGTCGAGAAGGAAAAAAGAGCATAAAAAAAGCGAGAGGCCGAGGCCTTTCGCTTTTTTAATTTGTTGCATGCTTTTTGGACATTGGAATAGATACTGGTTGCTTTTCTGCTTTCTTTTCTACTTTTGGATAATAAATTAAATCCAATGTTTTTGCCTGTACGGCAATCGAAAGAATAGTAAAAGCAATTTCTGTCCAATTTAAATAATATAATGAAAGCGCAAGAACAATCGCGTCAAAGACGAAGAAAATTTGCCCAATTGTAAACCGAGTTCGTTTACTTAATATAATTGTTAAAATATCGTCTCCGCCGGTTGCACCGCCAAATCGCAATATAAAACCGAGTCCAATACCAGCTAACGCACCGCCAACTACTGCAGCTATAAATAAATTATTTGATAAATCGACCGTAAATGGAGAATAATTTTCCATAAAAGAATAAAATACTCCGAATGAAATCGAACCTAGGAATGAGTAGCCAACCATTTTTCTACCTAAAAATGAAGCACATAGTAAAATAATAGGGATATCCATTACTACAGTTGAAATGGATGGTGAAATATCATAAAAATTTTGGATAAATAGTGCAATACCTACAAAGCCACCTTCTGTTAAGTGGTTTTGGAAGTGAATGTGATATAGCGCTGCTGCTAAAATAAATGAACCGATTAAAACCATAAAAACTTCTTTAATAATTTGTCGACTTTGGATGTTCCTCATCGTTATTCCTTCTTTCCGTAGTTAGTAGTCCTTGTTGTGTTGTAAACTAACTACGAGCTCACATGTAGCTTTCAGTTAGTTTACGAAAAAAACTAACTACGCTATATGTCGCTGAAGAAATAACGAATAATCCTCTCGTCCATCAATTCTCCCTACCTTCGTTTTAGTTTAAGTCTTAAAACGACTAAACAAAACGTGGAGTAGGATTCTTCATTTAGCAATCCTGCTCTTCTTTGTTTTGTTTAGCTAGTAACAATTAAGTCCTAAACAAAACGCTATGTGTAAGAAGAGTCTTTTTTTTGCCAAATTATCCTTCGGGCAATCATAATTTCCCCACTCTCGTATTTTTTTCGCTAGACTAAAGTATCTGAGCTGAAAAATACGCTACGTGTATGATTCGTCAATACGATGCCACATGCTCCTTCGAGCGATCATGATATCAAAATCCCTTCTTTCAAGATTTATATTATTATATCATACTTTCAAAAAATGCATGCGGATGGAAACCGACAATAACCGGAGGGAATCTACAAAAAATGTTATGTTTAAATATTTTTGTAGAAAAGCCTAAGTTATTTCGTAGAACTGGACAACTTTTAGAAGTTTGTCCAATAAGTAAGAAAAGAAGGGTTTTTATTCAATTGTATTGTTCTCATCACTTTTATCTTTAAAAAATGCATCCCAGCTATTGATACTTAAAAAAGTTAAAGCGATAATAATGAAAGCTCGCATAAGTTTGAGACCTCCTTTTGTACATAGTATATGAATAATTTGTTTCGGAATGTGCCATTTTTTTACAAGCTCTAACTATTATGAGAGTATATTAATATAGATAGATGAGGGGGAGAATGGAGATATGCTAAAAGACATGTTTAAAAGAAAAGAATTAAAATGTGTTTCATGTCAGAAAAAGATTCAATATGAAGAAGAGCTAGTTGCTTTTGTAAAGTTGCCAAAAGAAAGAAGTATATTAGTTGGTCCGTTTGATGTGTGTTTGGCGAAAACAGCACAAGAAATATATTGTAAATCGTGTTACGACAAAAAAGCATGACCCAAAGTAATTGAGGGGCATGCTTTTTTCATTGGTGTGCTTTTCCCTCAGATACGTTTTGGGTTAGACGATACCAAAGCCAAAGATCATTAATAATTGAAGCAAGATCGGCAATTTCTGAATTAAGCCTACAGGAAATTTCGAAATTCTCTTCGTTATTTAAGCAATGTTGTTTTTGATTAATATGACGTTCAAGCTCTTGTATACGATCAGGTATTTTTCCGCGAACTTGCTCCCATTTTAATAAGATAGAATGCTGCGCTTGTTCAGAGATGTCTTCCCATTTTTCTTGTATGTTCGGCAATTCAATCCCTAGATGTTCATTGTATATAAAATACT
The DNA here is from genome assembly GCF_003315125.1 of Bacillus sp. DB-2. Taxonomy (NCBI): domain Bacteria; kingdom Bacillati; phylum Bacillota; class Bacilli; order Caryophanales; family Bacillaceae; genus Bacillus; species Bacillus sp. DB-2. The sequence continues at coordinate 438,318 of NZ_QNRN01000001.1, read as the reverse complement.
TTTTCATAGAAACCCCTCCATTTTCCTGCCTCTATTTTACATAAAAAAAGAAAGAAATTCGACGAAATTGTTTGAAAAAAATTTATGGATTCCCCTTGATTCATTTTATGAAAGGTGTTAAAGTTTGGATTATTATAAGATAAAATGAATATTTATTCTTTAGGGGGATGCAAAATGGAGAAGAAAAAAGTTGTGTTAGCATATTCCGGAGGTCTTGATACTTCCGTTGCGATTAAATGGTTACAAGAAAAGAATTATGATATTATCGCGCTTTGCTTAGATCTAGGGGAAGGTAAAGACTTAGCGTTTGTAAAAGAAAAAGCACTTTCAGTAGGTGCAATTAAATCATATATGATTGATGTTCAAGAAGAATATGTGAATGAATATGCATTGATAGCGATGCAAGCTCACACGTTATACGAAGGGAAATATCCTCTTGTCTCTGCATTATCTCGTCCGCTTATTGCAAAAAAATTAGTAGAAATTGCAGAGCAGGAAGGCGCAAGTGCAGTTGCACATGGATGTACAGGGAAAGGGAATGACCAAGTTCGTTTTGAAGTTTCTATTCAAGCGTTGAATCCATATTTAGAAGTTATTGCGCCCGTACGTGAATGGAAATGGTCACGTGAAGAAGAAATTGCATATGCAAAAGAAAATGATATACCGATTCCAATTAATTTAGATAGCCCGTTTTCAATCGATCAAAACTTATGGGGACGCAGCAACGAATGTGGAATTTTAGAAGATCCATGGGCAGCGCCGCCAGAAGACGCATACGAGATGACGTTGGCATTAGAAGATACACCGAATAAACCAGAGTTTGTAGAAATCGGATTTGAAGCAGGAGTACCGACGACTTTAAACGGCACTGCATACCCACTTTCAGAACTAATTAAAACGTTAAATGCACTTGCTGGCAAACATGGCGTTGGACGTATCGACCATGTAGAAAATCGCCTTGTCGGTATTAAATCTCGTGAAGTATATGAATGCCCAGCAGCAATGACATTAATAACAGCGCATAAAGAACTTGAAGATTTAACACTTGTGAAAGAGGTCGCTCATTTCAAACCGATGATTGAGCAAAAACTAACAGAATTAATTTATAACGGTTTATGGTTCTCACCTTTAAAACAAGCGCTCAATGCTTTCTTACAAGAAACGCAAAAAAATGTAACAGGTACAGTGCGTGTGAAATTATTTAAAGGTCATGCGATTGTAGAAGGGCGTAAATCTGAGTACTCTTTATACGATGAAAAATTAGCAACGTATACTGCCCAGGATGAATTTAATCATGATGCAGCAGTTGGATTCATTTCATTATTCGGTTTACCTACGAAAGTATACAGCCAAGTGAATCAAAAGAAGGTGGAAGCGTGAGCAAACTTTGGGGCGGACGTTTTACAGAAGAAGCGGAAGCGTGGGTTGAAGAGTTTGGAGCATCCATCTCCTTTGATCAACAATTAGTAAATCAAGATATAAAAGGGAGTATCGCACATGTAACGATGTTAGCAAAGCAAGGCATCGTTACGAAAGAGGAAGCAGAGAAAATAAAGATAGGGCTTCAATATTTACTAGAGGAAGCGAAACGAAATAAATTGAATTTCTCAGTCGAGGCTGAGGACATTCATTTAAATATTGAAAAGATGTTAATTGAAAGAATCGGTGAAGTAGGAGGGAAACTTCATACAGGTCGAAGCCGTAACGATCAAGTAGCGACAGATATGCATTTGTATTTAAAAGAAAAAGTAGAAGATATTATAAAAGCTACAAAACAATTGCAAACTGTTCTTGTTCATCAAGCGGAAAATAACATTGAAACAATTATGCCCGGCTATACGCACTTGCAACGTGCACAGCCGATTTCATTTGCGCATCATATTCTTGCTTACTTTTGGATGTTAGAGCGCGATGTGAATCGTTATGAAGATTCGTTAAAGCGTATTAACATTTCACCATTAGGAGCAGGAGCACTAGCTGGTACAACATTCCCGATTGACCGAGAGTATAGTGCGGAGCTTCTTGGATTTAATGGAATCTATGAAAATAGTTTAGATGCGGTAAGTGATCGTGATTTCATACTGGAGTTTTTAAGTAACTCATCTATGCTTATGATGCACTTATCACGCTTTTGCGAAGAACTTATTTTATGGAGTAGTCAAGAATTTCAATTTATTGAAATGAGCGATCAATACGCAACAGGAAGCAGTATTATGCCGCAGAAGAAAAATCCGGATATGGCGGAACTTATTCGTGGTAAAACTGGCAGAGTATACGGTAATTTATTCAGTTTACTTACAGTAATGAAAGGATTGCCGCTCGCTTACAATAAAGACTTACAAGAAGATAAAGAAGGAATGTTTGATACAGTGAAAACAGTAGAAGGATGCCTTCATATTATGGCAGGCATGCTTGAAACGATGACTGTAAACAAAGAAAAAATGGGGCAAGCTGTGACGCAAGACTTCTCTAACGCAACAGAAATTGCCGACTATTTAGCAAGCAAGGGACTGCCGTTCCGTCAAGCTCATGAAATTGTCGGGAAACTAGTTCTTCATTGTACGCAAAAAGGAATCTATTTATTAGATGTACCACTTGAAACGTATAAAGAAATGAGTCCGTTATTTGAAGAAGATTTATATGAAGTTCTTTCACCTTATGCAGCTGTAAAGCGTCGTAACAGTGCTGGTGGGACAGGATTTGAGCAGATTGAAAAGGCTTTGGAGAAGGCGAAGGGGTTAGCAATAGAGTTTGTTGGAAGTTAAATGATATATGATATAGAAGGTAAGGTGCTTTTTTAGAAAGTACCTTACCTTTTCGTATGGATTTAATTAAGCCTAGAACAATATGTTCTAGGCTTAAAGCTTCATTGATTAATCATACTTGTGTCGATCTTCTGTAATTCGAATGTATTCAATATCCATTAAATCTCGAAGCAATGCACCGTGGCTTAGTTCAACACCATGTTTTTCTTTAAAATGCTCGCGAATCGTATTTAACATTTCGAGTTCTGTATCGTTCACATCTAAAATAATACGTTCATAATCATCCATGTAGCATCCTCCTTTTCTAAACACATATATTTTGTCCGTCTATTTCTAAAAAATGTATGTTAATGTAATGTTAGGAAATAAGAAAGGAATGGAAAATGAGACGTATTTATCCCGCATTAACGGGCAGTAAGACCCCCACCTCAAAATTCAGCGAAAGCAAAGAAGTTAGGTGGGGGATCAACTGCCCGTAAAAGCCCGATTGGTTCAACTAATAATCAGTGGGGGATGAACAAAACCCCCACTGATTAAAGTTTCACTTTATTTTGTAGGGTTAATTTTGTACACGCTAATTGTATTACACGCTGCATTCCCAAAAATATTTTCATTTGAGAATGTGGAAACAATACATATAGCAATATTTATCTTTACTTTATTTGTAGTAGATTGCTGTATTTCTGTATGGCTTTCTAGAAAAAAGAAAGTACAAGAAGTAAAAGATAAAAAAGAAATAGAACGGAAAAAGAGAAAACGTTCATTTTGGATGACAACGTATTGTTTTTCTTTAGTGATTGCTGCTGCATTTTTTAGTGAGCATATTCCACTAGAAAGATTGGATATTGAATTTTGGGTAATTGTATTTGCATGTTATTTTTTTATGCACTTTCTTCCTTATATGAAAGAAAGGCGAGGAGTAGAGGAAGATCCGATTGAAGAAGAAGTGAGAGAACAAGAGAGTAAGAGAATAGAAGAAGACATAAAGAAACTTGGCGAACAAAAGTGGTATTTAAAATCAAAAATTATATATGTTCTTTGCTTCATTACGCCGCCAATCGGTTATGTGTATGTTTTCTTACTTCGTAAAAAAATGACAGAAGATGCAAAGCAAACGTACTTAACTGTTGCGACGATAATGATGGCGCTATGGTCTTTGAAATTCCTTCCGCCGTATGTGTTGGCAGGTACCGTTGTTGTTGTAGCTTGTCTTGTATTTATAGTGAAGTTTGTGAAATGAAAAACACCAAGCCCATGTGGACTTGGTGTTTTAATTATAAATTAAAGATCACCTTGCTCCTCATCACCACGAACAACAAGGACATCGCATTTCGCATAGCGAATAATATGTTCAGAGACGCTACCAATTAGGAAACGTTCTACAGCATTTAAACCAGTTGCACCACACATAATTAAATCCACTTTATTGTTTGGAGCGATTTCTTTTGAAATTTTAGATTTAGGATTACCAAATTCTAATACAGTTTCTACTTTTTCAAGACCAGCTTCAAGCGCAGTTTTTTTGTAGTCTTCTAATAAGTCTTCTGCAAATAGATTTGCACGTTCAGCAATTGCGCGGCTATAAGCCTCTACTGCTGAGTATGCTTTTACATCAACGATATGAGCAATTGTTAATGTTGCGTTGTTTCGTTTTGCAACTTGAATTGCTTTTTTAAAGGCTTTTTCTGCTTCTTTAGAACCGTCCACCGCAATTAAAATATTTGTATATGTATTATTCATAGTAAATTCCTCCCAATCATTTTTATTACCGTTTACAACTTTATTATAAAACAAATTTTGGTAATGTGCTTGTCGGAAACGTTACAGAATTTTGAAAACTTTGTTTCAATTCATTTTAGTTGTAATTGAAGCGAGAACTTGTTACATATGGAGTATAGCAATTTAAAAGGAGGCATGTTTGTGAGACACGCGCTCATTACAGCCGGTACGAAAGGTTTAGGAAAGCAAGTAACAGAAAAGTTATTGGATAAAGGATATTCAGTAACAGTAACATATCATAGCGATACAAGTGCTATGGAAACAATGAAAGAAACATATAAAAATATGGAAGAACGTCTACAGTTCGTGCAAGCTGATGTCACGAAAAAGGAAGATTTACATAAAATAGTAGAAGAAGCGATGAGCCGTTTTGGCAAAATTGACTTCTTAATTAATAATGCTGGTCCTTACGTATTTGAAAGGAAAAAATTAGTCGATTACGAAGAAGACGAATGGAATGAAATGATTCAGGGCAATTTAACAGCGGTATTTCATTTGTTGAAACTTGTCGTTCCTGTTATGAGAAAACAGAACTTTGGCCGTATTATTAATTACGGATTCCAAGGGGCAGATAGCGCACCGGGATGGATTTATCGTTCAGCTTTTGCAGCAGCAAAAGTAGGACTTGTTTCATTAACGAAAACAATTGCTTACGAAGAAGCAGAATATGGTATTACTGCGAATATGGTTTGCCCTGGTGATATAATTGGTGAAATGAAAGAAGCAACGATTGAAGAAGCGCGAAATCTGAAAGGTAGTAACACACCAATTGGTAGATCTGGAACAGGTGAAGATATCGCAAGAACCATTTCGTTTTTGTGTGAAGAAGATTCCGATATGATTACTGGTACGATTATTGAAGTAACCGGCGCCGTTGATGTTATTCATAGACATCGATAAAATTAAATAAAGTGAAGTTTCGAATAATTGGACAGTTTATCCTTTATACTGAGAGGTACGGATAATACTGTCCTTTCATGTGAGATTAAATCTATCGGAAAACTTGTATTATTTTTTTGTCAAATATTGAGATATTATGTTAGAATATAAGAGTATAGAAAGCGCTTTAAAAAATGATTCAGGGGTCATTTCATAACTCAAGGGGGAACTAATAATGCGTATCGGTATTCCAACAGAAATTAAAAACAATGAAAACCGCGTGGCAATGACGCCAGCGGGAGCTGTACATTTAGTACAAAATGGTCATGAAGTTTTTGTTCAAAAAGGATCAGGTGTAGGATCAGGCTTTACAGATGAAGAATACGTACAAGCTGGTGCTAAACTTGTTGAAACTGCTGAAGAAGCATGGAATCAAGATATGGTTATGAAGGTAAAAGAGCCAGTTGAAAGTGAATACGGTTATTTCCGCGAAGGTTTAATTTTATTCACATACTTACACTTAGCTCCAGAGCCAGAATTAACGAAAGCATTAATTGATAACAAAGTGGTATCAATTGCATACGAAACAGTACAATTAGACAATCGTTCTTTACCATTACTTGCACCTATGAGTGAAGTAGCTGGTCGTATGTCTGCGCAAATCGGTGCACAGTTCCTTGAGAAAAACAAAGGTGGTAAAGGTATTTTACTTGCAGGCGTTCCAGGGGTGAAACGCGGTAAAGTAACAATTATCGGCGGTGGTCAAGCTGGTACAAACGCAGCGAAGATTGCAGTAGGTTTAGGTGCAGATGTAACAATCATCGACTTAAGTGCAGAACGTCTTCGTCAATTAGATGACATTTTCGGAAACCAAGTAAAAACTTTAATGTCTAATCCTTACAATATTGCAGAAGCTGTAAGAGAATCTGATCTTGTAATCGGTGCAGTATTAATCCCAGGTGCAAAAGCGCCAAAACTTGTAACAGAAGAAATGATTCAATCAATGGAACCAGGTTCTGTCGTTGTAGATATCGCGATTGACCAAGGTGGTATTTTCGAAACAACTGACCGTATTACAACTCATGACAACCCAACTTACGAAAAATATGGCGTTGTTCATTATGCAGTTGCAAATATGCCAGGTGCGGTTCCACGTACATCAACTCTTGCATTAACAAACGTAACAGTACCATATGCAGTACAAATTGCTAACAAAGGCTACAAAGAAGCTTGCCTAGGCAACACTGCATTATTAAAAGGTATTAACACATTAGATGGCTACGTAACATTCGAAGCAGTTGCAGAAGCGCACAGCTTACAATACGCTGATGCAAAAGAGCTTCTTGAAAAAGCTCCTGCTTTATCATAATAGAAATAAAATAAAGACCTTTCCTTTGTAGGAAGGGTCTTTTTGTTTAAACTAATTATCTAATTTCTTCACAATTATCAAGCCGAACATCATTGTGAAGAAAAGAATTCCAAACAAGTAATACAGGGCATACTCTACTCGTATCGTCGAATTTTTGTCAGTAATATATAAAATAAATAGTATCGCAGAGCCGATTAAATGAGAGAGACCGAAAATTTGCGCCATAAGCTTTAAGCCCATTTTTTCAATTCTTTCATCTGTCTCAGGTAATGGGTATTGCTCGGACTCTTTCTTTTTTTTCTTAAAGAATATTCGTTTCACTACTAATAGTACCAAGGCTAAGAGTATGTATACGCTAGCGAATAGAAGGACAGAACGAATCTTTTCTTCATCACTACTATTGAAATAAAGAAAGGCCGATCCTAACACTAAAATAGTAAGATGCGAAGCAAACCCTTGGATAAAATTATTTTTCATTTTTTTCCTCCCCAGTCTTATCTAATTGAAATAAATCCTCCACTTTACAGCCGAAAAACTCACATAATTTCAATGCTAATTCTAAACTTGGGTTGTATTTATTCTTCTCGATAGCGATGAGGGATTGTCTGGTAATTTGAACAGAGGAAGCTAATTGCTCTTGGGTGATGTCTCTAACGACGCGGAATTGTTTTACTTTATTTTTAATCAAATATACAAAGTCTCCTTTTTGTAAATTTGTTACATTTATAATATCCATTTTTAGGTAAAAAGTAAATGAAACTTTACAAAAAGTAAATGAAACTTTACGAGAAATATTGCTTGTTACAATGTATATTTTTGTGATAATTTGGAATTAAACGGAAAATGAAGGTTGATAGAGGGGATTGGGTGTGGAGAACTATGGAAACAGTAAATCTATTAGAACTAACAAAAGATATTAAAGGCCAACATAAAAACTTTGTCGTTTCAAATGTAAATAGTCATTGCTTACGAATCGCTGTATTTACTGGCGAATATGATTGGCACTATCATTCTAATTCGGATGAATTATTTATTGTGCTAGAGGGAGAACTATTGATCGATTTTGAAGATGGAGAAACGGCGGTTTTAAAGCCAAATGATTCTATCTTAATTCCAGCATGCACGATTCATAGAACGAGAGCATTCAAGAGAACGGTAAATCTTTGTTTTGAAAATATAGAGGCTGATACGATTAAAGTGGAGCAATTATGAAAACATTATCTGTAGCCGAGTATAGAAAAATTCTTCCGATTTTAGAAGGTCATACAAGGACAACAACCTTTGCTCATGCGGTATGTGATCAAATGATAGATGGTGAAGTTTTTGCAAACGAGAAGTTAACAGCAGGACTAATTCGTACAGCTAATGGTATCTATTATTTATTTGGTGATACGGATGATCAAAATTATAACGAATATTTATTTGCGTATTTAAAAATGGCTATTGAAAAAACAGAGAAGAGATTTACATTGTTCACTTCGAGTGACGAGTGGGAAATGATGTTAGAAGAGCGTTTTAGTAATGCATTTCGGAACATCCCACGAATGACATTTCAATTTCAAAGAGAAGTTTTTGAAGATAGAAGAATAGAATTAAACAAAAATACATATGAAATTAAACGTATTGATAAAAGTGATATAGAACGAAGTAATGAATTTACAGAGGATTATTACAAAGAATATTGGGGATCAAAAGAAGTGTTTTTAAATAACGGCTTTGGTTTTTGTATAGAACAAGATGGGATGATTGTAGCCGAATGCGTCTCAATATTTAGAGGGAATGGTTTTGCTGAAATTGATATTGCAACACATGAAGCACATAAAGGGAAAGGGTTAGCTCAAGCTGTCGCAACACGTTTCATTGAACAGTGTATACAAAATCATATTACACCATGCTGGGATTGTAATGTAGATAACATTCCCTCACAAAAATTAGCTAGTAAATTAAGCTTCCATAATCCAGTAGAATATGTTTTGTTTGTCCGCAAGAAAATGGGGGAATAAAAGATGAACGTAGAATTAACAAGATTCAAAGTCAAGCCAGGTAAAAGTCATCGCGTAGATGAATGGATGCAGCTTCTTAATGATAATATGAAAGAAGTGCTTTTGACATTAAACGACGAAAAGATGTATGTAGAGACAATTTTCCGGGAAATAAGAGATGGAGAAGAGTACTTATATTGGTATTCTGTGCAAGGAGAAGGCGGGGCTCTTGTCGAAAATTCTCATCATGAAATTGATAAAAAGCATTTAGCGTTTTGGTATGAATGTATTGATGAAGAAACACCGTCTGTTGATATGGAAACAGAAGTTGTTATGATTCAAGATGTTGTGAAGGAAGTAATGAAATAATAGAATAGTATGTTGGAGAGAAGCGCATCAAAATAGATGTGCTTTTTATTTTGAAAAAAATTTTAAAGAAAAGCGATTTTTATGTAGGGTTAAAAGATCCTAAAGATGGTGCGATATTAAATGCGGAAATGGCAAAAAATGTTTTTGGATTTGAAGGAAGTTATTCAAAAGTGAAAGAAGATATGAAAAAAGATATAACAATAAACTCAAAAGAATTTCTATACCAAATGAAGTATTTAGCAAAAAATAGTGAAGGTATACCAAGTGATTATTTTGAACAATATTATAAAGAAATAAAAAACACGAAACCAAAAGACCTACCAATATACGGTATAGTTGTAACAGGGAAAACAGAGGATTTACAAGGTTTACAAGGAGCACCATATATTAAGGCGGCTGTAAGAGGCGTAACAGTTGAGAAATATTGATCACAATTAATTAATGTGAATAATCAGAAAATTTATGTTATAATATGGGAAAAGGAGGCTTATATGAGGCAAATACATGGAGCAATTTATATTTACATAACAATGTTTTTCGTAGGAGCATCTTATGGATTAGGGCATGTGTATTCGCATCCTATATTAACTTTTTTAAGCGGAGCATGTATGGTGTTTGCGTTTCTTGTCCACCTTTTCTCAGTTTGGATCGTGAAATTTCAAATAAATATTAGTGAGATAGAAGAAGGCACTTTTTGAGTGGCCTTCTTTTTTAGTAATAATATTTATGAAGTTCTTGTAGTAATTTTTCAACTTCACGTTCAGTTTTTTTACATATAGACATTGTACGTAATTTGAAAAATAAGCTGCGCAAGAAAGATTTTATATTTCCGTATAGAAATTCATACGAGTCAATATGTAGTGTCGGTTTTTGAACTTGTAATTGAGCTACTAGATCACGAAGGGCTAATATGAGTATTTCTTCCTCCAAGCCATTTTGCAGCATTACGACAATCGGATAAACGAGACGCTCATCTTCTTCATATTTGTAATAAATGGAATGGACACAAACTTTGTTTAATAAAGTTTGTAGTATTTTTTCGTAATGTGAAGTTTCCAGTTTAGGATTATTAACAAGTGCCTCAAATGTATCGGAAGCATGAGCGATACTATGTGCCCAGCCTTGGTCTTGTACATACCCACGGAAATCCTGTTCTTTGTTCATATATAGAATTAATTTATCTTTTACATTTAAAATATCAGTCTGTGATAAGAAATTATGATTTGTATCAGCATCAATAATGAGAGCGATTAATAATGTTGTAAATGCACGGGTAAATACAGCATCGTCTTTATCCGAATGAATCTTATAAAATAAATATTTTTCACTGATGCTTTCTGATAATAGTTTCTGTAAGTGGGTGTGTGAAATATAGTCCTTCTTGATTAGATGATAAAAAGTAGAGTAAATGAGTTTGTCCCTTAAATAGCTATCAGTAACACCGATATGTTGAAGCATACTTGAACTTAAAGAATCAATATTGAGAGCACCATTGATTACGTAATTATTATCACGAATTTCTTCTAACTGTTTTTGTAACATGTAAACCCTCCTGTTTTAGAAAATTCTGTATATTAATAGTATAATGAGAGGAAGAAATAGACAAGAAATAAGTGCTTTTGAATGGGGGGACATTATGAAGAGAGCATTATTCTTTTTTATTAGTATTTTCTTTTTTGGAAGTTGTTCGATTTCGTATGTTACTTTTTCTAGCGAGAGCAAAAGTTGGACGGGGCAATATAAAGGTCATATTAAGGATGACAGTGAAGATGGAATGTTTACGTTTCAGTATAAGGGCGGAGATGGGATGATAAGTATGAAGAGAAGATGGTTTTAAAGCGGAAATAGCGAAGAGTGAGGGATTAAAAATGAATAGAAATATGAAAATTTCTATGCATATATTTTTAAGTGTACTTCTAATCATATTATCAGCGTGTACTACGAAAACAGTAGAGCAAGTAGGAGTAAAAGAAGAATCTAAAGAAGGGTATGTAATATTGAGAAATGGCACAATATTTTTTGACAGTGATAAAACTTTTAAAACAAAAGTAGAGTTGCAAAATTATATGGAACAACAAATGAATAAAGAGCATCCATCACATACAGTCTTGAGTTTTAAGAATAAAGACGCATATAATCAATTAAAAACAGGGGATAAAATAAAAGTATGGTCTTCTCAAACACTTGAGAGTTATCCATCAAAAATGATTGTAGAGAAATTTGAAATAGTAGAGAAATAGAAAAGGCAGCAATTACGCTACCTTTTTTATTATTTCACAAATTGTAATTCTTTCGGGAATTTCGTTAAGATTTCTGATCCGTCTTTTGTGATATAAATATCATCTTCAATACGAACGCCGCCTACGTTTGGTACGTAAATACCTGGCTCGATTGTGAAGACCATACCTTCTCTTAATGGAGACTCGTTACCAGCTTTTACATCTGGATATTCGTGTACGCTAATTCCAAGTCCGTGACCAAGGCGGTGCGGGAAGAAGTCGCCGTAACCTGCATCTGCGATAACAGAGCGAGCAGCGTTATCGATTGCGCCAAATGTAACACCTGGTTTACATGCTTCAACTGCTTGTAGTTGTCCAGCAAGTACAGTGTTGTAAATGCGAGTTTGTTCTTCAGAAATATCACCAAATGCTACTGTACGCGTAATGTCAGAGCAATAACCTTCAATGATTACACCTAAATCAAATAGTACGAAATCGCCGCGTTTCATTTTGTTTGCACCTGGAATACCGTGTGGAAGAGCAGAGTTTGCACCTGCTAATACCATCGTATCGAATGACATTTTATGGATGCCTTTTGTTTTTAATTCATGCTCAATAATTGCTAATACTTCTAGCTCACTACGATTTTCTTTAATTGCATTTACACCAACTTCAACAGCATAATCTGCCATTTTAGCTGCTTCACGTAAAATAGAAAGTTCTTTTTCGTCTTTAATTAAGCGAAGCTCGCGAACTTTCTCTTCAGCTGATTTGAAAGCTGCATTTGGGAATAACTTTGTTAATTCTTCGTAACGTTCTACGTTTAAATGTTCTTTTTCAATTGCAACTGCATTTGCATCAATACCACGATCTTTAATTGCTTTTGCAATCATATCCCATGGTCTGTCCGTATCAGTAAATCCGATAATCTCATGTGCCCAGCCAGCGTTACGTGCTTGACCTTCTTCCATTTTAGGACAAATTAAAATAGGCTCTTTTTCTTGGAATACAAACATACCAAGTAGTCTTTCATGTGGTTCACAGTGGAAGTTTGTCATGTAGAAGACGTTCGGTGTAGAAGTTAAGAACGCAGCTTCTACGTTTTTTTCTTTTAACCATTGCATTAAATTTTCTAATCTAGCATTCATCGATTGGCACCCCCGAGATATTTAATTACAAATATAACTTTACATCGGAGGAAAGCGTTATGACAAGTAAATCGATGTTAGAAAAGACAGGGAATTGAGAAATCATGTAGAATAAAAAGTGAGAATGTGAATAGGGGAGGAATGTAATGATGAAAGTATCGTATCACGGGCATTCAGTTGTAAAGATTGAAACGAATGGAAAAGTTATTTTAATTGACCCATTTTTAACGGGAAATCCGAAAACAGATTTAAAGGCTGAAGATGTAAAAGTTGATGCGATTATTTTATCGCACGGACACGGTGATCATGTTGGGGATACAGTAGCGTTAGCAAAGAACAATAATGCGGTCGTTGTGGCACCGTTTGAATTAGCGACATTTTTAGGATGGCAAGGTGTAAATACACATCCAATGCATATTGGTGGTTCACATGAATTTGACTTTGGAAAAGTGAAATTTACTCAAGCATTCCACGGCTCTAGTTATATTGATGAAGAAAATAAGACGATTACATATACAGGTATGCCAGCTGGTATTTTGTTTACAGCAGAGGAGAAAACGGTATATCATGCAGGAGATACTGCTTTATTCTCTGATATGAAGTTAATTGGAGAACTGAATAATATTGATTTAGCATTTTTACCAATTGGCGATAATTTCACAATGGGGCCAGAAGATGCTGTGTTAGCAGCAAAATGGATAGAGGCGAAAACAGTTGTACCGATGCATTACAATACGTTCCCAGTTATTGAACAAGATCCATATCAATTTGTAGAAAAGCTACAAAATTGTACAGGGAAAGTATTAGAAGCTGGAGAAAGTATTACACTATAAAAAAGAAACCCTTCATTTGAAATGACAAGTGAAGGGTTTTTTATGTGTGTAGTACAGTTTTTAAAGTCTGTATTTGTTTAGCTGATTCTTCTCGTTTTGTACGTGGCTGTTCGGGTGTTTCATTCAACTCCATTGCAACTTTTTTCCCATCTACGAAAGCTAAAAATACAGCACCTACAACCTCTAAAAATTTTTTCATCATGTATTCGCTCCTTTGTTTCATTTCTTGTCTTAATTGTATATGGAATCGGGTGGACAAACTATCGAACGAGATGACAACAGCATTACATTGTTGTAATAGAATGACTGGTGGAATGTAAGGGGTATTTTGTTATAAAAAAAATGGTACAGGCATATAAAGAGAGAGTGTAACAGTTTTGAAAATATAGTATACTGAAAATACAACACATGAAGAATTTAGGGAAAAGAAAGTATGGTGAAACCATTTGGCTACCAAACATAATCAAATTTTAGAACATATTAATAGCCTGCCGGTAGGGCATAAAATTTCTGTGAGGCAAATTGCGAAAGATTTGAGTGTAAGTGAAGGGACAGCTTACCGTGCAATTAAAGACGCAGAAAATAAAGGGTATGTTAGTACAATTGAACGTGTCGGAACAATTCGAATTGAACAAAAGAAGAAAGAGAATATCGAAAAACTGACATATGCAGAAGTCGTTAACATTGTCGATGGTCAAGTACTTGGAGGCAGAGAAGGACTACATAAAACATTAAATAAATTCGTAATCGGGGCTATGAAATTAGAAGCGATGATGCGCTATACAGAAGCAGGGAATTTACTTATCATCGGTAACCGTACGAACGCACATCAATTAGCACTAGAAGCTGGGGCAGCAGTGTTAATTACGGGCGGATTTGATACGGAAGACCATGTGAAGAAATTAGCAGACGAATTAAAGCTTCCAATTATTTCAAGTAGTTATGATACATTTACGGTCGCAACGTTAATTAACCGTGCAATTTATGATCAACTTATCAAGAAAGAAATTGTACTCGTTGAAGATATTTTAACGCCAATTGAAGAAACGTTATATTTAAAGCCAAATGATACAGTACAGCAATGGCATGCGTATAATGAAGAAACGATGCATGGACGTTATCCAATTGTTGATGAAAATAAAAAGGTGTTAGGTATTGTAACTTCAAAAGATATGATTGGTGTCGTGAAAGAAACACCAATTGATAAAGTGATGACAAAGCATCCAATTACGGTGAACGGAAAAATGTCTGTCGCAGCTGCAGCACGTATGATGGTGTGGGAAGGTATTGAGTTACTTCCTGTTGTGGAAGAAGGGAATAAATTGCAAGGGATCATTAGTCGCCAAGATGTACTTCAGGCGTTGCAAATGATTCAACGTCAACCGCAAGTTGGGGAAACAATTGATGACATTGTAACGAACCAATTTATGACGCCGAAAGAAGCGAAAAATGAGCATTTGTATCAATTTTCAGTGACGCCACAAATGACGAATTCAATCGGGACGTTATCTTACGGTGTATTCACAACAATTGTGACAGAAGCAACAAACCGTGTCATTCGTGCGCAGAAGAAGAGCGATTTAATTGTTGAAAACTTAACCATTTATTTCGTAAAGCCAGTTCAAATTGATAATGTTGTATCAGTTCATCCGAAAGTATTAGAAATTGGGCGTAAATTTGGTAAGATTGATGTAGAAGTGCATCATGAAGGTAATGTTGTCGGGAAAGCATTACTTATGGTGCAATTGATCGATAAATAAAAAGATGGAGCAGACCGCTTTGGTTTGTTCCATCTTTTTTGTTTTATTGAGTTTGGAAGTTATTACTAAAGATGTGGAAGAGTTTTAGCGGGAAATATATATAAGGAGAGATGATTGTATAATTAGAAAAAACAGAATATTAATTCGTTTAGAATGTATACTATGATATAATTAGATTGTAAGATAATGGATGTCGGAAGGGGATGCAATATGTCAGCAGAATTACTCTTTTTTGGTGGTATCGCACTCTTTTATTTCCTTGTGATGATACCAATTCAATACTTATACTTACAAGGATTAAATGAAAAAAAGAAACGAACAGGATTATCTCAGCAAGAACTATACAAACAGATGTCTTTTGAAGAAGAACAATTACATTTTCACGTGCAAGGTAATCCCTTTAATATACCATCTGCGTTTGTTGCATATATGATTTTGAAAGTGAAGGGACGTAAAAAAGCATCACAATGTTGATGCTTTTTTACGTTGTTTTATAAGATTCGGCTTCTTTGACTGCTAATGGTAGAAAATGTTTATATTGGCGGAATCCATTAAATGTACTCGCGCTGCCAAGTAAAATAAACAAAACACCAACGATAATGCGTGCAGTTGAAAGTTCTAAAAAGAATTGGTTTATCCCAAAGAATAGGACGAATAAGCCGAGTGCCATTGCGGATTTTCCTGAGAGCCAACCTTTCTCCATTGGACGTTTTGTACGAAAGAACTTTGTTTTGTAGAAGAGGTACAACACAAATGAGATGATAATACAAAAGACGAATATTGGCATAATACACGCTCCCATCGATTGGTATAAAAATAACAATTTAGAAAAAAGAAAAATCTAAACTTTCTAATTTTTATTATAAAGCAATTGTTCGCATGTATGAAATGTTTTCCGTTATAATGGGGGATAAAGTGAAACTTTAATTAGTGTGGGGAGATCCCAAGTACTAATTATTAGCCCTCACCAATCGGGCTTTTACGTGCATTCAGGCTCCAAATTAATTTTGCCCCATTGTTTTTAATACTTTTGAGGTGGGAGTCTTACTACACGTTAATGCGGGATAAAATGAAGAAGTTGAATAAAAAGGAGATTATACATATGCATGAGCAAATTTTAGGAGCAATTAAAGAGTTTGATACAATTATTATTCATCGTCATGTACGTCCGGATCCGGATGCGTTAGGTTCTCAGTGCGGACTTGGTACAATTCTGCAAGAATCGTTTCCAGAGAAAAATATTTATATGGTTGGGTACAACGAGCCTTCTTTAGCGTTTTTACGAGTAATGGATGATATTGAAGATAGTGTATATGAAGATGCACTTGTTATCGTATGTGATACTGCGAACCAAGAACGTGTTGACGATCAACGCTATGCAAAAGGGAAGATGCTAATTAAAATTGATCATCATCCGAATGAAGATCCGTACGGAGATATTACGTGGGTAGATACGACATCAAGTTCTACAAGTGAAATGATTTATGAGTTTTACAGTTATGGAAAAGATAAAGGATTACAGATAACGAAAGAAGCAGCTCGTCTTATTTTAGCGGGTATTGTTGGGGATACAGGTCGTTTCTTATTCCCGAATACAACAGCGAAAACACTTCGTTACGTAAGTGAACTCGTTGACATGGATGTAAAATTCACAGATTTATACAATGAAATGTATAAAACGAAAGAAAAAATTGCTCGTTTAAACGGTTATATTTTACAAAACTTTACGATGGTAGAAGAAGGTGCAGCGTACATTAAATTAACGAAAGAGGTACTAGAAGAGTTTGATGTACTTTCTACTGAAGCATCTGGTGTTGTCGGGGCACTTGGTAATATTGATGGATTAAAGGCGTGGGTTCTATTTTTAGAGGAAGATGATGTTATTCGTGTTCGTCTTCGTTCAAAAGGACCAGTTATTAATAAGTTAGCAATGCAATATAATGGCGGAGGACATCCGATGGCTTCTGGTGCAAAAGCATCTTCTTGGGAAGAAGCAGATCGCCTGTTTGCTGATTTACGTGAGCTGTGTAGATAAAAATTGTATGTTGAACGAAAGAGAAGGAGAGGCACTGAAGCCCTCCTTTTTTTTATTTTTCTTTCTCTATATCAATACTAATTTCAAGTACGGTATCAAAAGAGACTGTGTCTACTTTAAAGCGGTATATACGATCGTAATGTTTGTACGTTTTATTTTCGATGACTTTTTTGAGCAGGTCTTTATTTTTTGCGATGCTTTGAATGTTTTTCGTTAAAAGATGCTGGAGATCATTATGGATAGAAGTGGTCATGTTTTCAAGTGTAAGATTGTCTAAATCATATTTTTTTCGATTTATAATTTTTATTTTGATTTCTTGAATTGTTAAGAGCCGTTTATTTTCTGTGTTCAATTTCTCTTGGTCTTCGAGAAGGACGTGGAGTTTTGCTTCTTGTTTTTCGATAATTTCTTTTTGTTCTGCTATTTTACTAGTTTGTTCTTCTTGAAAAACACCGTATATGTACAAAAAAACAAACCAGCTCAAAACTCCTCCAACAGCAGCGCCAGCTAAAACTAAATACCACCTTTTGGCTGTATTGGCACTGGGTACTCTCATACATGTTCCTGTGTAAGCCATTTAATAATAATAAGACCAGTTTGCATACCGCCAGTTGCAAAAAAAATAAGGAGAATTTGTTTTACGATATCTTTCATATCTCCACCAAAGAAGCTTCTTTCAAAGCTATAAAAGGTATCGAACGTTCCGCCAATTGCTGCAACGAGTGCCCAAATTCTTAAATTTTGGGCGAATTGATTAATATAAGTTAGAGTTGGTTTTCCGATGAGAAATGCACCAAATCCGCCTATTAATGAACCACCAAGTATAACTCCAAAGGCAATAAAATAACTAATAATAAGCAGAGAGAAAAAAGTATGTTCTCTTACATCCATCGTCATTCCCCTTTCTTCTTCATATATATGGACAAAGTATGAGAAGTATGTTTTGATTTCCGCTTTCCTCATCACCTATAATAAAAGTAGTCACATAGGTAAAGAGAGGGTACAACAGTGAAGTTTGTGCATTTACAATGTCAAACCGTTTTTAGTTTATTAAAAAGTGCTTGTAAAATTGATGAGCTTGTCATTCGGGCGAAAGAGCTTGGATTTTCATCGCTGGCCATTACAGATGAAAATGTTATGTATGGAGTTATTCCGTTTTATAAAGCATGCAAGAAAAATGGTATACAGCCTATTATCGGCTTAACAGCTTCTATTTTTAGTGAAGAAGAAGAAAGGTCTTATCCACTTGTCTTACTTGCTGAGAATGAAATAGGCTATCAAAACTTATTAAAAATCTCTAGCAGCATTATGACGAAGTCAAAAGAAGGTATCCCGAAGAAGTGGCTTGCTCATTATGCGAAAGGGTTAATTGCAATTTCACCAGGGAAAGATGGAGAGATTGAACAGCTATTATTAGAAGACAAAGAGAGTCAGGCTGAAGAAGTAGCTCATACGTATCAAAATATGTTCAGCAATTTTTATATAAGTTTGCAGCATCATGCAATTCAAGATGAACTGCTTTTACAAGAAAAACTGCCTGAATTTATTAATAAGGTAAACGTTCCAGTCGTTGCAACAAATGATGTTCGCTATATTAATCAAAGTGACGCACTTGTTCATGAATGTTTATTATCTGTTGAAGGCGGAACGAAAATGACTGATCCAGATAGACCGAGAATGAAAACGGATCAGTATTATTTAAAGTCATCGGATGAAATGGGAGCACTATTTTCTCATGCTGAGGAAGCGGTTCAAAATACAATAACAATCGCGGAACGTTGCCAAGTAGAAATTCCTTTCCATGTAAATCAATTACCGAAATTTCCTGTTCCATCTAACGAGACGAATGATACGTATTTGCGCCGTGTTTGTGAAGAAGGCTTGCAGAAACGCTATGGTACGCCGAAAGAAGCGCATATAGGACGTTTGGATCATGAATTAAATGTTATTTCTCGTATGGGATTTAGCGATTATTTCCTCATCGTATGGGACTTTATGAAATATGCACATGAAAATCATATTTTAACTGGGCCAGGCCGTGGATCGGCAGCTGGTTCACTCGTTTCTTACGTATTGGAAATTACAGATATTGATCCGATTGAATATGAATTATTATTTGAAAGGTTTTTAAACCCTGAACGTGTGACACTTCCAGATATTGATATTGATTTTCCAGATATAAGACGTGATGAGATGATTCGATATGTGAAAGATAAATATGGTCAGCTTCGTGTTGCTCAAATTGTAACGTTCGGAACTCTTGCAGCGAAAGCCGCAATTAGAGACATTGCTCGTGTAATGGGGCTCCTTCCAAGAGATATTGACATATTTTCAAAACTTATCCCATCAAAGCTTGGTATAACGTTAAGAGATGCATATGAGGAATCGCAATCGCTCCGTGAGTTTATACAAGGGAATCTGTTACATGAGCGTGTGTTTGAAATTGCAAAACGTGTAGAGGGATTACCGCGTCATACGTCTATTCATGCAGCTGGCGTTATTATGAGCCAAGAACCGTTAACGGGAAGTGTAGCGATTCAAGAAGGGCATAACGATGTTTATGTTACGCAATATCCAGCTGATGCATTAGAAGAACTTGGATTGCTCAAGATGGACTTTTTAGGCTTACGTAATTTAACGTTACTTGAAAATATTATAAAATTTATTGTTGAAAAAACTGGGAAACAAATTGATATAAGAAATTTACCTCTGCAAGATGAAAAGACGTTTCAATTGTTAGGAAGAGGGGATACAACAGGTGTATTCCAGCTTGAATCAGGTGGTATGCGAAATGTACTTCGTGGGTTAAAACCGAATGAATTTGAAGACATAGTCGCTGTTAACTCGTTATACAGACCAGGACCGATGGAACAAATTCCAACCTTTATTGAATCGAAGCATGGGAAAAGACAAATTGAATATTTACATCCGGATTTAAAGCCGATTTTAGAAAGAACATACGGCGTAATTGTATACCAAGAACAAATTATGCAAATCGCATCGAAGTTAGCTGGATTTTCGCTTGGAGAAGCGGATTTGCTGCGCCGTGCAGTGAGTAAAAAGAATCGTGATATTTTAGATCAAGAACGTAAGCATTTTGTTCAAGGTTGTTTGGAAAACGGATACGATGAGACATCTTCAGAACAAATTTATGATTTAATTGTAAGATTTGCGAATTACGGTTTTAACCGAAGTCACGCTGTAGCTTACAGTATGATCGGATATCAGCTTGCATATTTAAAAGCAAATTATACGCTGGAATTTATGACTGCGTTATTATCAAGTGCAATTGGAAATGAAGATAAGATTGTGCAGTATGTACGAGAAACGAAGCGGAAAGGTTTTCACGTTTTACCGCCGTCTCTTCAGAGAAGTGGTTACAACTTCCAAATAGAAGGGAATGCGATTCGATATAGTTTACTTTCGATTCGGAATATCGGGATGGCTACCGTGACGGCATTACTCGAAGAACGAGAGGAAAAAATGTTCGAAGATTTATTTGAGTTTTGTCTTCGTATGCCATCAAAATTTGTAACAGAGCGAAATTTAGAAGCGTTTGTCTGGTCTGGTTGTTTTGACGGTTTTGGTGTTTCGAGGACGACGTTATGGAGAAGTCTTAAAGGAGCGTTGGAGTATGCAAATCTTGCACGTGATTTTGATTTAGGGGATGCTGTTCCGAAATCAAAATACGTACAAGGAGAAGAGCTATCCTTTATTGAACAGTTAAATAAAGAGAAGGAAGCACTCGGTTTTTATTTATCTAGCTATCCGACAGCGCAGTATGCGGAACTAGGAAAAGAATTAGAAATTCCATCTCTTGCTCAGGCGATGCGACATAAGAAAAAAGTACAAAGAGCGATCGTATATATAACAAGTGTGAAAGTTATTCGTACGAAAAAGTTGCAAAAGATGGCGTTTATTACATTCTGTGATCAAAATGATGAAATGGAAGCCGTTATTTTTCCAGAAACGTATATACATTTTTCAGACAGGTTACAAGAAGGTGCAATCGTTTTAGTTGATGGTACGATCGAGCAAAGAAATCATAAGTTGCAATGGATCGTGAATGGACTATATCCGCTAGAAGAAATGGCTGTTTATGAAGGGATGAAAGAAGCGTCTGTTTACGTGAAATTGCCGTCTCAATATGAAAAAAAGCTTGTAAATCAAGTTACGAAAATATTGTTTGATTATTCAGGTTTTACGAAAGTACTAATTTATTATGAAAAGGAACATAAAATGGTACAATTATCTCGAAGTTTATCGATTCATCCAAGTGAAGAATGTCTAGGAGCACTTCGTAAAATTGTCGGTGACGAAAATGTCGTTGTGAAAATATAATGGACAATTTCCCTACACTTCGATTATTATAGTAGTAGTGTTCGTGGTCAGACCACTTGGAGAAATTGATATCAGCAAGCATAATTTGAGGAGAGTGGATAGTTTGTCAACACTTCGTGAAGAAGCACTTCACATGCATAAAGTGCATCAAGGAAAATTAGAAACTGTATCAAAAGTAAAAGTAGAAAATGCAAAAGATTTAAGTCTTGCATATTCTCCAGGGGTTGCAGAGCCTTGTAAAGAAATTTATGACGATAAAAGTAAGGTATATGAATATACAATGAAGGGAAATATGGTAGCAGTTGTGACAGATGGAACGGCTGTACTTGGTCTTGGTAACATTGGACCTGAAGCATCTCTTCCAGTAATGGAAGGTAAAGCTGTATTATTCAAGAGCTTTGCTGGTGTAGATGCATTCCCGATTGCCTTAAATACAAACGATGTAGATAAAATTGTTGAAACTGTAAAATTAATGGAGCCAACTTTTGGCGGTGTAAACTTAGAAGATATCGCAGCGCCAAACTGCTTCGTTATTGAAGAACGTTTGAAAAAAGAGACAAACATTCCAATATTCCATGATGATCAACACGGAACAGCTATCGTAACAGTAGCAGGCCTTGTGAACGCGCTGAAGTTAGTTGGAAAGAAAATGTCTGACATTAAAGTTGTCGCAAATGGTGCAGGTGCAGCAGGTATTGCAATCATTAAACTTTTATATCGCTATGGTGTACGTGACGTTATTATGTGTGACCGTAAAGGTGCAATCTATGAAGGTCGTCCTGTCGGTATGAATCCGGTGAAAGATGAAGTTGCAAAATATACAAATAAGAGTCGTATAGAAGGTTCTTTAGCTGACGTTTTACAAGGTGCGGACGTATTCATTGGTGTATCTGCAGCAGGTGCATTAACTGAAGAGATGGTTCGTACAATGAATGACGATGCAATTATTTTTGCAATGGCGAATCCGGTTCCAGAAATTATGCCAGAATTGGCAAAAGCAGCGGGCGCAGCTGTTGTTGGAACAGGTCGTTCTGACTTCCCGAACCAAGTAAATAATGTACTAGCGTTCCCAGGTATTTTCCGCGGTGCACTTGATGTACATGCGACACAAATTAATGAAGAAATGAAGATGGCAGCTGTACAGGCCATTGCAGAGCTTGTATCAGAGGATGAGTTGAATGCAGATCATATCATTCCAGCACCATTTGACGCGCGTGTAGCGCCTCAAGTAGCGGCTTACGTTGCGAAAGCAGCAATGGAGACAGGAGTAGCTCGCCGTCAAGTAGATCCAAATGAAGTCGCTGAGAAAACAAAACAATTAGCGCTGATTGGTAAAGAATAAGCGAGGAATTTCCATTGACATCATCAAATACAAAAGTATATCTCGAAATTGTAAAAAAAATCCGTTCCATTATGGAAGAGGATTGTTTAGTAGCAGGAGATCGTTTGCCATCTGAGCGTGAGTTAAGTTCACGCTTAAATGTTGGACGTTCCTCTGTAAGAGAAGCATTACGTGCGTTAGAGCTGGTAGGATTAATTGAAACGAGACGTGGTGAGGGAACGTTTATTCGAAACTTTTACGATAACGGTCTTGTACAATTAATTGCTCCGTTCTTGCTGCAAGATGAGAAAACAATTCGTGATTTATTACAAACAAAACGATTGCTTGAGAAAGATATGATTCGACTTGTATGTAATTTACCGAAAGAAACGTTTTCTGAAGTACTAAGTAAATTACACCAAGTGCTTGAAGAAAACGAAAGCTCAATTCCGGTGCTTCATCAAACGTTCTTTAAAACACTTATTGAACAATTCAATAATTATTTACTCTATCGCATTTGGATGATCGTAAATGATTACGTTGCAACTCTTTCTTGTGAAGTTTCAGGAGATTCTATCGAAATGTATAGAAAGCTTTATGCTACTTTGGAAGCGAAACAAGAAAATGATGCGTTAAAAATTTACGATGAATTAGTAGAGAATATACAGTTTCACTCGTAATGTATAAAATTTGTCGAAATGACCATGACACGTTATGACAAACATTCTACCGCATAGCGGTTAAAGTTAAACGTAAAGAGAGAGGTTATTAGACAGATTGAGAAGATAAGGCTAACATCAAACATTGGTGTTAGCCCCATTTTCTTCTTACGCTAACCTTAGCTCTCAATGAAGGGGGTCAAATTGTGCTAAGAGATTTATTCGTGAAAAAGAAAAAGTACGCTGCAATACCTTCAGAACAAGTACGAAAAGATGTACCAGATGGCGTTATGACAAAATGTCCGAAATGTAAAAAAATCATGTATACGAAAGAGCTTCTTAAAAATTTAAAAGTATGCGTGAATTGTGGATATCATCATCCGATGAATGCATGGGAACGCCTTGATAGTATATTGGACGAAGGTTCATTTCGTGAGTATGACAAAGAGATGGTTTCACTAAATCCACTTGAGTTTCCGGGATATGAAGAGAAACTAGAAAACGATCGTAAGAAGACTAAATTGAATGAAGCGGTTGTAACTGGTGAAGGAACAATTGATGACATGCTTGTTGTTGTTGCAGTAATGGATTCTCGTTTTCGAATGGGCAGCATGGGCTCTGTTGTAGGAGAGAAAATTGCCCGTGCGGTTGAAAAGGCATACGACTTACAAGTTCCATTTATTATCTTTACTGCTTCGGGTGGTGCTCGTATGCAAGAAGGGATATTAAGTTTAATGCAAATGGCAAAAACAAGCGTAGCTTTGAAAAAGCATAGTAATGCAGGAGGGTTATTTATTTCTGTTATGACTCACCCAACGACGGGCGGGGTTTCAGCGAGTTTCGCTTCACTTGGTGATTACAATCTTGCAGAGCCAGGTGCACTTATCGGATTTGCTGGTAGACGCGTAATTGAACAAACAGTGCGTGAGAAACTGCCGGAAGATTTCCAAACGGCAGAATTTTTACTAGAGCACGGTCAATTAGATGCGGTGGTGCATCGTGATGATATGAGAGAATCGCTCCGTAAGATTTTAGAAGTTCATCAAGGGGGGGAAATGGCTGTATGGCAGAGCTAGAATTTGAAAAACCAGTTGTTGAGCTAAGAAATAAGATTCGTGAACTGAAAGACTATACGAAAAACAGCCAGATGGACTTCAGTGAGGAGATTCGTATTTTGGAAGACAAGCTAGAAAAACTAGAGGAAGATATATACGGCAATATGAAAGTATGGGACCGTGTTCAAATTGCTCGTCATGCAGAACGACCGACAACGCTCGATTATATTGAGCACTTATTTACTAATTTTTTTGAATGTCATGGAGATCGTCTATTTGGCGACGATGCAGCGATTGTCGGCGGCATTGCGAAATATAAGGGGATGCCCGTAACTGTAATTGGGCACCAACGCGGAAAAGATACGAAAGAAAATATTCGTCGTAATTTTGGGATGCCTCATCCAGAAGGATATCGAAAAGCACTGCGTCTAATGAAACAAGCGGAAAAGTTTAATCGTCCCATTATTTGTTTCATCGATACGAAGGGAGCTTATCCTGGTAAAGCAGCTGAAGAACGTGGACAAAGTGAGGCAATTGCCCGTAATTTATTTGAAATGGCGGGTTTAACTGTACCTGTTATTTGTATCGTTATCGGTGAAGGTGGTAGTGGTGGTGCGTTAGGTCTTGGAGTAGGAGATTACATTCATATGCTGGAAAATTCCACTTATTCTGTTATTACACCAGAGGGTGCGGCGGCGATTCTTTGGAAAGATGCTGGTAAAGCAAAAGAAGCTGCAGAAGCGATGAAAATTACAGCATTAGATTTGAAAGAATTAGGTGTAATTGACGAAATTATTCCAGAGGCAAAAGGCGGAGCACATCGTAATGTTTTGAAACAATCAGAAAATATAGATTTAATGCTTAAGAAAACTTTTGAACAATTAAGCGGAATTTCGAAAGATGAATTAATCGAAAAACGTTATGAAAAATATATGAAAATTGGGCAAGTTTCGTTTTCAAACGCTTCCATTGGGATAAAATAAGAAAAGCGTGCGTTCCTCTTCGCGAATGCACGTTTTTATTATGAAAAGACACATCTTCTCCATTGTGTTTTTGTATTTTTTCGTGTTATTTTATTATAAGGCAAATAATCTTTATGAGGTGAGTACAAATGAAACGTATTGGTGTATTAACAAGTGGTGGAGATTCACCTGGTATGAATGCTGCCATTCGTGCAGTTGTTCGTAAAGCGATTTTCCATGATATTGAAGTATATGGTATTTACCATGGATACGCTGGTTTAATTTCTGGTCATATTGAAAAATTAGAACTTGGTTCTGTTGGCGATATTATCCACCGTGGTGGTACAAAATTATATACAGCAAGATGTCCTGAGTTTAAAGACCCAGAAGTACGACTAAAAGGAATCGAGCAATTAAAGAAACATGGTATTGAAGGACTTGTCGTTATTGGTGGAGATGGTTCGTACCAAGGCGCAAAAAAATTAACTGAGCAAGGATTCCCATGTGTAGGTGTACCAGGTACAATCGACAATGATATCCCTGGAACAGACTTCACAATTGGTTTCGATACAGCTTTAAATACTGTTATTGATGCAATTGATAAAATCCGTGATACAGCTACATCTCATGAACGTACATATGTTATCGAAGTAATGGGACGTCACGCTGGAGATATCGCATTATGGGCTGGTTTAGCTGATGGTGCAGAAACTATCTTAATTCCAGAAGAGAAGTATGACATGGATGATGTTATCGCTCGTCTAAAACGCGGTAGTGAACGTGGTAAAAAGCACAGTATTATCGTTGTAGCTGAAGGTGTTGGAAGTGCAATTGACATCGGTAAGCACATTGAAGAAGCAACAAGCTTTGATACTCGTGTAACTGTATTAGGTCACGTACAACGTGGTGGATCACCAAGTGCACAAGACCGTGTATTAGCTAGTCGTCTTGGCGCAAGAGCAGTTGAATTATTAATTGCTGGTAATGGCGGACGTTGTGTTGGTATTCAAAATAATAAACTTGTTGATCATGACATTATCGAAGCGTTAGCTCAAAAGCATACAATCGATAAAGATATGTATCAATTATCTAAAGAATTATCTATCTAATCGGCTTAATGCCTTGTATTTGGGAACGGTTTCATAATTTTCGGAGGTGCAATATGCGTAAAACTAAAATTGTATGTACTATAGGTCCTGCTAGTGAAAGTATTGAGAAATTAGAGCAATTAATGGAAGCGGGTATGAACGTTGCTCGTTTAAACTTCTCTCATGGTAGCCATGAAGAGCATGGAGCTCGTATTAAAAATATTCGTGAAGCTTCAAAGAAAACTGGTAAAACAGTTGGTATCTTACTTGATACAAAAGGTCCAGAAATCCGTACACATGACTTCGTAGACGGACAAGCTGAGCTTGTAACAGGTGCAGAAGTAATTCTTTCTACTGAACAAGTATTAGGAACTGCAGAGAAGTTCTCTGTATCTTATGCTGGTCTTTATGATGATGTTGATCCAGGTTCTCGTATTCTAATCGATGACGGTCTTATCGAACTAGAAGTAATCGAGAAAGCTGACGGAAACATCCGTACAAAAGTATTAAACAGCGGAACTGTAAAAAATAAAAAAGGTGTTAACGTACCAAACGTAAGCATTAAGCTTCCTGGTATCACTGAAAAAGACGTGCAAGATATCGTTTTCGGTATCGAGCAAAAAGTTGATTTCATCGCAGCATCTTTCGTACGTAAAGCATCTGACGTATTAGAAATTCGTGAATTATTAGAAGGGCATAACGCTCAATACATCCAAATTATACCGAAAATCGAAAACCAAGAAGGTATCGACAACATCGATTCAATCTTAGAAGTTTCTGACGGTTTAATGGTTGCTCGTGGTGATATGGGTGTAGAAATTCCACCAGAAGAAGTACCGTTAGTACAAAAACGTCTAATCAAAAAATGTAACGTATTAGGCAAACCAGTTATTACTGCAACACAAATGTTAGATTCTATGCAACGTAACCCACGTCCAACTCGTGCGGAAGCAAGTGACGTAGCAAACGCAATCTTCGATGGCACAGATGCAATCATGCTTTCTGGTGAAACTGCAGCGGGTCAATACCCAGTAGAATCAGTAACAATGATGGCGAACATTGCAGTACGTGTTGAAAAATCATTACAATACGAAGATATGTTCAAAAAACGTATTAAAGAGTTCACTCCAACAATTACAGATGCAATTAGCCAATCTGTTGCGCATACAGCACTTGCTCTTGATGTAGCTGCAATCGTAGCTCCAACAGAAAGTGGACATACTGCGAAAATGATCTCTAAATACCGTCCGAAATCTCCAATCGTAGCTGTAACATCTGACGAGCAAGTAGGACGTCGTCTTGCACTTGTTTGGGGTGTTCAAGCATTTATGTCTGAGAAACGTGCAGCTTCTACTGACGAAATGTTAGATACAGCAATTCAAACAGGTATGGATGCGGGTCTAATCGGACTTGGAGATACTGTAGTAATCACTGCTGGTGTTCCAGTTGCTGAAACTGGTACAACAAACTTAATGAAAATCCACGTTGTTGGTGAAAAAGTTGCTAAAGGGCAAGGGATCGGTCGTAAATCTGCAAAAGGTAAAGTAGTTGTAGCGAAAACAGCTGCTGAAGCTGTAGCGAACGTAAACAAAGGTGATATCCTTGTTACAACAAGCACAGATAAAGATATGATTCCTGCAATTGAAAAAGCTGCTGCTCTAGTTGTAGAAGAAGGCGGTCTAACAAGCCATGCAGCTGTTGTAGGTGTATCAATCGGTATTCCTGTTATCGTTGGTGTAAACGGCGTAACAACAACTTTAAAAAATGGCCAAGAAGTAACAGTTGATGCAGCACGCGGAATTGTTTATAATGGACATGCGGAAGTGCTATAAGAAGTAATACGGAGAGAAGGATCGGAGTCCTTCTCTTTTTTTTACACAAAAAAGGATAGAGATAGCTTTAAATACCTGAAATCGCTTTGAAAAACGTTTATTATAACGTTTAGTGGAAGAGGGTTATTTGTCCTTTATGAAGCTTGTATGGGCGTTTTAAGGGGCTTATAAGGGGTTTTGCAAGGGTGATACTTTCAAACCTTTTAAATGAAATGTGAAGGAGTGCGAGCTATGAAGTGGTTACTGTTCTTACTTATTTTAGTGCCGGCGATTGAGATTACGGTGTTAATAGGGTCGAGTCATGTAATAGGTTTATGGTCTACGTTCGCTATGATTGTATTTACGGGTATTGTGGGTGTATATTTGGCGAAACGACAAGGGTTTAAAGTACTTAGAGAGATTCAATTTAGGTTAAATAGAGGAGAAATGCCGGGTGATGCGGTTCTAGATGGTATTTTTATATTCGTAGGAGGTATTCTTTTAGTACTGCCTGGATATGTGACGGATATAATAGGTTTTATCTTTGTTGTTCCTATAACGAGGGCTTTATTGAAGCCGGCTGTTATGAAGTGGATTGATTGGAAATTTAGAAAGAGAACTACTATTATTGTTCAGAAATAACGCGTAGATTATAGCGATCTACGCGTTATTTTTTTATTTGCTATTTATAGTCAATTGTTAGCTTCCTGCTCGGGTTGGATTTTTGTTAGTTATTAAGCGATAGGATGCAGAGGGTTCTTGTGAATGAAAAGTGTTACATTAGGATGATGTTTTTTGCTTGTAATAAGATTCGACTAGTGAGCAGAAGTTAGACAGGAGAAGAAAAATTACTGATTAAAGGGTTCACCTGCCTTATTTTGTATATTTATTCATTTACATAAAAAGTAATAAATGTAAGTAATAATTATGAAATATATAGAATAAAAATGTATTTTTCCCCTAAAATATGCGTTTCCATGCAAAAAAATAAGAGGATTATCCTTTTTTAGGAAATTCTCTTATAGATGTAGGTAGTACAAAAAAGTACAGTGAATAATCAGTGGGAATTTCCCACTGATTACAGTTGATTTTTTATTGTGTATGAATTAGGAAATATTATTTTGATGGTGAACCCTTAATGAATTTCCATAAGTCGTGGAATACATGAGCTTTGTGTAATGTATTAAGTAGTACTAATATGACTGGACCGATGATTAATCCTAAAAAACCAAAGAGCTTAAAGCCGACAAATAGAGCGATGAGTGTCGCTAATGGATCTAGTCCAATATTAGATGAAAGTACTTTTGGCTCCATGATTTGTCTTTGGACAATCACGACGATGTATAGGATGAGAAGACCGATGGCGAATGCAGTATCGCCTGTGAAAAATACGTATATAACCCAAGGAACGAAGACGGCTCCAGTTCCTAAATACGGGAGTAAATCTACAACCCCTGTAATAATCGCGATAGTAATTGCGTATGGCACGCGTAATATTAAAAGGCCGATTAGTACAATGATAGTTGTCATAGATACGAGTGTAAGTTGCGCTTTAACAAAACCAAACAAAGCTTTTCTTAAATCGACAAAAATAGTTTTTCCGTATCCATGCACACGATTAGGTAGAAGTTTTCTTACTTTATGAGCAAGACGGTGCCAATCGTAACTAATGAAGAAGGTGGCTAATAAGACGAAGACAAGGACAGTTAAAGTTGTTGGTAATGCACTAATGAAATTTGTTAACCCACTTATAATGGCGGTTAAAAGTTCTTTCATTTGTGTCGTTGCTTCGGTGCCTAAGTTTTGAATGTTTTGTGTAATAGTGTATCGCTGTGGTTCTCCGAGATGATTAAATTTAGAGATTAAATCATCATAGAGAGGCATAATATGGTTAAGTGCAAATTGTTGGGCGAATGCAACGATATCTGGAAACTTTACTGTAACAATTTGTAGTAAGTACGTTGTGGCAGATATTGCTTCAGTTACAAGGTATGTAACAAGTCCAACGATAGCTCCGAATACGAGAATTAAGCTAACGAGTACCGCTAATGCGCGAGGGAATTGTAGTTTTTGATTAAGGAAATTGACGACAGGATTAATCAAATAAGCGAATGCAAAAGCGATAATAAAAGGGTAGATAAGGCCTGACATGTACAGCAATGCATAGAACCCAACTACCGTTGCTACAATGACAAATATGAGTCGTAATATCATATATAGTAAGTTTCGGTTCAAAGATGTATACCTCCCATTCCAATTTGGATTATCCTAATTCGTTCAACTTATAACTAGTGAGATTCACTGATCAAAGTTTCACTTTATGTTATAGTGGAATGATGGATTTTTCCTGCTTTTTCAGTATATGAGTGACCGGAAAAGCTTGGTGTTGATGCTTCTACTATATGGTAAAAACTTCATTTTCTCTTCTTTTTATTTTACCTGTTTCTTAATAGAAAAGAAAGGAGAGACGACCGTTTTTAAAAATGTATACATGCTTAAATTTTTGATGGTTAGAGTTTCAGTTTGTCATTTTAAAATATGAAAAAAATGAAGTGGTTATTGTTGCATATACATCGATATAGCATGTATAACGATAGGTTTAAAGGTATTTTTGTTTGGAAGTGAGTTCATTATTTTCAGAAAGGAAGTGTAATCATGATTAGTCAGTCAACGTTATTTTTATTCATACTACTTATTATAGGACTAATTGCTAAAAACCAATCGCTTACTGTAGCTGTTGGAGTGTTATTTTTATTGAAGTTTACGTTTTTAGGAGATAAAGTCTTTCCTTATCTACAAACGAAAGGGATTAACCTTGGTGTAACAGTCATTACAATAGCGGTGCTCGTACCGATTGCGACAGGGGAAATAGGCTTTAAACAACTCGGAGAAGCAGCGAAATCGTATTATGCATGGATTGCTTTAGCCTCAGGTGTGGCGGTCGCTTTGTTAGCGAAAGGCGGCGTACAATTATTGACGACGGACCCACATATTACAACCGCACTTGTTTTTGGGACAATTATAGCTGTAGCTTTATTTAATGGAGTTGCTGTAGGTCCATTAATTGGGGCTGGAATTGCCTATGCAGTTATGAGTATTATACAGATGTTTAAATGAGGAATTTTATAGTAATATAAAATTTTTGAATTCTTTCTGTTCACAAAAGTCAGATAATTGTTTATAATAGGATTAGAAACTTTGAAAAGTTACATAACAGCAGAGAATTTACACCAGATAAAATAAAAACAACATAAAACAATTTTATAATGATATTGTTTTATGTTGTTTTTATCATAAACTCTTCGGAATTCATTTTCCTCACTAACTTGTTGTTCTGAGCGTGAGGATTCGGGGAGACATTCACGCTCATGCTTTCCATGTAAGCAATGGACAATAAGAGGGGAACATCGCAATAAATTTGCATGAACGTGCATTTTGCTTGCCTAAAGAGTGAACGAGCGTTCATAATTTATAAGGGGAGCAAATAGATATAAGGAGCAAGGTTGGGAGAATTTTCAGGAAAAGGAGAGAATGTCATGACTGTTATTCGAGGTTTAGAAGGGGTAGTAGCAACAACATCATCTGTGAGCTCTATTATTGATGATACATTAACTTATGTTGGGTATAATATTGATGATTTAGCTGAGAATGCTACGTTCGAAGAAGTAGTGTACTTATTATGGCACCGCAAGCTTCCTAACGAAAAAGAACTAGCGGAATTTAGTGGAACAGTATCTGAATACTATAAAGTACCAGGTGAGATTTTAACATATTTGAAACAAGTAGATTTAAAAATCGCGCACCCAATGTCGGTTTTACGAACTGCGATTTCCATGCTATCATTATATGATGAGAGCGCTGAAATAATGGATGAAAAGTCTAATTATTTGAAAGCGGTTAAATTACAGGCTCAAGTCGGAACTTTAATTGCGGCTTATGCAAGAATTCGCAAAGGTTTAGATGTTGTTGAGCCAAGAAAAGATCTATCATTAGCTGCAAACTTCTTGTACATGTTAAATGATCGTGAGCCAAATGAAGTTGAAATTGAGGCTTTTGATAAGGCGCTTGTACTTCATGCCGATCATGAGTTAAACGCTTCTACATTTACTGCACGTGTTTGCGTAGCTACACTTTCAGATGTGTATTCTGGTATTACAGCAGCAATCGGTGCATTAAAAGGTCCTCTTCACGGCGGGGCAAATGAAAATGTAATGAAGATGTTAACTGAAATTGGCGAAGAAGAAAATGTAGAATCATATATTCATAATGCTCTTCAAAATAAAGTGAAAATTATGGGATTTGGTCATCGCGTATATGAGCATGGTGATCCACGCGCGAAACACTTACGCGAAATGTCTAAGAGATTATGCGTGCTTTTAGGAGAAGACAAATGGTATAATATGTCTATCAAAATTGAAGACATTGTAACAAAAGAAAAAGGTCTTCCACCAAATGTTGATTTCTATTCAGCTTCTGTATACCATTGTTTAGGAATTGACCATGACTTATTTACACCTATCTTTGCAATTAGCCGTATGTCAGGCTGGTTAGCTCATATTCTAGAACAATATGAAAACAACCGTTTAATCCGTCCGCGTGCTGATTATGATGGACCGACACATCAAGTGTACGTTCCGCTAGCGCAACGATAAGCGAAAAACACTATTTTGATAGTGAAAATACGCTTTCAAAAGTCTGATTTTTTTGGGAAGATGTAATGATTAGAATATTTAAATTTGACTAACGGTTTGAACTGAGGGGTTATTCCCTCAGTTTCATACATATGAAATTTCAAACATGGGGGTTATCACATTGACAACAGGTGAAAAAATTACTGTAACTAATGGTGTTATGAATGTACCAAACAATCCGATTATTCCATTTATCGAAGGAGATGGAATTGGTCCTGATATTTGGGCTGCAGCATCTCGCGTAATAGAAGCAGCAGTTGAAAAAGCTTATGATGGTGAGAAGAAAATCGTTTGGAAAGAAGTGCTTGCAGGGGAAAAAGCATTCAACCAAACAGGCGAGTGGTTACCAGAAGAGACTTTAAATTTAATTCGTGAATATTTAATCGCAATTAAAGGTCCACTTACAACTCCAGTTGGCGGTGGTATTCGTTCTCTAAACGTAGCGCTTCGTCAAGAATTAGATTTATATGTATGTCTACGTCCAGTTCGTTATTTTGAAGGTGTTCCTTCACCTGTAAAACGTCCGGAAGATACTGATATGGTTATTTTCCGTGAAAATACAGAAGACATTTACGCTGGAATTGAATATGCACAAGGTTCTCCAGAAGCAGAAAAAGTTCTTGCTTTCTTAAAAGAAGCAATGGGTGTTAATAAAATCCGCTTCCCAGAAACATCAGGGATTGGTATTAAACCAATTTCAGAGGAAGGGACAAAGCGTCTTGTTCGCGCTGCAATTCAATATGCAATTAACGAAAAACGCTCTTCTGTTACATTAGTTCATAAAGGAAACATTATGAAATTTACAGAAGGTGCTTTCAAAAACTGGGGTTACGAAGTAGCGGAACAAGAATTCGGCGACAAAGTATTTACTTGGGCTGAATATGATCGCATTGTTGAAAAAGATGGAAAAGATGCAGCGAATAAAGCGATGGCAGACGCAGAAGTGGCTGGGAAAATTATCGTAAAAGATTCTATTGCAGATATCTTCTTACAACAAATTTTAACTCGTCCACGTGAGTTTGATGTTGTTGCAACAATGAACTTAAACGGAGACTACATCTCTGATGCACTTGCTGCACAAGTAGGTGGAATTGGTATTGCACCTGGTGCAAACATTAACTATGTGACTGGACATGCTATCTTTGAAGCTACACATGGTACAGCTCCAAAATATGCAGGTTTAGATAAAGTAAACCCATCTTCAGTTCTTCTTTCTGGTGTATTATTATTAGAGCACTTAGGATGGAACGAAGCTGCGAATTTAGTAACTGATTCAGTTGAGAAAACAATTGAATCAAAAGTAGTAACTTATGATTTCGCACGCTTAATGGAAGGTGCAACAGAAGTGAAATGTTCTGAGTTCGCTAATGAACTTATTAAAAACATGGATGTAGCGATAATCAAAAACGCATAATTAAAGCGGGGGGTAAATTATGACAATCAAACGCAAGAAAGTTTCAGTCATCGGTGCAGGATTTACAGGAGCAACAACAGCATTCTTATTAGCACAAAAAGAACTTGCAGATGTTGTATTAGTGGACATTCCACAGCTGGAAAATCCAACAAAAGGGAAAGCGTTAGATATGTTAGAAGCGAGCCCAGTACAAGGTTTTGATGCTAACATTATTGGTACATCTGATTACGCAGATACTGCTGATTCTGACGTTGTCGTTATTACAGCAGGTATTGCGCGTAAGCCTGGTATGAGCCGTGATGACTTAGTAGCAACAAACTCTAAAATTATGAAAAGTATTACGCGCGACATTGCAAAACATTCACCAAATGCGATTATTCTTGTATTAACAAATCCAGTTGATGCAATGACATATTCTGTATTTAAAGAAGCAGGATTCCCGAAAGAGCGCGTTATCGGTCAATCGGGCGTATTAGATACAGCTCGTTTCCGTACATTTATTTCACAAGAGTTAAACCTTTCTGTGAAAGACAT
Organism: Bacillus sp. DB-2; assembly: GCF_003315125.1. Classification (NCBI taxonomy): domain Bacteria; kingdom Bacillati; phylum Bacillota; class Bacilli; order Caryophanales; family Bacillaceae; genus Bacillus; species Bacillus sp. DB-2. Next base: position 403,304 of record NZ_QNRN01000001.1, on the reverse strand, counting down.
TACAGGATTTGTTCTTGGTGGACATGGTGACGATATGGTACCTCTTGTACGCTATTCCTATGCAGGTGGCATTCCGTTAGAAACATTAATTCCAAAAGAGCGTTTAGAAGCAATCGTAGAACGTACACGTAAAGGTGGCGGTGAGATTGTAGGCTTATTAGGAAACGGTAGTGCATATTACGCACCAGCTGCTTCTTTAGTTGAAATGACAGAAGCAATCTTAAAAGATCAACGCCGTGTATTACCGGCTATTGCGTACCTTGAAGGTGAATATGGTTATAGTGACCTTTACTTAGGGGTACCAGTAATTCTAGGTGGTAACGGAATTGAAAAAATTATTGAATTAGAACTTCTTGCAGATGAGAAAGAAGCGTTAGATCGCTCTGTAGAATCTGTACGTAACGTTATGAAAGTTCTTGTTTAAAATTAAATATAAGTGGAAAAAGATTCGGGGCCCCGAATCTTTTTCTACTATATATTGAAATGTTTTTTTGAAATAATATGAAAACGCTATCATTTGGTGTATCCTATAATGAAACTATAGACTTATACTATACATTGCCCTCATCACAGTAAATTTCGGATAAGGTATCGCTTTTAGTAGGATAATAAGGTGAAAAAATCGGAGGGGGTTGTAACATGTTAAAGAAAAAAGTTCAAATTGGTCGTAGAATGGATGAAATTACAGTAGGAGAGAAATTATCTATCACTGAAAAAATTGAGGATAAAGATTTGTTATTGTACTTAGGGTTAACGAATGATGCCAATCCATTATATATTCAGCATGATTACGCATCCCAAACTCCGTATGAAAAGCCGATTGTCCCAAGCATTATGCTAACAGGACTGATTACAACGGCGGTTACGAAATATTTACCAGGTCCAGGTAGTCATATTACTAGGAAGGACCTTACGTTCGTGAAACATGTTCACCATTATGAAACGTTACAAATCCACTTTGAAGTTGTGGCTGTTTCAGAGGAGGAACATACAATTGATATGCTTGTATTTGCTCATGATGAAAAAGGAGAAACTGTTGTAAAAGGTTCATTAACAGTAACACCACCTTTTAAATCTGTTTCCATTATGGAAAAAGCATTAGATAACTTTTAAAAAATGAAAGTTAGAATGATATAAAAGTAGCGTTAGTCATATTCTTATTAAGGGTATGCTAGCGCTACTTTTTGTTTGGAAAGGGTGATATAACTGTGAAATGGGAGAGGGAAGACATTATTTTTGAAACGATAAGAGAAGCTGAAGTATGGGCCGATTCAATCGCGAATGAAATGTACGGGAAAGTATTTGATGGATATGAAACACCAGATTATAAAATAGCGTATGCTCTTTCGTTTTTCCTAGCGCAAAATCGAGAGTTTATAGTTCATACGGAAGAAGAGTTTAAAAAAGATAGATTCATCTATAAAGTTTGGATAGCGACCGGATAGAGGGAATGAAGTTACGATTGCTTTTATTTTCCGAAACTCTAGTACAAACGAGCTCCATGAATAGACAATTATATTGAGGGAGACCTTGTTTTCTAGTATGATGAGAATAACGGGGAAAATACTAGGATGAAGAAGGTTTCAAGTCTATAACTTGGAGGAAAAGAATGAACAATCGTATTTTAGTAGTTGATGATGAGGAATTTATCTTAACTTTAATTGAATTTAATTTACAACAAGCTGGGTTTGAAGTTATTACAGCAATGGATGGAGAAATGGCGCTTCAAAAAGCGACTACAGAACGCCCAGATTTAATTATATTAGATTTAATGCTTCCAAAAATGGATGGTATGGAAGTTTGTAAAGAATTACGATTGCAGCGTATTATGACGCCGATTTTAATGTTAACAGCAAAAGATGATGAATTTGATAAGGTGCTAGGTCTTGAGCTTGGGGCTGATGATTATATGACGAAGCCATTTAGTCCAAGGGAAGTTGTTGCTCGTGTGAAGGCGATTTTGCGCCGTACGAAATTACAGCAGGAAGAACAAGTTTCAGAATCGCCAGATGAAGAGAGCATCAAAATTGCAGAGCTTAAAATTTTACCGGAGTTTTATGAAGCGTACTTCCAAGGAAGGAAACTGGAATTAACACCGAAAGAATTTGAGTTACTTGTTTATCTTGCGAAAAATAAAAGTCGTGTATTAACTCGTGACCAATTATTAAGTGCTGTATGGAATTATGATTTTGCCGGTGATACAAGAATTGTTGATGTCCATATTAGCCATTTGCGCGATAAAATTGAACAAAATACGAAAAAACCGACGTACATTAAAACGATACGTGGTTTAGGTTATAAATTAGAGGAGCCAAAAGTGGATGAATAAGTTTCGTTCCAGGCTTCTTTTTACATTTGTTTCTCTTATCGTTTTTATTTTAGTTGGACTAGGTGTATTATTAGAAACTGTATTTGAAAACTACTATATAGATCATGCTAAAGAGAGAATGATAAAAGAGACACAGTATGTTGCGGTATTAGCAGAAGAGCAGGGGTTTGATGCTGTTTTAAAAAAGCCTTATGTATTTGAAAAGTTAGAAGAAAAAATACCAGCTTCTATTATATTTGTTGATGAAAAAAAGAAAGTTCAATATAGCGGAGGGCAACCATCTGCATTTAGTCAAGAGATGATTAAAGAACTTTCTTCCGAAACAGCAAAGAAAGAAAATAAAGTCATTACGAAAGAAACAGATCAAAAGAATGAATTTTATCATGCTGTGTTCGTCCAGGATGTAGAAGGGAAACAAGGATACATTTTGGTGAAAAGTACAATTGATACTTTGAGGGACGTTCACCAAAAAACGTGGGGATTATTAATTATCGGATTTGTCATTGCTTGTCTTGTAGTTGTATTCCTAGGTGTCAAAATTACAGGACAATATATTAGGCCGATTGAATCAGTTACGAAAGTTGCGATTGAATTAGCGAAGGGTAATTATAAAGCGCGTGCATATGAAAGTCATTCGGATGAAACAGGAATGCTGAGTAAAGCAATTAATATTTTAGCTCGTAATTTACAAGAGATGACACTCGAACAAGAAATGCAACAAGATCGTTTGCACACATTAATTGAAAATATGGGAAGTGGAATGATTTTAATTGATAGCCGTGGTTATATAAACCTTGTAAACCGTTCTTATAAGGAGACTTTCCACGTAACAGATGAAGAATATTTAGACCGTTTATATTATGAATCATTTCACCATACGGAAATTATTGAGCTTGTGGAAGAAATTTTTATGACAGAAGTGAAAGTGCGTAAACAAATGTTATTGCCACTTAGTATTGAGCGAAAGCATTTCGAAGTATATGGAGCGCCAATTATTGGGACGAACCATGAGTGGAAAGGGATTGTTCTCGTATTCCATGACATTACTGAGCTGAAGAAATTAGAACAAATAAGAAAAGACTTTTTAGCGAATGTTTCTCATGAACTAAAGACACCGATTACTTCTATTAAAGGTTTTTCAGAAACACTCTTGGACGGAGCGATGGATAATAAAAAATTCTGCGAACATTTCTTACATATCATTTTAAAAGAAAGTGAGCGCATGCAAGGATTAATTGAAGATTTATTAGATTTGTCAAAAATCGAGCAGCAAGGGTTTAGATTAAATATGGGTACGGTTGATATGAAGGGGATTCTTGAAGACATTCACATGGTGCTTGATAATAAAGCGGGTGAAAAAGAAATCTCTTTACAAGTGAATGGATTGAAACGAGTTTCCGTTATTGGAGATCCAGGCCGCTTGAAACAAATCTTTATTAATTTAATTAATAACGCGATTGTATATACACCGGCTGGAGGCGTTGTTTCTGTTGAATTGGCAGAAGATAAATATAATGCTTATATAAAAGTATCTGATACTGGAATTGGTATTAGTAAAGAGGAAATTCCACGTATTTTTGAACGCTTTTACCGAGTGGATAAAGCAAGAAGTAGAAATACGGGTGGAACGGGTCTTGGTTTATCAATTGTAAAACATTTAGTTGAAGCGCACCAAGGTACGATTACGGTGGATAGTGAGGTTGGGGAAGGAACAACATTTACAGTTGTTTTACCAAAATCAGCTACTGAAAAATAGGATGAAGGATATTTACAATATATTAACAATGGCTTAATTAAATATTAATAAAGCTCTGTTAATATAATATATGAAAACCCCTTCATCCAAGGAGTAATTTTGGACGAGAGTAGTTATGCTATTCTCGTCACTTCCCTTTATGCCAATGTAAGTCTGTTTATATATGATAGAAAAAAACCGTTATTTTTCTTCTCTCTATTAGTCATGTTAATATAGAGAGAGGACAGGAACGGTTTTTTTCTGTGGGAAAAATCGTTTCAAATATGTATGGGGAGGTTTGTAGTTTGGAAAAAAAAGTCGTATTAGTAGATGGTAATAATATCGCGTATCGTGCTTTCTTTGCACTACCGCTTTTAAATAACGACAAAGGTATACATACGAACGCAATTTATGGTTTTACAATGATGTTAATGAGGATACTAGAGGAAGAAAAACCGACGCATATGCTTGTGGCGTTTGATGCGGGGAAAACAACATTCCGTCATAAAACGTATAGTGATTACAAGGGAGGGCGTCAAAAGACTCCACCTGAGTTATCAGAGCAATTCCCGTTTATTCGTGAGGTGCTTGATGCATTCAATGTACCGCGTTATGAGCTGGAAAATTATGAAGCGGATGACATTATGGGAACGTTAGCGAAAGAAGCGAGTGAGCAAGGGTTTCATGTTAAAGTTATTTCAGGAGATAAAGATTTACTGCAACTTGTTTCAGATAATACACTCGTATGTATTCCTCGCAAAGGGATTACGGAAGTAGATGAATATACGAAAGAAGCTTTATTTGAGAAATATAGCTTATCACCAAAGCAAATTATCGATATGAAAGGTTTAATGGGAGACCAATCGGATAACATTCCAGGTGTACCAGGTGTTGGTGAGAAGACCGCCATTAAATTATTAACGCAATTTGAAACGGTAGAAGCAGTATATGAAAACTTAGATCAAGTGAGTGGAAAGAAATTAAAAGAAAAGTTAGAAGCGAATAAAGAACAAGCTCTTATGAGTAAAGAACTTGCGACTATTATTACAGACGCACCGATTACTGTGCATGTAGATGATATGGAATATAAAGGGTATGAACCAAGCGATTTGATTCCAATGTTCGAGAATTTAGGATTTACATCCCTTTTAAATAAGTTAGGTGTTACGCCGGAGGAAACGGCTCCAGCTGAATTAGATGATATTACATTTGATATTGTAGAAGAAGTTACAGAAGAAATGCTTCAGCAAGATAGTGCGCTTATTGTTGAAGTGCAAGAAGATAATTATCATAAAGCCGATATTCAAGGTTTTGGTATTCAAAATGAAAATGGTTGTTACTTCATTCCGGCCGATGTTGCTCTTAAATCGGATGCTTTTAAAGAGTGGCTTGCAAATGGAGAAATGAGAAAACATACATTTGATGCGAAGCGTGCTATCGTTGCTCTCAAGTGGAAAGGTGTAGATATTCAAGAGATTGACTTTGATTTATTAATCGCTGCTTATTTACTTGATCCAGCTGATACGGATAAAGATTTCCGTACTGTAGCGAAAATGAAAGAAACGCATGCCGTAAAATCGGATGAAGAAGTTTACGGAAAAGGTGCGAAGCGTGCTGTTCCGGAGCTAGAGGTAGTAGCGGAGCATGTAGCTCGTAAAGTGCATGTATTATATGATGTAAAGCAAACGTTCTTAGAAGAATTAAAAAAGAACGAGCAATATGAATTATTTACGGAATTAGAATTACCACTTGCACGTGTATTAGCTGATATGGAAGTGAAAGGTGTAAAAGTTGATACGGAGCGTCTTCGTAATATGGGAGAAGAACTTGCAGGTAGATTAAAGGAAATGGAACAGGAAATTTATAAGCTTGCGGGAACAGAATTTAATATTAATTCACCGAAGCAACTTGGGGTTATTCTGTTTGAGAATTTAAACTTACCAGTTATTAAAAAGACGAAAACAGGTTATTCTACATCGGCGGATGTATTAGATAAACTTATGGATCGTCATGAAATTATTCCGAATATTTTACATTACCGTCAATTAGGAAAGCTAAATTCAACTTACATTGAAGGTTTATTGAAAGTTGTACATGAAGATTCATCTAAAATCCATACTCGTTTTAATCAAGTATTAACGCAAACAGGTCGATTAAGTTCAACAGACCCGAACTTACAAAATATCCCGATTCGATTAGAAGAAGGAAGAAAGATTCGTCAGGCATTCGTTCCATCAGAAGAAGGATGGATCATGTACGCGGCTGATTATTCACAAATCGAACTTCGTGTGCTTGCTCATATTGCAAATGATCCAGGATTAGTTGAAGCGTTCCAACATGACATGGATATTCATACGAAAACAGCTATGGATGTATTTGGTGTTGGGAAAGATGAAGTAACATCTAACATGAGACGACAAGCAAAAGCTGTTAACTTCGGAATTGTGTATGGTATTAGTGATTATGGTCTTTCGCAAAACTTAGGAATTACAAGAAAAGCAGCAGCGGAATTTATTGAAAAGTATTTAGAAAGTTTCCCTGGTGTACAAGAATACATGGATGAAATCGTAAAAGACGCGAAACAAAAAGGATATGTGGTTACATTATTAAATCGTCGCCGTTATATTCCGGAAATTACGAGTCGTAATTTCAATTTACGTAGCTTTGCTGAGCGTACAGCTATGAATACACCAATTCAAGGTAGTGCGGCTGATATTATTAAAAAAGCGATGATTATTATGGCAGATCGTCTAGAAGAAGAAGGATTACAAGCACGTCTTCTTCTGCAAGTACACGATGAATTGATATTTGAAGCACCAAAAGAAGAAATTGAAAAATTAGAGAAGCTTGTACCTGAAGTAATGGAGCATGCAATTGAACTAGCCGTTCCATTGAAAGTTGATTATTCTTACGGTCCAACTTGGTACGATGCGAAATAAGGACGTGATGAAATGCCGGAATTACCAGAGGTTGAAAACGTTAGACGGACGCTTGAAAATCTTGTAACAGGAAAAACGATTGAAGATGTCGTTATTACTTATCCCAAAATAGTAAAACGACCGGATGATGCAGAAATTTTTAAAGAAATGCTAAGAGGCGAGACAATTGAAAATATAAAGCGAAGAGGAAAGTTTTTGCTTTTATATGTAACGAATTATGTCATTGTTTCACATTTGCGCATGGAAGGTAAGTTTTTACTTCATCAAGAGGATGAGCCGATTGATAAACATACGCACGTCCGTTTCTTATTTACAGATGGAACTGAATTACATTATAAAGATGTGAGAAAATTTGGTACGATGCATCTCTTTAAGAAAGGTGAAGAGTTGAATCAAATGCCTCTTGCTGACTTAGGCCCGGAGCCATTTGATGCTGAATTAACACCGCAGTATTTACAAGAAAGATTGCAAAAAACAAATCGAAAAATAAAAGTCGTATTATTAGATCAGCGTCTTTTAGTAGGGCTTGGAAATATATATGTAGATGAAGTGTTATTCCGTTCTCAAATTCACCCAGAACGAGAAGCTGCATCTTTAACAGAAGAAGAAATAGAAAGAATTTACGAGGCGATTGTTACAACGCTGGGTGAAGCTGTTAAGCGAGGCGGAAGTACAATTAGAACGTATATTAATTCACAAGGACAAATTGGTTCGTTCCAGGAACTTCTAAATGTATATGGGAAAAAAGGAGAACCGTGTGTGACTTGCGGTACGCTATTAGAAAAAACAGTTGTTGGCGGAAGGGGAACACATTACTGCCCAATTTGCCAACCTAGAACATAGAAAAGGGATAACATCGGATAGGCATTTGTCATATACATAGAGCAGAGCTATGTATAAGGGAGGAGCTTACCGATGTACCTTTATTTATCTCTTATTTTATTAGCTTTTACATTAAGCTTAGATAGCTGTAGTGTAGGGCTAACATACGGGTTAAGGAGCGTAAGAATTCCACTAAGATCAATTATAATTATCGGGATCTGTTCAGCAGCTGTAATGCTCGTTTCCATGGGAATTGGACATATGATCGCGAAAATATTTTCACCTGTTATCGCAACGCGTATCGGCGGATTTGTTCTTATTGGAATAGGTATTTGGGTATTATATCAATTTTTTCGAAGTGATAAAAAAGAAGAACCGAAGCAAGAGGAGAAGGTTTGGAAACTAGAAATTGCTTCGCTAGGGTTAGTGATTCAAATTTTGCGGAAGCCGACTGTTGCGGATTTTGATAAATCAGGAACTATCTCTGCAGGAGAAGCGCTACTTCTCGGTATCGCTCTTTCTATAGATTCGTTTGGTGCTGGAATTGGTGCATCTTTATTAGGTTATGCACCCGCGATGATGGCGGCATTAGTCGCGGTTATGAGTTCTTTATTTTTATTTATTGGAATGAAGCTCGGTACGATTTTATCAAATATGAAATGGTTACAAAAATTTACATTCCTGCCTGGGGTATTACTCATTATTATTGGAATTTGGAAAATGTAAGTATGGGCGTGGAACATTAGTTTCGCGCCTTTAATATTGTGAGGAGGATTATTATGACAGTAGTAATTGGATTAACAGGAGGCATTGCAAGCGGAAAAAGTACGGTATCAGAAATGTTTCGTGAAATGAGTATACCGGTTATTGATGCAGATATTATTGCGCGAGAAGTTGTAGAACGAGGAAAACCGGCATATAACAAAATTGTAGAGGTGTTCGGAACGGAAGTGTTACAAAAAGATGGAGAGCTTGATCGACCAAAGCTTGGGAGTGTCGTTTTTTATAATGAAGAAAAACGATTGCAGTTAAACGAAATTGTTCATCCTGCAGTGCGTGAAGAAATGAATTCACAAAAGGAGATGTACATAAAAGAAGGTATGCAAGCGGTTGTGTTAGATATCCCTCTTTTGTTTGAAAGTAAATTAACAAATCTCGTTAATCGTGTTTTAGTTGTAGCAGTCACACCGAATACGCAATTGGAACGTTTAATGAAACGAAATAACTTTTCAGAAGAAGAAGCAACGGCTCGTATTCAATCTCAAATGCCATTAGAAGAAAAAGTAAAGAAGGCAGATGAGGTGATTTATAATGATGGCACAATTACTGGAACGAAAACACAATTAGCTTCTATTTTGAAAGAATGGAACATTATTGATTAAAAAATTGTGAAATTAATGAAAATGCTTAGTGACATATCTCCTTTTTGTGTTATACTATTATTGGGATTGGAGATAAATAGTATAACGCATTCAAGGGGGATAACATATTATGACTCGTGTGGCAATTAATGGATTTGGACGTATCGGGAGAATGGTATTTCGTCAAGCAATAAAAGAAAGCGCATTCAAAATTGTAGCAATCAATGCAAGCTATCCATCAGAAACGTTAGCGCATTTAATTAAATATGATACAGTTCATGGAAAGTTTGACGGAACAGTGGAAGCATTTGAAGATCACTTACTAGTTGATGGGAAAATGATTCGCCTTTTAAACAACCGCGATCCAAAGGAGTTGCCTTGGAAAGATCTAGGTGTTGAAGTTGTAATTGAAGCAACTGGTAAATTTAACTCGAAAGAAAAAGCAATTCTTCATGTTGAAGCTGGAGCGAAAAAAGTTATTTTAACAGCACCTGGTAAAAATGAAGATGTAACAATCGTAGTTGGTGTGAACGAAGACCAATTAGATATTACAAAACATACTGTTATTTCAAATGCATCTTGTACAACAAACTGTTTAGCGCCTGTTGTAAAGGTGTTAGATGAGCAGTTCGGAATTGAAAACGGTTTAATGACAACTGTTCACGCTTATACAAATGACCAAAAAAATATTGATAACCCACATAAAGATTTAAGAAGAGCGCGTGCTTGCGGACAGTCTATCATTCCAACAACGACGGGTGCTGCAAAAGCGCTAGCAAAAGTTCTTCCACACTTAAACGGAAAACTTCATGGTATGGCACTTCGTGTACCAACACCAAACGTGTCTCTTGTTGATTTAGTAGTAGACGTAAAACGTGATGTAACAGTTGAAGATATTAATGAAGCATTCAAAACTGTTGCAAACGGTGCGTTAAAAGGAATTGTAGAATTCAGCGAAGAGCCTTTAGTGTCTATCGACTTTAATACAAATACACACTCAGCTATTATTGATGGTTTATCTACAATAGTAATGGGTGATCGTAAAGTGAAAGTGCTTGCTTGGTATGATAACGAGTGGGGCTACTCTCGTCGTGTTGTAGATCTTGTAACGTTAGTTGTTGATGAATTAGCAAAACAAGAAAATGTGCAACATATTTAAGTGAAATAGAGAGAGGGCAAGTAAATATTTGCCTTCTTTTTTTATTTTTTTCTGAAAAGGGAAAAAATTATATGAATATATTTTCAAATAGTGGACATACCACGAAACGTTGGGATTACTGTATTCGTGAATCATTAATTTTTTTTAGGGAAAAGTAAAGAGGAAAATATGACAGAAAATCGAAAAAACTGTTGTTGCAAAATGAAAATAAACAAAGTATACTAACACTCGTAAACTTAAGAGCTGAGGTACGTAGTCACTACTTAAAGGGTTAGGACCTCTCTGGACTAACTTTCCCCCGTGGTAGTGGAGCAAGCCAAATTGCAAATTAGTTTTCAATTCGAACAGTTAGAATAAATTTACAAGGGGGAACTGTAGAATGGATACTATGGATACGATGGGTCGTCACGTGATTGCTGAACTTTGGGATTGCGATTTCGACAAGCTTAATGACATGCCGTATATTGAACAATTATTTGTGGATGCAGCACTAAGAGCTGGTGCTGAAGTACGTGAGGTTGCTTTTCATAAATTTGCACCACAAGGTGTAAGTGGAGTAGTAATTATCTCGGAATCACATTTAACAATTCATAGCTTTCCGGAGCACGGTTACGCAAGTATTGATGTTTATACTTGTGGGGATCGTATTGATCCAAATGTTGCTGCAGAATATATTGCAGAAGGTTTAAACGCGAAAACGCGTGAGAGCATCGAGCTTCCTCGAGGCACTGGTAGCTTCGAAATTAAGCAGAGAGAAACAAAAGCTCTTTAAAAAAGAACATAATTGATTTAAAATGTAAAGAGGTGTATAATGCACCTCTTTTTTAGTTTATATAAAATAGGATCATGATATGTAATAACTTAGAGTGGTCATTATAGAAGAATGAGTTATATAATATTGTATATATATTTTCACATGTAGGTGAGTAGCGAAAGAATAAAGATTATAGTGTAAAGGAGTGAATGAATTGCGTTGTCCATCCTGTTTTCATAATGGAACAAGAGTGTTAGATTCGCGTCCGGTAGACGAGGGGCGCTCTATTCGAAGAAGAAGAGAGTGTGAAAGTTGTTTAAGTCGCTTTACGACCTTTGAAAGAGTAGAAGAATCACCTCTTATCGTTGTTAAAAAAGAAGGAACACGAGAAGAGTTTAATAAAGAGAAAATTTTACGCGGTTTAATTAAAGCGTGTGAAAAAAGACCTGTATCTTTAAGGCAGTTAGAGGAAGTAACACAAAGTGTGGAGCGTGAACTTCGTAACTTAGGTATATCAGAAGTGAAAAGTGATATGATTGGTGAAATTGTTATGGAAGAACTTCGTGATATTGATGATGTTGCTTACGTACGTTTTGCTTCTGTGTATCGTCAATTTAAAGATTTAAATGTATTTATTGAAGAATTAAAAGATATACTGCAAAAAGAGAGAGAGTAGAAGGAATCTCTTTATATACTGTAAGTAAACGAGATAAGAGAGCTAGAAGCGGAAGCTAATAGCTCTTTTTCGCTAATAAATTATATAATAAAGATAGAACGAGTGAAATGTAGGTTAGATTGGATGAGAGAAAGGAAAAGCAAGAATGGAAAAACAGTCATGGATGGAGCTATTGCCGATTGATCGTTATAAAGTAAGTGCGAAAGGGTTGTTACATAATTACGACCGGAAAGTATTAACGATGTTGTATCAGCCGTTAATAGGTAGTAGAGCTTTTAGCTTATACATGACACTATGGGGAGAGTTAGAGCAAGATCGTGTGTTTGGAAAAGAGAATACACATCACTCCCTTATGGTGACTATGCAAATGCAACTTCCTGAAATATATGGGGAACGAGTAAAGTTAGAAGCGATTGGTCTTTTAAATGTATATATTAAGAAAGAAAAAGATATTCGAATGTTTATATATGAATTGCAACCACCTTTATCTCCGAAGCAGTTTTTTGATGATATTGTTTTAAGTATCTTTTTATATAATCGCTTGAGTCGGACAAAATACAACCAAGTAAAGCAATATTTCTTAGAAGAAGAATTCGATTTTGGTTCTTATGAAAATGTTACGCGCTCCTTCAACGATATATTTGATTCGTTTAACCCAGGTCAGTTTGAATATGCGCAAGAAGAACTGCGTATCCCGAAAACGACAATTATGCCAAGTAACGAGAATGGGGATGCTCCGAAAGTTTGGAACGACTTCTTTGATTTCTCTTTATTTGTAGACGGACTATCAGCGCTTGTTCCTAAAAAGGCGATTACAGATCAAGTGAGAGAATGTGTTATTACACTCGCTTATGTGTACGGTGTGGATGTGTTATCGATGCAAAATATCGTTCTTGGCGCAGTGACAGAAGTGCAAACAATTGATATCGAAAGGCTTCGGAAGGGAGCACGCGATTGGTATCAATTCGAAAATGGCCAAGCGTTACCTGTATTAAGTGAAAGAGTGCAACCTCATGCTGCTCGTACAATGAAAGAGAAAGAGCCATCTACGCAAGAAGAGATGCTAATGAAGCAGTTAGAGGAAATCTCGCCAAAACAACTATTGAAAGAGATTTCAGGCGGTGCAGAGGCGACGAAAGCGGACTTGCAAATCGTTGAGGATGTAATGATAAATCAAAAGTTAACGCCAGGGGTTGTGAATGTACTTATTTATTACGTTATGCTACGCTCAGATATGAAGCTTGCTAAAACGTATGTCGAGAAGATTGCTGGACATTGGGCGCGAAAAAAGGTCGGTACAGTAGGCGAGGCGATGGCGCTAGCGAAAGAAGAGAATCGTCAATATCAAGAGTGGGCTGAGACGAAGAAAAAAGGTCGTACAGCGAAGAAAACAGTGCGAAAAGAAATGGTACCAGATTGGCTTAAGGAAGAGTCGAAAGAAGAAGAGAAAGAACCTGTAAAAAATGACGTAAGTGCGAAAAAAGATGCAAGTACGTTAGAAGATGAACGGAAACGATTAGAAGAAGTATTGAAAAAATATAAGCGTGATTAATAAAAGAAAATGAACGCTCTTTGAGGTGAGAAAATGGAGCATATTCAAAATTCATTTACGAAATTAATGGAAAATAAAAACTTTAAAAATAGATATGAAGTCTTAAAGGCAGAAGTGATGGCGCACCCTCGTGTGAAAGAATTTATAGACGAACATAAAGGTGAAGTAACGACTTCTATGATTGAACGAAGTCTTGTGAAGTTATATGAATATATTGGACAAAGTGTAGGGTGTGCGGATTGTCCAGATTTAGGGTCATGTAAAAATATGCTACAAGGATATGAGCCGAAGCTCGTCATTCAAGGTAAGATGATTGATATTCAATACGATCGTTGTATTAGAAAAGTAGCATATGATGAGAGAAAAAAATATGAAAAACTCGTTCAAAGTGTATATATGCCAGTTGACATTTTGCAGGCAACTATGGAAAATTTAGACCCTTCAGATTTAGATGCACGTATTGATGCAATAGGTGCAACGAATGAATTTTTAAACACATACGAACCAGGTAAAAAAGCACAAGGTTTATATTTGTACGGTAAATTTGGTGTAGGGAAAACGTATCTTTTAGGGGCAATTGCAAATGAGCTTGCGCGAAAGAAAATTAGTTCGATGCTCGTATACTTCCCTGAATTTTTACGTGAAATTAAAAGTTCGATTCAAGATAATTCGATTAGCGGAAAGATTGATGCTGTCAAACGTGTACAAGTATTAATGTTAGATGATATCGGGGCAGAAGCAATGTCAAGTTTTGTACGTGATGATGTACTCGGTGCAATCTTGCAATTCCGTATGTTGGAAAATTTACCGACGTTCTTTACATCTAACTTTGATTTCAAACAGTTGGAACATCATTTAACGTATACACAGCGCGGTGAAGCAGAAGAGATGAAAGCGGCCCGTATTATGGAACGAATTAAATATTTAGCGAAGCCAATTCCAATTGGTGGGAAGAACCGTCGTAATAAGTAAAGAGCGAGCTGAGAAGCTTGCTCTTTTTTATCCCGCTATTGGCGGGCAGTAAGACTCCCACCTCAAAATTCGGCTGTAAAGCAAAGAAGTTAGGTGGGAGCCCTGCTGCCCGTAAAAGCCCGATTGGTGCGGGCTAATAATCAGTGGAGGATGGACAAAACCTCCACTGATTAAAGCTTCACTTTATTTTAATCATTTTTTCAGAGTAGCTTGTATCATTTTTTTCTCCCTCCCTTAATATATATAAAATTAGCAAGCCATATCGAGTGGATGTTCTAACGATGGGAGATAGGTTTCTACTAAGAGTGAACTTCCATAGATCGGACTCTTATAGGATTTGTAACGTATAGATGCAATCCTTTAGAGCGGGGATAAAAGGGGGGACAAAAGTGATTGAAATTTGCTTCGAAGAAAAAAATGATGCTGTGTACGTATACAGACAACTAACGAAAAGAACAGAATCCTTATATAAGGAAACAAGTGTATATTTAAACGAACAAAAGGTTGTTATTCATATACCATTATGTGAATCAAATTATATTGAAAAGATTTTATTGCCAGTATTACTATATTTCATTATGAATGTGAAACAAAATGAATGGATTCATACCATTTTAAAGGAAAAGTTTTTTTATGAAGAACAAGAAGAGTGTCATCAAATATTGCATATGGCACATGAGATTTTAAAGGAAAGAAGAAAAGGAGTAGCTAGTGATTTAACACATCAAAAATTTGAATCTTATATTGCGTCGTCTTTGAATGAATGGCTTTGTGATCCGCTCTCATTCTCGTTTTCATCATACGTTCGTTTTCGTCTTCGTACATATAGGGAAATGGTAACTAAGCTTGCTGAAGTTGCAATTGATGAGTATAAGATGGAGCAGGAATACCAAATATTTATTGAGACACTTCGCCAACAAGTAAGTAGCCGGAAATCACGTTTGTCCTGTGTACATCTTATTTTTGACGAAAGTTTTATTTTCTATGATGATAAAGGTAGGCGTTTAAAACAGGAGAAATTGGTTCAATATATAGATGAAGAATTATTAAAGAAACAGGATGTATATATCGATACGAAAGTAATTGCACCACTTCTTTCTATTTCGCCGAAAAAGATTTATTTATATACGAAAGAACAAGATCATAACATGATTGTTACTTTGCGAAATGTATTTCAAGAACGGGTCCAATTACATGGTTTGCATGAGTTTGAGCGCAATGTGAAAAATTTAAAAAATAAAGGTAACGCCCTTGATTTTCTAAGTTTTTGAGCATATAATTACCTACATAAATGAAATATATTGAAATGTCATGATGAGGACATGAGTAGTTATCTACGATTTTCAGAGAGGGAAGCCTTAGGGTGCGAGCTTCCTAGTACGGGATTATTACTTACCACCTCTAAACTTTAGCAGTGAACGTTTTTCTAGTAATTGCTAACGGACAACACCGTTATGTTGAACTTGAGCAATTAACAATAAGGTTAATTGGAACAAGGGTGGAACCACGAATTCAACACTCGTCCCTTTTTATGGGATGAGTGTTTTTTATTTTGAAAAAAAAGAGGAGTGACCAGTGATGGCAGATGTAGTTAAAATTACTTTCCCTGATGGAGCTGTGAAGGAGTTTCCAAAAGGAGTAACAACTGAAGAAATCGCAGCTTCTATTAGCCCAGGCTTAAAGAAAAAAGCTGTGGCTGGAAAATTAAACGATGAGATGATTGATCTTGTTACACCAATCGAAGAAGATGGTGCAGTTTCTATTATTACATTAGATTCTGAAGATGGCTTATATATTTTACGCCACTCAACAGCTCACCTTTTAGCACAAGCGTTAAAACGTTTATATAAAGATGTTAAGCTTGAGCTTGGCATTGGTCCAGTAATCGAAAATGGCTTCTACTACGATATTGATATGGAAGAAGCAATTACAGTTGAGGACTTCAAGAAAATCGAAAAAGAAATGCAAAAAATCGTGAACGAAAACTTAGAAATCGTTCGTCATGAAGTACCACGTGCAGAAGCACTTCGTCGCTTTGAAGAAATCGGCGATGAGTTAAAATTAGATTTAATTAACGATCTTCCAGAAGATGCAGTTATTTCAATCTATGAGCAAGGCGAATTCTTCGACCTTTGCCGTGGTGTTCACCTTCCATCTACAGGGAAGATTAAAGTGTTTAAATTATTAAGTGTTGCTGGTGCTTACTGGCGCGGCGATAGCAATAATAAAATGTTACAACGTATTTACGGTACTGGATTCGTTAAGAAAGCAGAATTAGATGAGCACTTACGTATGCTTGAAGAAGCGAAAGAGCGCGATCACCGTAAATTAGGTAAAGAGTTAAAACTATTTACTAATAGCCAAAAAGTAGGACAAGGTTTACCACTTTGGTTACCAAAAGGTGCAACAATTCGCCGTATTATCGAGCGTTACATCGTTGATAAAGAAGCAAGCTTAGGCTATGATCACGTATACACTCCAGTATTAGGAAGTAGAGAACTTTATGAAACTTCTGGTCACTGGAACCATTACCGTGATGGCATGTTCCCATCAATGGAAATGGATAATGAAGAGTTAGTTCTTCGTCCAATGAACTGCCCTCACCATATGATGGTTTATAAAAACGATATTCACAGCTACCGTGAATTACCAATCCGTATTGCGGAACTTGGAACAATGCACCGCTATGAAATGTCTGGAGCATTATCTGGATTACAACGTGTACGCGGAATGACTTTAAATGATGCGCACATTTTCGTTCGTCCAGATCAAATTAAAGAAGAATTAAAACGTGTTGTAAACTTAACGTTAGAAGTGTACAAAGATTTCGGTTTAGAAAACTATTCATTCCGTCTATCTTATCGTGACCCAGCAGATACTAAAAAGTATTATGCTGATGATGAGATGTGGGAAAAAGCACAAGGTATGTTAAAAGAAGCTATGGATGAAATGGGTCTTGATTACTATGAAGCTGAAGGTGAAGCGGCATTCTATGGTCCGAAACTTGACGTTCAAGTTCGTACTGCTCTTGGAAAAGACGAAACACTTTCAACTGTACAATTAGACTTCTTACTTCCAGAACGCTTTGAATTAACTTACGTTGGTGAAGACGGTAAACAACATCGTCCAGTTGTAATTCACCGTGGTGTTGTATCAACTATGGAACGTTTCGTAGCCTTCTTAATTGAAGAATACAAAGGCGCATTCCCAACTTGGTTAGCTCCAGTTCAGGCGCAAGTAATTCCAGTTTCTCCGCAAGTACATTTAGACTATGCGAAGAAAGTACAAGATGAATTACGACGTGCTGGTATCCGTGTTGAATTAGACACTCGTGAAGAGAAAATTGGTTACAAAATCCGTGAAGCACAAATGCAAAAGATTCCGTACATGCTTGTAGTAGGTGACAATGAAGTTACTGAAAATGGCGTTAACGTACGTAAATATGGTGAGCAAAAATCAGAAACAATCGCATTAGATGCGTTTGTTGACATGATTAAGGTAGAAGGAAAACGATAAGAAAGAGCCGCGGTATACCGCGGCTTTTTTATGTATAATAAAAAAGAAAATCTAGAAAAAATAACCAAACAATACTTATCATAAAAAAGTATTGCAAGTATGCTGGTTGTTTGTTACAATATTTCTTGTTGTTAGTAAAACACATCGCGTCTTCTTGACAGACGTCATGTCCTATGATAAACTCATCAAGGATAATAGAATATGGTTTTGACAAGTAGAAGCACCCGCTTCTCACCTGATGGACGCATTCGCAGTTAGCAGGTAAATGTATTTCTTACTAAAGATATTACAAGTGTGGGTGCCGTGTGCCCGCACTTTTTTTGTTCGGGTTCTACAATTGCAAAACGTATTCTAAGAAAACCTTGGAGGTGGCTTACTATTAGCAAGGATATGATGATTAACGAGCAAATTCGTGCACGTGAAGTACGCTTAGTTGGCGCAAACGGCGATCAACTTGGAATCAAGTCTCGTAATGACGCTTTAGACTTAGCTGCAGGTCTTAATCTTGATTTAGTATTGGTTGCTCCAAATGCGAAACCACCAGTATGCCGCATTATGGACTACGGTAAATTCCGCTTTGAGCAACAGAAGAAAGAAAAAGAACAGCGCAAAAATCAAAAAGTAATTAGCATGAAAGAAGTTCGTTTAAGTCCAACAATTGATGAACATGACTTTAACACAAAACTTCGTAATGCTGTCAAGTTTTTAGAGAAAGGCGACAAGGTTAAAGCGTCAATTCGCTTTAAAGGACGTGCCATTACTCATAAAGAAATCGGTCAACGTGTTTTAGATCGCTTCTCAGAAGCTTGTGCTGAAGTTAGTACAATTGAATCTAAGCCTAAAATGGAAGGACGTAGTATGTTCTTAGTTTTAGCACCGAAAAACGATAAGTAATAGATAGAGGAGGAAATACCTATGCCTAAACAAAAAACTCATCGCGGCGCTGCAAAGCGTTTCAAAAAGACTGGATCTGGTAAACTGAAGCGTTCTCACGCTTACACAAGCCATTTATTCGCTAACAAATCTACAAAAGCTAAACGTAAACTACGTAAAGCTGGTGTAGTTAGCGCTGGTGACTTCAAACGCATTCGTCAAATGCTTGACAACTTAAAATAAGTTCGGCTGATATATAGAACAAACTAGGAGGTAATATTATGCCAAGAGTAAAAGGTGGTACAGTTACTCGTCAACGTCGTAAAAAAGTTATAAAATTAGCAAAAGGTTACTACGGTTCTAAGAGTACATTATTTAAGGTTGCTAACCAACAGGTTATGAAATCTCTAATGTATGCATTCCGTGACCGTCGTCAAAAGAAACGTGACTTCCGTAAATTATGGATTACACGTATCAACGCAGCAGCTCGTATGAATGGTCTTTCTTACAGCCGCTTAATGCACGGTTTAAAAAATGCTGGCATCGAAGTTAACCGCAAGATGCTTGCTGACTTAGCTGTTCATGACGAAAAAGCTTTCGCTGAATTAGCAACAGTTGCAAAAAACAACATTAACTAATTGTTTAAAACCTTAGAAGATTTTCTTCTAAGGTTTTTTTATTTGCATTTATTGTAAAATCTTCCACTTATTATCGTTATTTCTTGCTCAAGTATATTAAGATGTGCTTGTAAGAACTTTTGTAACGATAACGAGGAGGCTTTTACATGAAAGTAGGAAAGATTAACGGATGTGTCGTTATCGATATGACAAAATCAATATAAAAGCTATAGCGATATAAAAGAATATATATATAAAGTCAGGAGAATCCTCCTGACTTTTTTTATCCCCCTATTTGCGGGCAGTAAAACTCCCACCTCAAAATTCAGCTGGAGCAAAGAAGTTAGGTGGGAGATCAACTGCCCGTAAAAGCCCGATTGGTGAAGGCTAATAATAAGTGGGGATGAACAAAACCCCCCCACTTATTAAAGTTTCACTTTATTTGAACTCATTCGTGAGAAGTGCATCTTTCCTAGCAGAAACGACACTGCTATAATGGAAAGATGATATGGAACTTTCATCAAGTGAACAATATATGAGTGATGATTGAAACGTATTTGCAAATTAAGGACAAGCTATCTTTATAAAGATGTAGGTAGCTGACTTGTTAATAAGAAACGAAAAATAATAATGAACTTTGAGATGAAACAACATTGTTGCGGAAAATGCGATGTTGGAGGAGGAAAATAGAATGGACTTACTACAACTATTTAAATTACAAAAAGAATTAGATGACCGTATTGTGAAAGAACATGACTTACAACCGAAGAAATTGTTAAAAGAAAAAATGTTAGCTCTTCTTGTAGAAATTGGAGAACTTGCAAATGAAACACGTTGTTTTAAATATTGGAGCAATAAACCAGCTTCAGAACGTGAAGTAATATTAGAAGAATACGTAGATGGTTTGCATTTTATTTTATCAATCGGAATCGATTTAGGAATTGATAAAAACTTCTTATTCTATAAATGTGCGCAAACGAATAAAACACAAGTGGAAATTTTCTTAGACACATATGCGAAAGTAATTCGTTTTACAGATCAACCTTCTATTACGAACTATATTGAACTATTTACAAGCTATCTTCGCCTTGGACAAGCGCTTGAATTTGAACAAGATGAAATTGAAAAAGCATATTTAGATAAAAATGAAGTAAATCATCAGCGTCAAACACAAGGATACTAATTTAATTTTTGAATATTTCAATTTCCTTTTGTATAATAAAGTGACTGAAGAAAAAGGAGGGTGTTGGCAATGATAAAATTAGACGAGACATTGACAATGCTAAAAGAATTAACAGACGCACGCGGTATTGCGGGTAACGAGCGCGAACCACGTGAAGTAATGAAGAAATATATTGAGCCGTTTGCAGATGAACTTTCTACTGACAATTTAGGAAGTTTAGTTGCGAAAAAAGTTGGGGAAGAAAACGGCCCGAAAATTATGGTTGCAGGTCATTTAGATGAAGTTGGCTTTATGATTACGCAAATTGATGACAAAGGCTTCCTTCGTTTCCAAACGGTGGGTGGCTGGTGGTCGCAAGTTATGCTTGCACAGCGCGTAACGATTGTAACGCGTAAAGGAGATGTAACAGGTGTAATTGGTTCAAAACCACCGCACATTTTACCTCCAGAAGCTCGTAAAAAGCCAGTTGAAATTAAAGACATGTTCATCGATATTGGTGCTTCTAGCCAAGAAGAAGCGATGGAGTGGGGCATACGACCAGGGGATCAAGTTGTACCGTACTTCGAATTCCAAGTGATGAAGAATGAAAAGATGTTACTTGCAAAAGCATGGGATAACCGAATTGGTTGTGCAATTGCAATTGACGTATTAAAACAATTAAAAGATGAAAAGCATCCAAACGTTGTATACGGCGTTGGTACTGTACAAGAAGAAGTTGGTCTTCGTGGTGCGAAAACATCTGCAAACTATATTAAGCCCGATATCGCATTCGCTGTAGATGTTGGTATTGCTGGGGATACACCAGGTGTAACGGCGAAAGAAGCGCAAAGTAAAATGGGCGATGGACCGCAGATCATTTTATATGATGCTTCTGTTATTGGTCATACAGGTTTACGTGATTTCGTAGTTGATGTTGCTGATGAATTACAAATTCCATACCAATATGACTCTGTAGCGGGCGGGGGAACGGATGCAGGAGCAATTCACATTTCTGTAAACGGTATTCCGTCTATGGCAATTACGATTGCGACACGCTACATTCATTCTCATGCAGCGATGTTACATCGTGATGATTATGAAAACGCAGTGAAGTTAATTGTGGAAGTTATTAAACGTCTTGATAAAGAGGCTGTACATAACATTACATTTAATTAATAGAAAAAAGCGAAGGATAATTTCCTTCGCTTTTTCCATTTTTAAAACGGTCGTTCTAATCCTGCTGCAGTATGGGCTCCTAAAATAATTAAGCGAGTTAATTGCATTGCCATAAAATGCGGGGTATAAATCATGCCTCTTTTTAACCATGACATAATCATTCCGATATGAGCCCCTGTAACATAACTAATAAGAATGTCACGAGGAACCATGAGTTCTTCATCATCAGGTTGTGAAATAGATAAGCTTAATGTTAAATGTGTTTGGACTGTTTTCATCATTTTATAAGAGTAGTTTCCAGCGGCTTTATCACCAAGCATAACGTTATAGAAGTTCACATTTTCTGCTATATGTTCAAACAAAGCTAAAAAGGTTGGATGCGGTGAATCAAAAGTGAGCTGAAAATCTTCTTTATTTCGATTTTGTGGTTTAATTACTTCAGCTAATTTTTCTAACATTTCTTCTATGCTTTTGTCTAATAAATCATATTTATCATGGTAATGGCTATAAAATGTAGCGCGATTTACAGGAGCACGTTCCGCGATATGTTGCACAGTTACATTTTCGAAGCCCTTTTCGCCTACTAAAGCGACAAAAGCATCCTGTATGAGTTGTCTCGTTCGTTTTACACGTGGATCATTTGTATTTTTAATAGACATTTTTACTTCACCTCGTTTAATTTTTTGAATTTAAACAACACATGTATAGTGTAATGTTGTTTAAACAACATATAGGTTTAAATTGTTGGTTGTAGATTCGGGATAATTATTTATAATTATAAACGATAGTCCTTTAGAAATCAGCACCGCTAGGATGCAGACAAAACATAGTTTGCATCGTAAAAGGTGTGCTTTTTTTGTTTAAAGGTTAATATAATTAACAATTAAACAATATAAACACTAAGGGTGTAAATAGTTTAGAAAAAAATTATATGCGATATAAGGAGAGGAATGCAATGAATCAGTTTCGAAGAATGGTAATTATCAACATTATCACATTAATTGTATTAGTTGGCGGCGGTATTGGCGGTTATTACTATTACAATCAATCGGAAAACTATTTAAAAACAGAAAATGCAAAGATTGATGGGAAAGTAATCCCAATTGCATCACCAGTAGCAGGTAAATTAACAGACTGGAAAGCTGAAGTAGGAAAAAACTACAATGAGAACGATAAATTAGGTGCGGTTACTGTAGCAGGAGCAAATGGTGAGCAAACAGTAGATGTAACAATTCCACAAAATGCAACAGTTGTACAATCAAACGCAACACCTAATGCGTTCGTTGGAGCAGGAAGCCCAATTGCTTACGCATTTGATATGAACAATTTATGGGTAACAGCAAATATTGAAGAAACAAATATTGATGATGTTCAAAAAGGCCAAACAGTAGATGTGTATGTAGATGCATACCCAGATACAACGTTAACAGGAAAAGTAGAACAAGTTGGATTAACAACGGCGAATACATTCTCGATGTTACCATCAAGTAACTCAACAGCGAACTATACGAAAGTAAAGCAAGTTGTACCAGTTAAAATTTCTTTAGATCATAGTAAATCAGTAAATATTGTTCCTGGAATGAATGTGTCAGTTCGTATTCATAAGTAAGGGGGAGATGAGATGTCCTCAATTGCAATTGTAGGATATGCACTATTTTGTATAATCGTCTTCTTCCTTATAAATCGTCTTTTACGAAAGAAAAAAACGAATGTGGGAGAAGAACAAGTCCCAGCCGTAAGTAAGATAGAAGTAAGTCAAGCAGAAACAGTAGAGAAAGAACTTGAACAAAAACAAGAAACAGAAGCTTCTAACGTAGTGGAATTAGAAACAGGGAAGCAAGAGCAAGTAAAACAGGAAAAAGAAATGCTGAAGAGACAATTGCCGGTAGAGAATGTGAATGTAAAAGCAGTTGTAGCTGTATTAATTCTCGGTATGTTCGTTTCTATTTTAAACCAAACGATCATTAATGTTGCACTGCCTCCATTAATGAACGAATTTAACGTATCAACTTCAACAGCACAATGGTTAATTACAGGCTTCATGCTTGTAAACGGAATTTTAGTACCAATCAGTGCATTTTTAGTTTCACGATTTACGTATCGTAAATTATTCATAGCAGCAATGTTATTCTTCACTGTAGGATCTATCATTTGTGCTACATCAGGAAACTTCACAATGATGATGACGGGCCGCGTTATTCAAGCGGTTGGTGCAGGTATTTTAATGCCAGTTGGTATGAATATCTTCATGACATTATTCCCGCCTAATAAACGCGGAGCAGCTATGGGACTACTTGGGGTAGCGATGATTTTAGCACCAGCTATCGGACCAACTGTAACAGGTTGGGTAATTGAAAACTATAGCTGGAACTTAATGTTCTATGGGATGTTTGTTATCGGTTTAATTATTACGTTCTTATCTTTAAAATTCTTTACACTAGCTCAGCCAGTGTCTAAAACAAAGTTAGATGTATTCGGTGTTATTAGTTCAAGTATTGGACTAGGTAGCTTACTGTACGGATTTAGTGAAGCTGGAAATAATGGCTGGACTAGTGCAGAAGTTGTTATAACACTTATCATCGGTGTCATTGGTTTAGCTGTATTTATTTGGAGAGAGTTAACAACAGACAATAAAATGCTTGATTTACAAGTGTTTAAATATCCGACGTTCACTTTCACATTAGTAATTAACGCGATTGTAACGATGGCCTTATTCGGAGGTATGTTATTACTTCCAGTATACTTGCAAAACATTCGCGGTTTTACACCGATGGAATCTGGTTTATTATTACTTCCAGGATCATTAATTATGGGGATCATGGGACCAGTTGCAGGTAAACTATTTGATAAGTATGGTATTCGTCCGTTAGCAATTGTCGGATTAGCCATTACGACATTTGCGACATATAAATTTACAACGTTATCGATGGATACGCCGTATAGCGTTATTATGACGGATTATATTATACGCTCAATTGGTATGTCATTCATTATGATGCCAATTATGACAGCTGGTATGAATGCATTGCCGATGAAATTAATTTCTCACGGCACAGCAACGCAAAATACGTCAAGACAAGTAGCTGGTTCAATTGGAACGGCGATATTAATCACGCTTATGACGCAACAAACTACTGCTCACGTAGCGGATTACGGCAATATGTTAACAACGTCAAACCCGATTTTAGTTGATAAAGTATACGGTATGGGCCAAAGCTTAGCGGCATTAGCCGGATCAGCTCAAGCAGGAGATGCGATGAGTACACAACTATTATTCGGACAAATTTCAAAGCTATCTGCAATTAACGGTATTAACGATGCCTTCTTAATTGCAACTATATTAGCCGGTATTGCTTGGGTGTTATCGTTCTTCTTACCATCAGGCAATAAACCAAATAGAAAAGCAGGGAATTAATTTCCCTGCTTTTTTGTCTTTTTAAAGAGTGAGATATAAAAAATGATAACCAGCTACGGAGCACAGCCCTGTTATAAACAAAATTGTCCCCATAGCACGAATGCTGGATATTTGTCTGCCACTTATAATAGCTAATAGCCCAGCTAAAGAGAAGAAACACTAATATAAAATTCCTGAAATTGGAAGTGTCCCCTCTGAGTCTATTCCAAAACCTATACAAATGATAGGAACAACGATAAGCGATATGCTAATTAAACCAGCTATAATAGTAAGTGATTTACGATATTTAATGCCAGCAATAATTAAAAAAATGCCAACGATGAATTGGCATAACATCAAAGTAAGAGCCAAAACCATCCAAGTTAATATTCCAAACACTTCTGTATTACCTCCGATAAAATACTATATATAGAATGAATCCCCTACAGACATAAGTACCCAGAAAATAACCCCTAATATGCCAGCGATAAAAATAATGAATCCCATATTACGTATACTTTTAATCTTTGCCTGTAATCCATTTAATCCTGCCAATAATCCAGTTAAAGAAAACAGTATCCAATATAAAGTAGTTGAAATAGGGAGGATCGTATCGCTATTCACCCCCATGCCCCAAAAAACAAAAGGTAGTGTGACAAAAGATAGACTAAGTAGCCCCATTAAACCCACAAATAATTTAAGATGTTTAATGCTAGTAATAATAAAAAAATACCACCGAAAAATCCGCATAAAACAAGAAGTGGCATATAAAAAATCCAAAGTAAGCTCGACATAAATACTCTTCTTCTATGGTGATGAGTTATATTTTACTACATGAGGTTTATTTTGGATGTTATTAATAAATATGTATAAATTGATAGAAATGAGAAGTGATGATACGAATTAATAAAAGAGGTATCGCGATGATACCTCTTTCTAACTCAAGAATGCTAACATATTATTCATAATATGAAATAACATAGCTGGAATAATGGAATTTGTTTTTTTACATAAAATAGCCATTAATAATCCCATGAAGAAAGTAATTACCATTACTCCAAGTGAGTATGTATGAGCGATACCGAAGAAGAAGCTTGTTAAAATGGCTGCAATCCAAAATGGAAAGCGTTCTGAGAAGAAGCGAAGTATAAAACCACGGAAAATAAGTTCTTCAAAAATTGGTGTGAGTATAGCGAAGCCGAGAAGTAATAATATTTGATACTGCTTAAAAATGTCTAAGTTTAGTGCGGAAGATTGTTGCTTCGTTGCGTCTTGGAACACATAATTTAACAAGATGTAATTGAGTATAATGTTTATAGCGAAGAAAAGAAGTAAGTATACGTATGTACGCCATTCTTTAAGTACTTTAAAGTTAAAAGATTTTAGTAGTAATTTTTTTGCGGGTTCGAATTTAAAAATGAAGAATAACAACACGGCTAGTTGTAATACGATACTTGCAGTATTTGCAATAGATTCATACAGGGCAATTTGTTTTTTATCTGTAAGACCGGCTGTATAAATTGTTAAGGGCATTGCGAGGAACACAGTAATAAGTCCGGTTCCGAAAAAAGCGAATAAAACGGAGCTAATAAATTGTCCCCATGACATAGAGTATTTCTGTTCATTAGAAAGTTGTGTAGCGGGTTGCATTTGTAAAATCACCTCTTTATATTTGTATATTTAATTATAAAGTATTTTGCTTTTGAGTGTAACATTTAAATATTACATACAAAGGTGTATTTTTCGCAAAATAATAAAAGAGGTATCACCCTATAGTGATGCCTCTTTCTCATTGATAACTATGTTCTGCCTTGTCATTCAATTTCTTTTGCTCTATTTGTAATTCACGCTCTACCAATCGGTCTAATTGCTGAATAGCTTTAAGTGCTTTTTCGTAAGAAATCGTTCTATAATGGTGCGCTCCACCCGGTTCTTCATCTGCTTCGTCTGCCCATTTAATAATGTTTTGAAGAGATGTTCTTTCAATTTCTTGCTGTACTAAGAAAGAATCTGTATGAAGAAGAATCGCAATAGAAATTTCTTTTGCTAGTTTAGGATGTTCTCCTAATCTAATAAGCAATTTATGAGATCTTTCTGCCCCTTTAATCGCATGTATATCATTCTTTTTATACAAGTCATAGTCCCATTCGCCGCCTGTGTACCACGTATGATGTCCGATATCATGAAGGAAGCCAGCCTTTGTCGCAGCATCGACTGAGGCGTGATGCTTTTTGGCTAAGTGAAACGCATGGTAAGCGACAGCAATCGCGTGGACCATTCCAGAACGGTTTACATATTTTTGTGTAATGTGATGTTTAAAAACTTGTTCAAGCGTAATACGTTGCATAAAACATTCACTCCTTTTATCCAATGATGTATATGAAGAAAATCGATCGGTTTAAATGTATTTTGAATATTGTACTCCATCAATCAGCGTTAGTAAAGTAGAAATGTTTAGGAGAAGAAAAATTTTATAGACATAAAACGTCACCTTAGTTTTTTTTCTAAGGTGACGTTTTATTGTTTATTTTTTTAATCCTTGCTCCAGTGTTCCTAACATTTCGTGTTTTTCATTTTCATCAGCATTTTTCCAAATGACTTCGAATAAAACGCCAAGACCTGGAAGCATTTTTTCTTCACCGCTTTGAATTGCATCGACAATCGTTTCTTGTAATTGATCTTGTGAATTTCCAGATACATTCGCTAATACCGCGCCGCGTAAATTAAAACTCATTATCTTCACCTCTTCTTCAGAATTGAAACTGACGTTAGTTTTTGTTCTTTTTTATGTAAATATGTATGAAAAATAGGCTATAATGATAAGACAAGAAGAGAGGGAAATACATATTATGAAAAACATTGATTCAGTACAAAACCCGCGTGTGAAGCAGTGGAAAAAGCTGCAGACGAAAAAAGAGCGCGATAACAAAGCTTTATTTTTTGTAGAAGGATTCCATTTAGTAGAGGAAGCGTTAAAGGCAGGAGTTGTAACAGAACTTATCGTTTCAGATCAGACAGATCTTCCGAAAGATTGGACAGTTAATGATGTTGAAATGTATATTGTGCCTGAAGCAATTGTAAAAGTACTTCGCGAAACAGAAACAACGCAAGGTGTATTTGCTGTTTGTGAGAAACATGAAAAAGAAGTAGCTCTTACTGATGGGAAATTTCTTTTATTAGACGGCCTTCAAGACCCAGGTAATTTGGGAACGATTATTCGTACAGCGGATGCAGCGGGTATTCATGCCGTTGTGCTTGGAGAAGGGTGCGTTGATGTTTATAATAGTAAAGTACTACGATCTACACAAGGTTCTATTTTCCACTTACCGGTTGTGAAAGGGAACTTAGAAGAATGGGTAGACAAGTTAAAAGAAAATAACGTCCCTGTATATGGAACAGCTCTTGAAAATGGAGTTCCATTTGGTGAAGTAACCCCGGCTGGAAGTTTTGCATTAATTGTAGGGAATGAAGGAAGCGGCGTACGCCAAGAAATTCTTGCGAAAAGTGATCAAAACTTGTATATTCCGATTTACGGCGGGGCAGAATCATTAAATGTTGCGGTTGCAGCAGGGATTTTAACGTATTATTTACAAAGCCCAGTTGCGAATCGATAAAAAACTTCTTATAATAAGTTGAAGTGCATGTTCATAAAAAAGTGGTGAAATGAGTATCGAACTTTTTTGAACATATAATAAAAGTATATTAATGAAAAACGTTGATAGAGAAGAGTAGCTTACAAAATCGCCATATAGGGAGAGAGTGCCGTAGACTGAAAGCATTCTTATGGTAGATGGAAGTGAATTCACCTCTGGAGTTGGCGCCAGGACCATTTATATGTAAAGGCGTTCCGGTCAGAATTGATCGTTATAACTAATGAGTGGGCAGACTTGTTCTGTCAATTTAGGGTGGTACCGCGAATTTACCTCGTCCCTTTTTGGGAGCGGGGTTTTTTTATTTTTAAAATTAGGAGGGTTCCAAATGGAAGCACGTTTAAAAGAGCTAAAGCAAAAAGCGTTAGAGCTTATTGAAGAAGCGAAAGAGCTAAAGGGCTTAAACGACGTACGCGTAGCGTATTTAGGGAAAAAAGGTCCAATTACAGAAGTATTACGCGGCATGGGAAAATTATCAGCAGAAGAGCGTCCACGTATGGGAGCATTAGTAAATGAAGTACGTGAAGCGATTCAAACGCGTCTAGAAGACAAAATTGGTAACTTAGAAAAAGCAGTAATTGAGGCGAAATTAGCTACTGAAACAATTGATGTTACACTGCCAGGTCGTCCTGTTGAAACAGGTTGTCACCATCCGTTAACAGCAGTTGTTGAACAAATTGAAGATGTATTCATCGGTATGGGTTATGAAGTAGCTGAAGGAACAGAAGTAGAAAAAGACTACTACAACTTCGAAGCATTAAACTTACCGAAAGATCACCCAGCGCGTGATATGCAAGATACATTCTACATTACAGAAGAAACGTTACTACGTACACATACATCTTCTGTGCAAGCACGTACGATGGAAAAGAATAAAGAAAAAGGACCGATTAAAATTATTTGTCCTGGTAAAGTGTATCGCCGCGATGACGATGATGCAACGCATTCACACCAATTCATGCAAATTGAAGGTCTTGTAATTGATAAAAACATTCGCATGAGTGACTTAAAAGGTACACTGCAAGTATTCGTGAAAAAGATGTTCGGTGAAGATCGTGAAATCCGTCTTCGTCCAAGTTTCTTCCCATTCACAGAGCCGTCTGTAGAGATGGATATTTCTTGTATGATGTGTCACGGTAAAGGTTGCGGCACTTGTAAAGGGACTGGCTGGATTGAAATTTTAGGCGCAGGTATGGTTCATCCGAACGTACTTGAAATGGCTGGTTATGATTCAAAAGAATATCAAGGTTTCGCATTCGGTATGGGCGCAGAGCGTATCGCAATGTTGAAATACGGCGTAGATGACATTCGTCATTTCTATACAAATGATGTACGTTTCTTACAACAATTCAAACGAGCGTAAGGGAAGGAGAGGATAAATATGTTCGTATCATATCGTTGGTTACAAGAGTATGTAGATATTAAAGATGTAACGGCACAAGAACTAGCAGACAAAATCACGAAAAGTGGTATTGAAGTAGAAGGCGTTGAAGTATTAAATAAAGGTGTAAAAGGTGTTGTAGTTGGTCACGTATTAGAATGTGAAAAACACCCAGAAGCTGATAAATTAAGCAAATGCTTAATCGATATCGGTGAAGAAGAGCCGGTTCAAATTATTTGTGGAGCTGCTAATATTGCAAAAGGTTTAAAAGTACCAGTTGCAAAAGTTGGCGCTGTACTTCCTGGTAACTTCAAAATTAAAAAAGCAAAACTACGCGGTGAAGCTTCTCACGGTATGGTTTGCGCTCTTCAAGAGCTTGGCATTGATGGGAAGTTAGTTTCAAAAGAATACGCAGATGGTATTTTCATTTTCCCAAGTGACGCTGAAGTTGGTGCAGATGCACTTGAAATTTTAAACTTACACGATGAAGTACTTGAGCTTGGTTTAACACCAAACCGTGCAGATTGCTTAAATATGTTAGGTGTTGCATATGAAGTAGCTGCTATTTACGGCCGTGAAGTAAAGCTTCCAGCTATCGACTTACAAGAAACAGCAGAAAAAACTTCTGATTACATTTCTGTAAGTGTAGAAGCGAAAGAAGAAAACCCATTATATATTGCAAAAATGGTGAAGAACGTAAAGATTGGTCCATCACCAATGTGGATGCAAACTCGTCTTATGGCAGCTGGCATTCGTCCAATTAGTAATGTAGTTGATATTACAAACTACATTTTAATGGAATACGGTCAACCGTTACATGCATTCGATTACGATAAATTAGGTTCAAAAGAAATCGTTGTTCGTCTTGCAAAAGAAGGCGAAAAGATTCAAACATTAGATGCTCAAGAACGTACGTTACAAAGCCACCACCTTGTTATTACAAACGGTGAAAAAGCGTTAGCTGTTGCTGGTGTAATGGGCGGAGCGGATTCTGAAGTTGATAGCGAGACAGTAAACGTTCTAATTGAGTCTGCATACTTTGCAGGTCAAACAGTGCGTCGTACATCAAAAGACTTAGGTCTTCGTAGCGAATCAAGTGCACGTTTTGAAAAAGGAATCGACCCAACACGTACATTTGAAGCAATTCAGCATGCAGCTGCTTTAATGGCAAAATACGCTGGTGGAGAAGCACTTGAAGGTGTAGTAGAAGCTGATAACTTACAAGTACAAGAACGTACAGTATCTGTTACAGCTGAAAAAGTAAACCGTGTATTAGGTACAGATATTTCTGCGAGTGAAATGGGTACAATGTTCACAAACTTAAAATTCCCATTCACAGAAGTAGAAGGAACATTCCATGTAAATGTACCAGCACGTCGTCCTGACATTACAATTTCAGAAGACTTAGTAGAAGAAGTAGGTCGTCTGTATGGTTATGATCACATTCCAGTTACATTACCATCTGGAACAATGACACGTGGTAAATTAACATCAGCACAAACGAAACGTCGTAAAGTACGCCGCTTCCTAGAAGGTGCTGGTTTATATGAAGCAATCACATATTCATTAACAAGCGCTGACAAAGCGAAACAATATATGGTTGAGCCGAACGAAAAAGCTCCTGTAAATCTTGCGCTTCCAATGAGCGAAGAGCGTAGCCAACTTCGTTTAAGCTTAGTGCCACAATTGTTAGAAGCAGTTTCATACAATGTTGCACGTAAAAACGACAGCGTTGCATTATATGAAGTAGGTTCTATCTTCTTACCAACAGAAGCAGGAGAACTTCCGAAAGAAGAACAACATCTTGCAGGTGTTATGACAGGTCTTGCTCTTCACCATGCATGGCAAGGTGAGAAGAAAGTTGTAGACTTCTTCGTTGTTAAAGGTGTATTAGAAGGATTATTCGACGTACTTGGCGTGGCAAATCAAATCACTTATGCACCAGCAAAACGTGAAGGCATGCACCCAGGCCGTACAGCTGACATCGTATTAGATGGTGAAGCAATCGGATTCATCGGTCAATTGCACCCGGAAACAGAAAAACAATTAGATGTGAAAAATACATTCGTATTCGAATTATCTCTTGCAAAAGTATTCGGTGCAGACGCTGAGGGAACTTACTACTCAGCAATTCCACGTTTCCCATCTATGACACGTGATATGGCTGTTGTAGTAACAACAGAAACAAAAGCTGGTGAAATGAAGCAAGTCATTGCTGAAGCTGGCGGAGAACTTCTGAAAGACGTAGCACTATTCGACTTATACGAAGGTGAAAAAATGGAAGAAGGCAAGAAATCACTTGCATTCTCTATGAACTACTTCGATGCAGAACGTACATTAACAGACGAAGAAGTAACAGAAGCACATAACCGTGTATTAACAGCGGTAGAAGAGAAATTTGGTGCGGAGTTACGTAAGTAATAAAAAATTGCCGGATTAAGTCCGGCAATTTTTTTTATGGCACGATTGTCGGAAAATGTCGGTAAGTCGATATATTATAAAAATCGCTGATATATTTGGAGTTACGGTCGATATATTGCGAAAATCGCTGATATATTTTCTGGCATCTTGCATCTTTCTCTCGAATGTAGTACATTAATTTTAGTTTAACAAAACGAAAGACGATGATAAGGAAAAGTAGTATATACTTAATCCAAAGCGAGTCAGGGACGGTGAGAGCCTGATGAGGCGGTATATGTGAAGAACACCTTGGAGTTGCTAACCGAAATTGAAGCTTGTATTCAAGAGTAGACTTAGACGGGAATCCGGCCTGTTACAAACCGGGAAGTATGTATTACATACGAGTTAAAGTTGGTCTTTATGACAAATTGGGTGGTACCGCGAAGTTTAACCTTTCGTCCCTTTATGGATGAAAGGTTTTTTTGTATTTAAATATATGAGTAAAGGAGAATTTTACTATGGAAAACACATTAGTAAAAAGTCTGTATAGAGATACAGAAAAGTATGCAGATCAAACAGTACAAGTATCGGGTTGGATTCGTAACTTACGTGATTCAAAAGCATTTGGTTTCATCGAATTAAACGACGGTAGCTTCTTCAAAGGTGTTCAAATCGTTTTCGATACAGAATTAGAGAACTTCAAAGAAATTGCAAAGCTTCCACTTAGCTCTTCAGTTAAAGTAGAAGGTAAAGTAATTGCAACGCCTGGAGCGAAGCAACCATTTGAAATTAAAGCAGAAAAAATTGATATCGAGGGCTTATCAGATTCTGATTACCCACTTCAAAAGAAGCGTCATACGTTTGAATATTTACGTACAATCGCTCACTTACGTCCAAGAACAAATGCATTCTCTGCAACGTTCCGCGTGCGTTCTATCGCAGCATTTGCAATTCACCAATTCTTCCAAGAGCGTGGATTTGTACATGTTCACACACCAATTATTACTGGTAGTGATACAGAAGGTGCAGGCGAAATGTTCCGCGTAACAACGCAAGATTTAAACAACGTACCAAAAGGTGAAGACGGACAAGTTGACGAATCAAAAGACTTCTTCGGCAAAGAAACAAACTTAACAGTAAGTGGACAGCTGAATGCTGAAGCTTATGCATTAGCGTTCCGTGATGTGTACACATTCGGACCTACATTCCGTGCAGAAAACTCAAACACAACTCGCCACGCAGCTGAGTTCTGGATGGTTGAGCCTGAGATTGCATTCGCTGAGTTAGGCGATGTAATGGATCTTACAGAAGATATGCTGAAATATGCAATGAAATACGTACTAGAGCATGCACCAGAAGAAATGGACTTCTTCAACAGCTTCGTTGATAAAACAGTTCTAGAGCGCATGAACAACGTGATCAACTCTGACTTCGGTCGCATCACTTATACAGAAGCAATTAAAGTACTTCAAGAATCAGGTGCTGAATTTAAATACCCAGTAGAATGGGGTATTGACTTACAAACAGAGCACGAAAGATACTTATCAGAAGAAATCTTCAAACGCCCTGTATTCGTAACTGACTATCCGAAAGACATTAAAGCATTCTACATGCGTATGAACGAAGATGGTAAAACAGTAGCAGCTACTGACCTTCTAGTTCCTGGCATCGGCGAATTAATCGGCGGAAGTCAACGTGAAGAAAGAATGGACGTTTTAGTAGACAGAATTAAAGAATTAGGTATGAACGAAGAGGACTACTGGTGGTACTTAGAGCTTAGAAAATACGGCGGTACAAAACACGCTGGATTCGGTCTAGGTTTCGAGCGCTTCCTAATGTACATTACTGGCATGGCTAACATCCGTGACGTAATTCCATTCCCAAGAACTCCAGGTTCTTCTGAGTTTTAAGATAAAAAAAGTGAGAGCAACTGCTCTCGCTTTTTTTGTTTGGAAAAATGTTGTTCATAGGTTCGTTCATCTCTCAGATATAGTAAAACGAATGAAATATTTATGGGCAAGGGAAGGGGTTCTTGTACAATGGGGGAGATTCCAAGTCATACAAAGTGGACATTGCGTGACAAGTATATAGTAATCACTGGTGCCACAAGTGGTATTGGATTAGCGGCAGCTAAGGCATTTGCGGAGCGTGGTGCCAAGCTAGGAATTATTGCACGCAACGAGGCAAAAGCGAATGATGCTATGACTCAAATTAAGGATGTAACGAATGGGAATGTGGTGGTAGATTTATTTCTGGCTGATATGGCTTCCCAACAATCTATACGCCGGGTAGCTACTGATATTTTAGAAAGGTGTCCGAGAATAGATATATTAGTGAATAATGCTGGTGCTTTATTTCAAACAAGGCAAATTACGGAGGACGGTTTGGAGATGACCTGGGCAGTAAACCATTTAGGTCCATTCTTACTCACTAATTTGTTGTTGGAGCGTTTAAAAGAAAGTGCTCCTGCTCGTGTCATTACCACCGCATCTCACGGTCACAAAATGGCTAAAAAGGGAATTGATTTCGGTGATCTAGATGCAGAACAACTGTATCGCGGTGTTAAGAAGTTCATGGGCGGTCCTACAATGCGTTATGCGCAAACAAAACTAGCTAACATTTTATTTACCTCTGAATTGGCACAGCGGTTGGAGGGAACGAGTGTTAGTGCTTATAGCTTTGACCCGGGGCTAGTGAATACGAATTTTAACCAGGACAATGGTCTGGTTGCTCGCTTAACTATGGCGGCAATGAAACCTTTCTCTCGTACACCCGAGGAAGGTGCGGAAACTTTAATATGGCTAGCAGAATCAAATGGATTCATTGACCATAGTGGCTGTTACTATGCCGACAAGCAAGTGGGGAAAACATCTGAAGCCGCTTTGGATAAGGATGTCGCAAAACGTCTATGGGACATTAGTGAAAAGCAGACAGGAGGATAAAAGAGTAGCCAGTATATGTTCAGATGGTTATGTTGAATAGTTTTTTACCCTTAAGTAAAAAGTAATCTTGGGGGTGATTGTAATGAGTAAGAAAGTGAAAACAGATCATTCTAGATCAGTCCTAGGTTCTCCAGAGGTGGAAGGACAAGGAACAACAACGCATGAAACCGGTTCTCATAAAGTACCTTCATCAAATAAGAAGCAGAAACGAAGCTAACATAAAAAAGGAGAGTCTTGGCGGCTCTCCTTTTTTTATGTATTACATCTTATTATCATTAATCTCTTTTGTAATTTTATCTACATCTTTGTCTAATCGATCTAAATAGAAAAACCACAGTAAGCTTATGAGCACGTAATAGATGGCCATAACACAAAGATTATCAGATATATTTTCGAATGTGGATTTGGAAGTGAAAAAAGCTCCCCAAATGATAGAGATTGTAAGGTAAGAAAGAGGGAACACGAGGTGTACGAAAACATATAATAACTTTTTAACTTTAACAGAGTTCATATGAATTCCCTCCTTATGTAAACAATCTTTTTCTTCTAATCATAAGTTCAAGTTCCTCACAGAAGTGTTGCAGCTTTACTGGATTATGTATTAACAAGCGGGCATCGTGTTTCCCGATAAATCTTCGAATCCGAAAGTTTAATAAGAAAGGTCGGCGATAGTGCTCTATTAAATCGTTGAACACTGGTTGTTCACTTAGTAGCTGAATGTTTTCTCTAATTTCGAACTGTCTTTCGTGTGGATCACCTAGTAAAATATTTAGAATCATTTGTAGAAGTAGTAATAGGAACTCATATGTTTGAAAAATATGTATATTTTAATTATAACAAAAATACACAGGCGATAGTAGAGTGGACTAAAGCGAAACAAAAAACAGGAGTTTGTAGGCTCCTGTTTTTGTCGATACTATTTTAATAAGCGAGACGCCTTCTCTGTATTAGCAAAATGCACTTTCACAAACTCAGGTAGTCTTTCTTTACCGACTTTTTGAATTAATTTAGCAGCGGCAATATCAACTTGTTTACCAGCACCTTTCGGAAGTTGCATACCAGCTTTTTTGCTTAGTTCGTCAAATTGTTTTACGAATGAGTAACGAGCTAAAATGGAAGCGGCGGCTACTGCTAAATGGACACTTTCACCTTTTGTAGCGAAGTAAACATTTTCACGCTGTACCTGTTTTTGTTTCGCTAAATATTTATAGTATGTATCAGGCTGTGTAAATTGGTCGATTAAGATGCCTTCTGGTTTTGTAGGCGCGATTTTTGCCAATAAGTTTGTGATGGCTTTGTTATGCAGTAAAGCTTTTAGTTTACCTTGGTTGTTTCCTTTATCAAATAGCTCGTTATATTTTTCATTATGAAGAACGAGGGAGCTGTAAGGAACAACGTGAAGGAGTTGTTTGGCAATCTCAGCAATTTGAGCATCATTTAAGTTTTTGGAGTCTTTTACACCGAGTTCTTTTAAAAGTGGAATTTGCTTCGCATCCACATATACAGCAACAACTGTCATCGGTCCAAAGAAATCTCCAGTACCTACTTCATCGGACCCTAAAATCGACATTGTACCAATAGAAGAAGGTGGTGCATATTGATGCGAATTGACCGATTTTTTTACAGCGGATTTTGGTGTTTGAGAGACAGTTTGCCAACGAGAAGCCTCTGCTTCAGCACGTCCACCTTGAAACATTACTTTCCCTGATTTATAGGCTGTAATTGTGCAAGATGGAACCTTTGCCATAAAGATACCGCCTTGCGGAATTTTGGGGCTAAGTGCTTGTTTGTATTGTTGTTTCATGTCTTCAATTACTGTAGAACTTGTTTGTATTACGATAGAATTTGACAAAATGGTCGCTCCTTTTTTATGTTGTTATTTTTATCATATCGGATTGTTCTTTCTGTTTCCATATTATGATGGTTCATGGTATGATAAACTTTAGGATTCTGTACGTGATTGGAGGCCGGTGAGTTGTCACAACAAAAGGGAAATAAAAGTCGAATTAATGTAGAAATATATGGCCAACAGTATTCAGTTGTTGGCGATGAAAGTACAAGTCATATCCGCATGGTAGCAGCGATTGTGGATGATAAAATGCGCGAACTCAATGCCAAGAATCCTTCGCTTGATACGAGTAGACTAGCGGTATTGACGGCGGTAAACGTCATACACGATTACATAAAATTAAAAGAAGAACATGAGAAGTTGAAAGAAAGTATGACACAAAAAGGAATGGAATAAACATGATTGATATTATTATCATTTTATTGCTTGTTATGGGATTTTTCCTCGGTTTACGCAGAGGATTTATTTTGCAACTTGTAAAGTTAACAAGCTTTATTATCGCATACCTCGTTGCATACTGGTACTGTAAAGATTTAGCGCCAACGCTTGCGAAATTTATTCCGTATCCATTCGATAAGAATGTATCTGTTCCAGAATGGATAGATGCGAATAATATTGAGGGTGTCTTCTATCAAGCAATTGCGTTTATTGTATTATTTATTATTACAAAAATCGCACTTTCACTACTTGGTAATTTACTGAATATGTTTGCAGAAATCCCAGTTTTAAAGCAAGTCAATGCGGTTGCTGGGGCACTTCTTGGCTTTTTAGAAGTGTATATCGTTCTGTTTGTCTTAATTATTGTTGGAACAATTCTTCCAATTGAACAAATACAAACACCATTACAAAAATCATCAATTAGCAAAATAATTGTAGACGATACACCGATTCTTTCTGAAAAGGTGAAGGAACTATGGCAGACAGGTAGCAGAGTGTAACTTCTCTTTTTTCGGAAAGAGAAGTTTTTTTCTATGAAAGAAAGGCGGGGCAATGATGAAAGTGAATAAAAAACAAGTTATCAAATTACTAGAGACAATCGGCCTATTTATGGAACTAAAGGGCGCGAATCCATTTAAAATATCTGCATTCCGTAAAGCGGCGGCAGCACTAGAAAGTGATGACCGTAGTCTTTCTGAAATTGAAGATTTCACAAAGATTCCAGGTATCGGAAAAGGAACGGCAGCAGTTATTCAAGAATATATAGAATCGGGAACATCTGAAGTACTACAAGAACTTGAAAAAGAAGTACCAAGCAGTTTATTACCACTATTAAAACTACCAGGCCTTGGTGGTAAGAAGGTGGCCAAGTTATACAAAGAACTTGGTGTTGTTGATATGGAAACGTTAAAAGCTGTTTGTGAAGAAAATAAAGTACAAGCTTTAGCTGGATTCGGTAAGAAAACAGAAGAGAAAATATTAGAAGCAATTGATCAAGTAGGCTCTCGTCCAGAGCGTTTACCAATTGCGATGGTATTGCCTATTGCCGGGGAAATAGAGGAGAAATTGTCGAATGTTGCTGAAATAATTCGTTTCTCACGCGCTGGTAGTTTACGCCGTGTTCGTGAGACAGTGAAGGACTTAGATTTCATCATTGCAACGACAGAGCCAGCAGTAGTGCGTGAA
Organism: Bacillus sp. DB-2; assembly: GCF_003315125.1. Lineage (NCBI taxonomy): Bacteria > Bacillati > Bacillota > Bacilli > Caryophanales > Bacillaceae > Bacillus > Bacillus sp. DB-2. The sequence continues at coordinate 364,422 of NZ_QNRN01000001.1, read as the reverse complement.
CATTTACTACAATTTGATAATATGATTGAAGTGATTGCAAGTGGAGATACGAAAGTATCTGTTCGTCTTCAATATGAATATGATATTTCAATTGACTTCCGCTTAGTAAAACCAGAAGAATTTATTACAACTCTTCACCATTTCACCGGATCAAAAGACCATAACGTAAAAATGCGCCAAATTGCGAAAGATAGAGGCGAGAAAATTAGTGAATACGGTGTGGAAATCTTAGAGACCGGTGAAGTGAAAACATTCGAAACAGAAGAAGCATTCTTTGCCCACTTTGGCCTTCCATTCATCCCACCAGAAGTGCGTGAAGATGGAAAAGAAATTGAATTAATTAAAGAGTATCCGAACTTAATTCAGTTCTCTGATATACAGGGTGATTTACATATGCATACAACGTGGAGTGACGGTGCTTTTTCAATTGAAGAAATGGTACAAGCGTGCCGCGCTCGTGGATATAAATTTATGGCAATTACTGATCACTCGCAATACTTGAAAGTAGCGAACGGTTTAACGAAAGAGCGTCTTCGTGAACAAGCGAAAGAAATTGAACGTATGAATGAAAAGTATCCAGACATTACAATTTTGCGCGGGATTGAAATGGACATTTTACCAGATGCGACACTTGATTTTGACGATGAAGTATTAGCAGAACTAGATTATGTCATTGGAGCCATTCACTCTAGCTTCTCACAAGACCGTGAAACGATTATGAAGCGTCTTCGCACTGCACTTGAGAATAAGCATGTCACAATGATTGCCCATCCGACAGGACGTCTTCTTGGGCGCCGTGAGGGTTACGATGTAGATACAGATTTATTAATCCAGCTCGCAAAAGAAACAAATACAGTTTTAGAATTAAATGCAAATCCAAACCGTCTAGATTTAAGCGCGAAATTATTAAAACAAGCACAAGATGCTGGTGTAAAAGTAGCGATTAATACGGATGCCCATACACTTGAAATGTTAGAAGATATGGAAACAGGTGTAGCAGCAGCGCGTAAAGGTTGGATTCAAAAAGATAACGTGATTAACACATGGGATATTGAACGTTTATTAGACTATATTAAACGTAATAAGTAATACAGGGGGGACCTGCAACATGTTAGAACGAACGTTGCGTGTATTAGAATACAATAAAGTAAAAGAACAATTACTTGAACATACAGCATCTTCACTTGGTCGTGACAAAGTGAAGAATTTAGTGCCAAGCACAGATTTTGAAGAAATTGTGGAATTGCAAGAAACAACGGATGAGGCAGCGAAAGTCATCCGTTTAAAAGGACATGTACCACTTGGAGGGATTTCTGATATTCGTTCAAATATTAAGCGTGCGAAAATTGGAAGTATGTTAAGTCCTCATGAATTAATTGAAATCGCAAGTACGATGTACGGTAGTCGCCAAATGAAACGTTTCATTGACGATATGATTGACAACGGTGTTGAACTTCCAATTTTAGAAACACATGTCGCGCAAATTGTGTCTTTATATGATTTAGAAAAGAAGATTACAAATTGTATTGGTGACGGCGGTGAAGTAGTCGATAGCGCAAGTGACAAATTGCGTGGTATTCGTAATCAAATTCGTACTGCGGAAAGCCGTATTCGTGAGAAATTAGAAAATATGACGCGTTCTTCAAACGCGCAAAAAATGTTATCAGATGCAATTGTAACGATTCGTAACGAACGCTACGTAATCCCGGTAAAACAAGAATACCGCGGCGTATATGGTGGTATTGTTCACGATCAATCTGCCTCTGGACAAACATTATTTATCGAACCGCAAGTAATCGTGGAATTAAATAACGCACTTCAAGAAGCACGTGTGAAAGAAAAACAAGAAGTAGAACGCATTTTAATGATGTTAACGGAAGAAGTAGCAGTGGAAGCTGATATCGTTTTATCAAACGTAGAAGTAGTTGCAAATCTTGATTTTATTTTTGCGAAAGCTCTTTATGCGAAGCGAATTAAAGCGACGAAGCCAATCGTAAATAATGAACGCTACATGGATTTAAAACAAGCACGCCATCCGCTTATTGATCCGGAAATTATCGTGCCAAATAACATTATGCTTGGTAAAGACTTTACAACAATTGTTATTACAGGACCGAATACAGGTGGTAAAACAGTTACACTTAAAACAGTCGGTATTTGTGTCTTAATGGCGCAATCTGGTCTTCATATTCCAGTAATGGATGAATCAGAGATATGTGTATTTAAAAACATCTTTGCTGATATCGGTGATGAGCAATCGATTGAACAAAATTTAAGTACATTCTCTTCTCATATGGTAAACATTGTAGATATTTTAGAAAAAGCTGATTTTGAAAGTTTAGTCCTATTTGATGAATTAGGTGCTGGGACAGATCCGCAAGAAGGGGCTGCACTAGCGATTTCTATTTTAGATGAAGTATGTAACCGTGGTGCTCGCGTTGTTGCAACGACGCATTACCCAGAATTAAAAGCATATGGATACAATCGTGAGCAAGTTATTAATGCGAGCGTTGAGTTCGATGTGAATACATTAAGCCCAACGTACAAATTATTAATCGGTGTACCAGGACGTAGTAACGCCTTTGAAATTTCGAAGCGTCTTGGTTTGTCTGATCGAGTTATTGATCGCGCTCGTAACCATATTAGTACAGATACGAACAAAATCGAAAATATGATTGCAAAGCTAGAAGAAAGCCAAAAAAATGCAGAGCGCGAACGAAAAGAAGCGGAAGAGCATCGTAAGCAATCTGAAAAACTTCATCGTGAATTACAACGTCAAATTATTGAATTTAACGATGAGCGCGATGAAAAATTATTAAAAGCGCAAAAAGAAGGGGAAGAAAAAGTCGAAGCTGCAAAGCAAGAAGCAGAAGGCATTATTCAAGAACTTCGTCAATTGCGTAAAGCACAGCTTATAAACGTGAAAGACCATGAGCTTATTGAAGCGAAGAGCCGTCTAGAAGGGGCAGCGCCAGAGCTTGTGAAGAAACAAAAAGTAAATGTGAAAAATACAGCGCCGAAACAACAATTACGATCAGGTGATGAAGTAAAAGTGTTAACGTTCGGTCAAAAAGGTCAATTGCTTAAAAAAGTAAGTGATACAGAGTGGAGCGTACAAATTGGTATTCTGAAGATGAAAGTGAAAGAATCCAATATGGAATACATTAATACACCGAAGCAAACTGAGAAAAAAGCAGTCGCAAGTGTGAAGGGTAGAGATTATCATGTGTCGTTAGAGCTAGACCTTCGCGGCGAACGTTATGAAGATGCAATGATGCGCGTTGAAAAATATTTAGATGATGCACAGCTTGCAAGCTATCCTCGTGTATCAATTATTCACGGTAAAGGAACAGGAGCGCTTCGCCAAGGTGTACAAGATTACTTGAAGAAACATCGCGGCGTGAAAACCTATCGCTACGGTGACATGGGCGAGGGAGGCCTAGGCGTAACAGTTGTCGAATTAAAATAGCAAACAACCAAACAAAAGGGGAAACCATTATATGTTTATGGACAAACTTGCAAAAGTATTGTTAGCTTGTTGCGGAATATTTTTGGTAATTGGGGTTATTTATTTAGTTGTTTTTGCGAAGTAAAGGAGCGTCAATCTTGGCATAATGATATTGCCATGGATTGACGCTTTTAATCTATAAGAAAAGGAACAAAACATGAAAATCAACCAATACATAAGCGAAGCAAAATCCTGCTCAAGACGTGAAACAGACCGTCTCATTAAAGCAGGACGTGCCTGTATTAACGGTGAAGTATGTACGCACGGTGCACTCGTTAATGAAGGTGATATTGTAACGATTGATGGGCAGGTTATTGAAAAAGAAAAGAAAGAAAAGGTGTATATTGCCTTCCATAAACCAGTCGGAATTACTTGTACAGCAGCCGAAAATATTGAAGGAAACATTATTGATTATATCGATTATCCAGAACGAATCTTTCCTGTTGGACGATTAGATAAAGCATCGGAAGGACTCATCTTATTAACGAATGACGGTGCGATTGCGAATCAAATTTTGCACGGTGATCATGAGCATGAGAAAGAATATGTTGTCACTGTTGATAAGCCGTTTACAGATTGGTTTATTGATGAGATGTCCAGCGGTGTAAAGATTAAAGATGGAATGACGAAGCCATGTAAAGTGACGAGAGTTAATCAGTCTACATTCCGCATCGTTTTAACGCAAGGAATGAATAGGCAAATTCGTAGAATGAGTCGTGCTTTCGGATTTACTGTAACAAAGCTAAAGCGAGTGCGCATTATGAATATAGAGCTAAATGAGCTTGAAGCTGGAAAATGGCGAGACATTACACCTAAGGAATTAGAAATATTAATAGGGCAGTTATAGGGAGGAAAGTTTTCTCCCTATATTTTTTTTGTCAGAAAAAATAAAACTATTGATTTTTTAAAAAATAGCCCATATAATAAAAAACAACAAGTTTCGACAACATATTTTATAAAAGTAATGATGAGGACATGAGTTGTTTTTGACGATTTTCAGAGAGGGAAGCCTTAGGCTGTGAGCTTCCTAATACGGAAAGACAAACTTACCACCTCTAAACTTCAAGAGTGAACTGCAGATGCATTGTAATTCTTGGCGGATAAAACCGTTATCAATTTACACGAGCTATAAAATGAGCTTATTTCGTTATAAATTCATTTTATTAGAATAAGGGTGGAACCACGATTTCAACACTCGTCCCTTTGTTAGGGACGGGTGTTTTTTGCGTTCTTTTACGGGGAAGTATGCTTGAAAGAGGATATGTGACGGATTTTAATTCAGAATATTTTGTCAATGAAATAATTAGGAGGTAGTAGAAATGAAGTCATCTTTAAAGTTTTCTGAGATGTTTGCAATAAGCTTAATGTTATTCGCACTGTTTTTCGGTGCCGGTAATATGATTTTCCCACCAGCGTTAGGGCAAGGTGCTGGAACAGATGTATGGATCGCGTTATTTGGCTTTATCGTAACAGGTGTAGGACTGCCTTTATTAGGAGTTATTGTTATAGCTCTAAAGGGAGATATTAATGAATTAGCAGGACGTGTACATCCTGTATTCGCGCTAATTTTCATTACTGCAATTTATTTATGTTTAGGCGTATTTGTTAGTGTGCCACGTACAGGGACTGTTGCTTATGAAATGAGTGTTGCACCGTTTTTACCAAGTGAGATAGCTGGTCAATCCTATCCACTTGTTATCTTTACATTTATTTTCTTTGCAGTAACTTTCTATTTAGCATTAAACCCATCGAAATTAGTGGGGCGCATTGGTAAAGTGTTAACTCCAATTTTATTAGCTGTTATTGCAATTATTGTAGCGAAAGCAATTATGACTCCAATGGGAGAGTTTGGTGCCCCTACAGAAGCGTATAGTGCCCCGCTCTTTAAAGGTTTTATTGATGGATATTTAACTTTAGATGGACTTGCAGCACTTGTTTTCGGAAATGTTGTGATCAATGCTTTAAAAGCAAAAGGCATTACAAATAAGAACAGTATTGCAAAAGTAACAATCTTTGCAGGATTTATTGCAGCACTTGGCTTACTTCTTGTTTATTTAGCACTTGCTTACCTTGGAGCTTCTAGTGTTTCACTTGGAATGGGAGCAAACGGTGGAATTATTTTAACAAACGTCGTGAATCATTTATTTGGTAGCTACGGAACATTATTACTAGGTATCGCAATTACAGCAGCATGCTTAACAACTTCTGTCGGTATTGTTGCAGCTTGTGGAGAATATTTTTCTTCGTTACTACCAAAGCTTTCTTATCAAAAAGTCATTTTCATTTTCTCTGTATTAGCATTTATGGTAGCAAATCTTGGTTTAACTCAGTTAAACGCATTAGCATTACCAATCTTAATTGCAATTTACCCAATTGGTATCGTACTGATCGTATTATCACTTGTTGAAAACTATATTCGTCTTCCATTAGCTATGTATGTAGGCGGTATTGTAGGCGCATTTGCAATTAGCTTCTTTGATGGATTGCATAATGCCAATCTTCAAGTAGCGGCCCTTGCTCCTATTTTAGATAAAATTCCATTATATAGTGTAGGGATTGGTTGGCTAGTTCCGGGTATCATTGGAATTGCAATTGGATATGTAGTTTCTTTATTTCAAAAGCAAGAAATTGCTGTAGAAAAATAAGGGAAAGAGGCTTTCTTTAAAAGAAAGCCTCTTTTTTTGTAGAAAAATTATATATAGAAGAATTCAGATATTGAAAATTTTATACGTAATATAGTTGACAAAAAAATTACCAGTAGGCTAAGATTGACTTAGTTGTGGAAATATTGGAAGGGAAGAGGTTTTCTATGACTATATCATTTTTGTAAGAAGAGGTGATAAAACGATAGAATTAGGCGATTTATTTTTTTTGAAATTCGTTGAGAATGATAATCAATAAAATGTTGAAAGAGTTTTATGTTTATTCTTATAGGAAAAATTGGTGGGATTATTTTTTTGTCTATCAATGAGAATGATAATCAATATATTTCTAACTACATAGTGTTACTCGTTATAAAATAGAGATAGAAAGATTATTTTTTTTCTTATATATTGAGAATAATTATCATTTTCAAAAAAGAAAAACAAGGAGGCAGTAAGGTAAATGAGAAAGTTTTCAGTATTACCCGCTTTTATTATGACATTCGTATGTATGCTAGCTTTTCTCGTAGTGCCATTCGGACAAGCTTCGGCAAATGTAGCTGACGGTACTTACGATATTAACTATGTCATACAAAAAGCAGAAAATGATTCAGCTTCAATGGCAAATGATTATTTTGAAAAACCAGCTAAGTTAATTGTAAAAAATGGTGAGATGAGAGTACAAATTCCTATGAATCATAGTGCTTGGATTACAGAATTTAAAGCACCAGAGAATGGAAACTTTGTTGATGCAAAAGTTGTTAGTAAAGATGAATCTGCAGATAAAAGAACTGTAGAGTTTAAAATAGACGACTTATCTAAACCAGCAGCTGCAAAAATTCATGTTGTTGTACCGAATGTGAATTATGACCATAATTACACAATTCGCTTTGCGTTTGATGCAAATGTAAAAGCAGTAGGTGGAGAGAATAAGGCAACTGCTGCAACAAAAAATGAAGATCAAACTCAAAAAAATACACAAGTAAAAGAAGAAGTGAAGAAAGAAGAGAGCAAAGAAACAAACAAAGATGTAAATAAAGGAACAAATGAAAGTGGGAAAGCTGAAAAAACAGATAACCCAAAAACAAGTGATGAAGCACGTATCGGATTATTTGCAGCATTACTTCTTATTTCAGGTGTTTTCTTAATTCGTAAAGTGAAGTTAGGTAAATAAATCTTTGGAAGGGCGATGAATATATGTTTAAACAATTTAAAATGATTATTGCCGTATTTGCTGTCTTATTTACGTTTATAGCAACACTAGGGTTACAAGATGCAAAAGCTGCTACACAACTAGCTGATGGAAAATATAATATTGCTTTTACTGTATGGAAAGGCGATAAAGATGAATCATCTAGAATGAATAGTTATTTTGAAAGTCCAGCAACATTAACAGTTAAAAATGGAAAACAATACGTTTCATTTAAAGTGAAAGATAGTGTTTCTATTAAAAGTTTCCAAGTAGAAAAAGATGATCAATTCTTAGAAACAACAGTCTTAAGTGAAAACAAAAAAGAGAATACTAGAGTAGTAGAATTTGAAGTTGCTGACTTGTCAGAAAAACTAAAAGGAAAGGTGAAAATTAACATCCCAATTATTAATTATAACGCTTCATATGATATTCGTTTTGTATTTGATGGGAACAGCATTAAATAATTAGAAATTTTTAAAAAAGGAGAGTCATTCTATTGAACAGGTATTTTAAAATTGTTGTTGCAATGTTTCTAACGATTTTCACATTCGTATCAACGCTACAACCACTTGCAGTTCAAGCAGCTACAACTTTAGCGGACGGTGAATATTCAATCGGTTTCAAAGTTCTTAAAGACACATCAGATGAAGAATCCATGATGAATCAATACTCTGTAAGTCCAGGAACTTTAAAAGTGAAGAATGGGAAAAAGAAAGTATCCTTTACGTTAGAACATAGTTCATGGATTACAAAGTTTGAAACGGAAAAAAGTGGTCAGTTTGTTGCGACAAATGTAATTAGTGAAGATCAAGAAAAAGATACAAGAGTCGTAGAATTTGATGTGGACGATGTAGAGAAGGTATTAAATGCGAAAGTAAAAGTAGACATTGATTTTTTAAATTATCATCATGACTATGATGTGCGTATTGCATTTGATCAAAATAGTATTACACCGATTCATGTAGAACAACCAAATGAAAAAGAGGACCCAGCTAATAAGCCAGATCCAAATGAAAATCCGGATCCGAGTCAGAAGCCCGACCAAAAGCCTGACCCAGATCAACAACCAAATTCTAACACAATTAAAGATGGAGAGTACAGCATTCCATTTAAAGTGTTAAAAGATCAAACAGATGAAGAATCTAAGATGAATACTTACATGGTAAATCCAGGGGTATTAAAAGTAGAAAACGGTAAGAAAAAAGCAATTGTAACGTTAAAAAATAGCTCATTAATTAAAAATTTCCAAACGGAAAAAGATGGCGCATTTGCTGATGCAAAAGTAGTGAGTGAAGATAAAGAAAAAGATACAAGAGTAGTAGAATTTGAAGTAGACGATTTATCTAAAAAACTAAATACAAAAGTATTTATTGAAGTGGCATCACAAGGTTACAAGCAAACACATAATGTACAACTTTTATTTGAACAAGATAAACTTGAACAAATTAAAAATGAAGAGAAACAACCGGATGGAGATAAAAAGCCGGAAGTAGAAAAACCAGATACTGAATTAATTAAAGATGGAGAGTACAGCATTCCATTTAAAGTGTTAAAAGATCAAACAGATGAAGAATCTAAGATGAATACTTACATGGTAAATCCAGGGGTATTAAAAGTAGAAAATGGTAAGAAAAAAGCAATTGTAACATTAAAAAGTAGCTCATTAATTAAAAATTTTCAAACGGAAAAAGATGGTGCGTTTGTTGATGCAAAAGTAGTGAGTGAAGATAAAGAAAAAGATACAAGAGTAGTAGAGTTTGAAGTAAACGATTTATCTAAAAAACTAAATACAAAAGTATTTATCGAAATGGCATCAAGAAACTATAAGCAAACACATGATGTGCAACTTTTATTTGAACAAGATAAGCTTGAACAAATTAAAAATGAAGAGAAACCAGAAGTAGAGAAACCAGAAGTAGAGAAACCAGAAGTAGAGAAACCAGAAGTAGAGAAGCCAGAAGTAGAGAAGCCAGAAGTAGAGAAGCCAGAAGTAGAAAAACCAGATGCTGAAACAATTAAAGATGGCGAATACAGCATCAATTTTAAAACATTAAAAGATCAAACAGATGAAATATCAATGATGAACACATATACAAAAAGTCCAGGTGTGTTAAAAGTAAAAGATGGTAAGAAGTATGTATCATTTACGCTAACGAATAGCGCTTGGATTACAAAGTTTGAATTTGATAAAAATGGTTCGTTTGTTGATGCGAATGTATTAAGTGAAGATACGAAAGCTGATACACGTGTAGTGGAAGTGGAAGTAGCAGATTTATCGAAAAAATTAAACGCAAAAGTAAAAGTCGACATCGATTCAATGAATTATCATCATTTCTATGATATTCAATTTGCATTTGATAAAGATAGCATTAAACCGTTAGATAACCAAGGCAGAAATGATAACCAAGGCGGAAACAACAACCAAGGCGGAAACAACAACCAAGGCGGAAACAACAACCAAGGCGGAAACAACAACCAAGGCGGAAACGACAACCAAGGTGGAAACAACAACCAAGGTGGAAACGACAACCAAGGTGGAAACGACAACCAAGGTGGAAACAACAACCAAGGCGGAAACGACAACCAAGGCAATAATACAACAATTGATCCAAACGATCTTAAAGACGGTGAATACAGCATTGGCTTTAAAGTATTAAAAGATCAAACAGATGAAATATCAATGATGAATACATACACAAAAAGCCCAGGTGTATTGAAAGTAAAAGATGGTAAGAAATATGTATCGTTTACATTAACAAATAGTACATGGATTACAAAGTTTGATTTTGAGAAGAATGGCTCGTTCGTTAATGCAAAAGTATTAAGTGAAAATAAAGAGCAAAATACAAGAGTAGTAGAAGTAGAAGTAAATGATTTGTCTAAAAAATTAAATGCAAAAGTAAAAGTAGATATTGATTCAATGAATTATCACCATTTCTACGATGTTCAATTTGTATTTGATCAAGATAGTATCAAAGCTTTAGGGAACCAAGGTGGAAACGACAACCAAGGTGGAAACGACAACCAAGGTGGAAACGACAACCAAGGTGGAAACGACAACCAAGGTGGAAACGACAACCAAGGTGGAAACGATAACCAAGGTGGAAACGATAACCAAGGTGGAAATGACAATCAAGGTGGAAATAATACACCAAAAGTAAAAGTAGATCCGAAAAATTTAGTAGATGGTCAATATGATATTACATTTAAAGTGTTAAAAGACAAAACAGAAGAACTTTCAAAGATGCATGACTATACTGTAAATCCAGCAAAATTAATTGTTAAAGATGGTAAAAAGTACATTGAGATGACGCTGAAAAATAGTGCGTGGATTACGAAATTCCAAACAGAAAACAATAGTCTTTTTGCTGATGCAAAAGTAGTAAGTGAAGATAAAAATGCAAATACGCGAGTAGTACAATTTGAAGTAGAAGATTTATTTGAAAAATTAAATGCAAAAGTGAAAGTAGACATTGATGAGATGAACTACCACCACTTCTACGATGTCCAAATTCAATTTGATACAAATAATATTGGTGCGTTAGGGACGATTAAAGAGGATCCAAAAAAAGATCCGAAAAATGATCCGAACAATCCAGTGATTACACCGAAAGTAGATAATCCTGATTTTAACCGAAATGCAGATGATAAGAAGAAAAAAGAAGATCAAAAAAATGATCCGAAAAAAGAGAAAAACTCAAAAACGGCAGATACAGCACAACTAGGTTTATACATGGTGCTATTGCTTGGGTCACTTGCTTTACTAGTTCGTAAATATAGAGCAGGAAGATTGTAATTTTTGGAGTCTTGATGCATGTTCGCATGCATCAAGACTTGTTTCATATTGTTTGGAAAGGAGTGGTGATTGAGAGTGAAGAAAATTGCTAGTGTACTAATGGCTATCATTCTATTAGTGAGTGTAGCTGGATGCTCGGCGCCCAAAAAAGAAGCAGCAAAACAGGTAAAGAGTGAGAGTAAAGAGAGAATTGTTGCAACGACAGTTGCTGTTACTGAAATTATGGATGCGTTAGAAGTAGATTTAGTTGGTGTTCCAACAAGTACGAAAGATTTACCAAAGAGATATAAAGGTTTACCTGAAGTCGGGAATCCGATGAGTCCTGATATGGAAAAGGTAAAATCATTAAAGCCGTCAGAAGTATTATCCGTGACAACACTTGAATATGAATTAAAGCCAGTTTTTGATGGTGTAGGTATGAAAGCAAACTTTTTAGATCTAACAAGTTTAAAAAATATGCAAAATTCCATTAGTAATTTAGGTAAGCAATATGGACGTGAAAAGCAGGCTGAAGCAGTTGTAACTAAGTTAGATAACAAGGTTGCAGAGATTCAAAAAGCAGTAAAGGGAAAGAAAGAACCGACAGTGCTTATTTTATTAGGTGTACCGGGGAGTTATTTAGTAGCAACAGAGCATTCTTATATTGGAGATTTAGTGAAACAATTAGGTGGTAAAAACATTGTACAAGGTGAACAAGTAGAGTATTTAGCTTCTAATACAGAGTATTTAAAAAAAGCTGATCCAGACATTATTTTACGAGCGGCACATGGTATGCCGGATGAAGTTGTAAAAATGTTTGATAAAGAATTTAAAACAAATGATATTTGGAAACACTTCGCTGCAGTTAAAAATAATCGTGTTTACGATTTAGAAGAGCGTTTATTTGGAACGACAGGAAATTTAGCAGCGACTGAAGCGCTAGATGAATTGAAAAAAATGATGTATCCGTGATGCATTTTAATATAAAGGAAGATTAGCATGAATAAAAAATTTTGGAGTTTCTTTATTGTTACTGTATTACTCATCATTATGACTTTGTTGTCAGCGACGAAAGGTAGTTTAGAAGTAGGTATTATTGACCTTGTACAAGGAATATTTACAGGGGGAAATGAAGATGTTGAAGTGATTAAAGATTTACGTTTCCCACGTATTATTATTGCACTATTTACTGGAGCAGCTCTTGCTGTTTCGGGCGTGCTTTTTCAAGCTGTTATGAAAAATCCACTTGCTGATGCTGGGGTAATCGGGATATCTTCAGGAGCAAGTTTTATGACACTTGTTATTATTACGTTATTCCCGCAATTCTTTTTCTGGACACCAGTATTCGCCTTTTTAGGTGGTGCTTTTGCATGTTATCTCGTTTATGCATTTTCATGGAAGTCAGGGTTAAGTCCGCTTCGCATTATTTTAGTTGGTATAGCTATTAATGCAATGTTCACTGGATTAAATGAATCGTTCATTACGATTTGCGGATACTTCATTAAGAGTATTAAGCAAACGACGACTTCTAACATAACGATGAAGACGTGGGGCGATGTAGAAATAATGGTTACTTATGGAACAATTGGTCTTATTCTTGCACTGTTTGTCGGAGCTTGGTGTAACTTATTATCTCTACAAGATAAGACTGCAAAAAACTTAGGCTTGCACGTGACGAGAGTTCGTCTTATTATTTCTGCCATTGCAGTACTCTTAGCGGCAGTATCAACAGCAATTGCAGGTGTTATCGCTTTCGTAGGATTACTCGTTCCGCACATTTCAAGACAACTAGTTGGTTCAGACCATAAAGCATTAATCCCATTTTCTGCTCTTGCAGGGGCGTTATTAATTTTGACGGCGGATACGATTGGAAGGTTAATTGTGCCACCTAACGAAATTCCAGCAGCGACGATTATGGCAGTTATTGGTGGCCCATTCTTAATATTCTTGCTTAGAAAGAGTGATAAAGTTCATGGAAATTAAAAATGTAACCTTTTCGTACGATAATGTAACGGATCGATTAAAGTCGGTTAGTAGTGAAATAGAGATTGGTAAAATTACAACAATTATTGGACCAAACGGTTGTGGGAAATCAACATTACTTGGTGTGATGTCAAGAAATCACGATCCTCGTAGTGGAGAGGTAATACTTGATGGGAAGGCAATTAGCCAATATAAACCGAAAGAGTTTGCTAGAAAGTTAGCCGTTGTCCATCAACAAAATGAAGCACCGGCAGATATGACGGTAGAGAAATTAACAAGCTTTGGCCGTATGCCTCATAAAAATATATTCTCTTCGCAAACTGATGAAGATAGAGAAGCAATAGAAAGGGCTTTAGCATGTACGAATTTGTTAAGTAAACGTGATAAGGAAATTCATGCTTTATCTGGTGGAGAAAGACAGCGTGTTTGGATTGCCATGACGTTAGCCCAGAAGACGCCAATGCTCTTTTTAGATGAACCGACAACATATTTAGATATTTATTATCAACTTGAAATATTAGAGTTAGTAAAAGAATTAAATGAAGCACAAGGATTGACAATCGTTATGGTATTACACGATATTAATCAGGCGATTCGCTATAGTGATCATATCATTGTTATGAAAGACGGCGAAATTGTTACAAAAGGCAAGCCGAATGATGTTGTGACAGAAAGTATGATAAAGACGATATACGGTGTAGATGTCGTTGTAAAGCAAGATGAAGATACAGGATTGTATATGGTCCCAATGGGCATTTAAACATGCGAACAATCCGTTTTGAGGTGATAATTTGAGTAGCAAAAAAGAAAGGAAGAAGAATTCTTTTTTTCAACGAATACTTACAGTTGTTTTTTTAGGTACCTTTTTCTATTCAGTATATGAATTAGGTGATATTTTCATGGATTACTATGAAAATCGTAAAGTAATGGCCGAAGCACAAAACATTTATGAAAAAAGTCCGATGGAAGAGCAATCACAAGACGGGGAAGTACGTAAACAGTTCAAAGTTCTGCAGCAAATTAACCAAGAAATAGTTGGATGGATTACGATGGATGATACACAAATTAATTATCCAATCGTTCAAGCAAAAGACAATGATTACTATTTATTTCGAAATTATAAAGGTGAAGATATGAGAGCAGGAAGCATTTTTATGGACTATCGTAATGATGTGAAATCTCAAAATCGAAATACTATTTTATATGGTCACCGTATGAAAGATGGTTCTATGTTTGGAAGTTTAAAGAAAATGTTGGATGAAGATTTCTTCATGTCGCATCGTAAATTATATTACGATACATTATTTGAAGGATATGATCTTGAAGTGTTTTCAGTGTATACAACAACAACTGATTTTTATTACATTGAAACGGATTTTAGTAGTGATACGGAATACACATCATTTTTGGAGAAAATTCAAGAAAAATCGCTGTACAAAACGGATACAAAAGTGACAGAAAGTGATCAAATCGTAACACTTTCGACGTGTGACTATGCACTTGATCCAGAAGCGGGAAGATTAGTAGTACATGCGAAACTAGTAAAAAGACATTAAATAAAAAAAGTATAGAATATGAGAAGTGGTAACACTCTTCATATTCTATACTTTAAAAAATAAATATGCTTACTGTGCTGCAGCCATTGGCATACGTACAACTTTTACATCATAGTAAGCAATTTTATTATCAAGAATATAGTCTGGCATCCCGCCTTGATGTGAGTGAGCATCTTTAAATGCTGAGCTCTTTGTCCAACCTTGGAAATCTTCTTTTGCATTCCAGCGAGTGCTAATTGTTACTTCATCATAATCAACTGTATTTTGCGTTAAAAGAACTTCTAATCCTAAAAATCCTGACATTGTTTCAACTTTACCTACTTTATTAAAACGCTCAATTAATTTATGGCCATTTCCCTTTGTAATTTTAGTTGTATTTGTAACAATAATCATGTTTATTCCTCCTATAAATGTAGCCTTTATTTTCAAGAACTCATATACATTAAATGATAATGAAAATCATTATCATTGTCAATAGTAATTTTCATATAAATGTAGAATTAAGGATGAATTTACTATTATATAAATAATTTGACCATATAGTTAATGAAGTTATATATTATTAAAATAAAACAAAATAAGAAATATACACAAGCAAAGTATGGTTTATACCTTGCTTTCGCAATACTATGAACAAGGAGGGTATTATGGTCGAATCACTGTTACTTAGTATCGTTATTATTATTACACTAGGCATTGCCTCACAATGGACTGCATGGCGCTTCCAGCTCCCTGCTATTGTTGTTATGGCAGTTGCCGGATTATTAATTGGTCCAGTTTTCGGTATTATTAATCCAAAAGAGGTGCTTGGAGATGTTTTTAGTCCACTCGTATCACTTTCTGTTGCTATTATATTGTTTGAGGGTAGTTTAAGTTTAGATGTACGTGAACTGAGGGGACTATCAAAACCAGTATTTCGTATTGTTACGTTTGGTGCGTTTATTGCTTGGATTGCTGGCTCACTTGCAGCTCATTACGTCGCTGGATTAGATTGGGCGGTTGCATTTATTATTGGAGGACTTTTTATTGTGACAGGTCCAACTGTAATTATTCCGTTGTTACGCCAAGCACGATTAAAGCCAAGGACAGCTGCAATTTTAAAGTGGGAAGGGATTATCGTTGATCCGTTTGGAGCATTACTTGCTGTATTCGCCTTTCAAATTGTAAATTTCTTAACGAAAGAAAATGTACACTTACATACGTTACTATATTTCTTTGCAGGTTCGTTATTTGCAATGGTGCTTGGGTATGCGTTTAGTATTTTTATGAGTTATATGATTTTAAAAGGGAAAGTACCAGAATATTTAAAGGCACCGATTTTGCTCGTTACGGTATTACTATGCTTCGGCATTGCAGATGAAGTCATGCATGAAACAGGTATGCTAGCCGTAACAGTAATGGGGATTACACTTGCACGGATGAAGAAATATATTTCTTCTATCGGTGATATTCGTCATTTTAACGAAAATATTTCCGTACTATTAACATCGACTGTTTTCATCATCTTAACAGCATCACTTCCAAGAACGACGATTATGGAGATTTTTAGCTGGCCTATTATTAGCTTCGTACTTATGATGCTATTTGTTGTTCGTCCTTTATCAATTTGGGTATCGACAATCGGAACAGAGTTAACAAGATCAGAAAGGGCGCTAGTTGGTTGGATTGCGCCGCGAGGTATTGTTGCGTTAACGGTTTCAAGTTACTTTGCGACGGAGTTATTACAAGAAGGGTATAAAGATGCTTCTATATTAACAGCACTTACATTTGCACTCGTAATTACGACCGTTTGTGCTCATGGATTTTCAATTGGATTTTTAGCAAAAAAATTAGGATTAGCCAATACACAGCCACCAGGTATTTTAATTTCAGGAGCTAGTACATTCTCAACTGCATTCGCTATGCATTGTAAAGAGATGGGGATTCCGAGCTTAATCGTAGATGTATCGGAAGAACATTTGCAATGCGCAAAGGTGAAAGGGCTTAATACATATAACGGCCAAGTACTCTCAGAGCAGTTGCAATTTGAAGTAGATATGAATCAGTATGAATACTTAATTTCAGTTACAGATACGGATTCTTACAATGTATTAGTCGCAAACACATATGTACCGCAGTTTGGACATCATAATACATTTTTACTTCCGATTCATGATGTGGAAAAGATTGAGCAAGAACGCATCTCTCTTTCGAAAAAAGCTCATTTACTGTTTGGTCAAAATGAAATTTATGAAGAGTTAGATAGAAAAATTGAAGAGGGTTATACATTTAAAACGATACAAGTTGAGGAAGAACAAAAAATTAATAAAGAAGAGAGCGATTCAGAGGATGTAATATTATTTATTCGTCACGATGATGGTAGTCTTACTTTTTCAACATTGTATAAATATATAGCGGTTATACCAGGAGATGAGCTAGTTGTACTAGCAAAGCAATAATATGGTATAGTGAAACGAGGCTTTTTTCAGCCTCGTTTTTTACATTGCTTCCTACTAATTAGAAAGCATTCAAATGGAAAGGAAGACATTACATGCGATCTGAAGTAACTATAAAAATAAAACCGAAGTTTATAAAAGAAATTAAAGGTGGATATCCACTTATTTTAAAAGATGCAATTCAAAATTTAAATGATGTACGTGAAGAAGGGACAATCATCAAAGTAGTAGATGAGAAGAACCAATTCATCGGAAAAGGCTATTATGGAAAACAAAATAAAGGGTATGGTTGGATTTTAACGAGAAAAGAGAAGGAGGAAGTGAACCAATCTTTCTTTGAAAGTAAAATCAAATCTGCTTTACATAAACGAAAACATTTTTATAAATCAAATGATACAACAGCATTTCGTGCCCTGAATGGTGAGGGCGATGGCCTTGGTGGTTTAATCATCGATTATTATGACGGCTATTACGTAATTAGTTGGTATAGTGAAGGGATTTATACTTTCCGTGATGAGATTGTAGCAGCGCTTCAAAAAGTAGCAAACTTCAAAGGGATTTATGAGAAAAAACGTTTTGATACGAAAGGGAAATACATTGAAGGTGATGATTTCGTCGCAGGAGAGCGCGGTGAGTTCCCACTTATCGTAAAAGAAAACGGTGTAAACTTTGCTGTATATTTAAATGACGGGGCGATGGTTGGTGTATTTTTAGATCAACGTAACGTTCGAAAACAAATTCGTGATAAATATGCAAAAGGAAGAACGGTTCTAAATATGTTCTCTTATACTGGGGCTTTCTCTGTATTTGCAGCGCTTGGCGGAGCGAGTAAAACAACGAGTGTGGACCTTGCAAATCGTAGTTTAAGTAAAACGATTGAGCAGTTTAGTGTAAATGAAATTGATTATGAAGCACAAGATATTATTGTAGAAGATGTATTTCTATATTTCAAATATGCAGCTAAGAAAAAGATGAAATTTGATATGGTTGTACTTGATCCCCCAAGCTTTGCACGCTCGAAAAAATATACGTTCAGTGCGGCGAAAGATTATAAAAACCTATTAAAAGAAACAATTGCGATTACAGAAAATAACGGTATTATCGTTGCTTCTACAAATTGTAGCGCATTCGATATGAAAAAGTTTAATGGCTTTATCGATACAGCATTTAAAGAAATGAACGGTAAATATAAAATATTAGAAGAACATTCTTTACCGGAAGATTTCCGTACAATTGATCAATTTAAAGAGGGAGACTATTTAAAAGTAGTTTTCATCGAAAAAATTAAAGGTTAATGAAAATAAGAAAAGGAGCTCAAGTTTAAATGAGCTCCTTTTCTTATTGAATAATATTTTGTACTCTGCCAACCTGTCCGTCTTGCAATCTTACTTTAATGCCGTGCGGATGTGAAGGTGAGTTCGTTAAAATATCTTTTACAATTCCTCTTGTTAGCTTACCTGTACGTTGATCTTGTTTTAATACAATATCAACTTCAAGACCTGATGAAATGTTAGATCGTTTTTGCCCGTTCATTTATACACCTGTACGTCTACGTTGGTTGTTTGTTTTCTTCGTTTGTTGGTTTTGTAATTTTTTCGTTTCTTGACTTTGACTTCCATTATTTGAGCCGTTTCCATTTCCTTGCTTTTTCTTCGCAAGTTGTTCGCGCATTAAATCAGCTAAGCTTACTTTTTTGTTTTCTGACATGATAAGTCTCCTTTATATAAAGTTAATTATGAACAATCGTAGTGAATTTCATCATATCATTGTTAAGGAAGGAAGGGAAGTTGGTTTGAAAATTCATATAATTCTTTCCAGCATTCATTCGTTACGATACAATTAAATTGTTAATGTTTGTTAAAAAAGGGGATAGAAATATGTCACATCATATTTTATTAGTTGAAGATGACATCTCAATTCAAGAGATGGTTGAAACATATTTAGTAAAAGAAGGTTTTCAAGTTACAATCGCATCTGATGGAGAAGAAGGAGTTAACGCATTTTTAAAAGGTTCATTTGATTTGATTATCCTCGATATTATGATGCCGAAGTTAGATGGGTTAGAGGTCGTTAGAATCATTCGAGAAAAAAGTGCAGTTCCGATTTTAATGATGTCAGCGAAAGATACAGATGTTGATAAAGCCGTTGGATTAGGCCTTGGAGCAGATGATTACATTTGTAAGCCGTTTTCTATGATTGAACTAGCTGCACGTGTAAAAGCGGGTATTCGGAGGTCTACAAAGTATTCAGCTGTGGAATCAAAAGATGAGGCGATTCAGATTGGTGATTTAATAATTGACCCAATTAATTTTACTGTGGAGAAAAAGGGAAGACAGCTTAAACTTACTTTAAAAGAATTTGAGATTTTAAAGCTATTCGTGAAGAATCAAAATCGTGTTTTTACGAAAGCACAAATATATACGCTTGTTTGGAATGAAGAATATTATGGTGATGATAATGTTATTAATGTTCATATGAGAAGATTACGTGAGAAAATTGAAAGTGATCCATCTAATCCAGAATATATTAAAACATTATGGGGCATCGGCTATAAGTTGGAAGTGATGTAGTATGGTTGTATTTTTAACAGTGGTGATTATTATATTGCTTATCGTTATTTACGTGCAATATAAAATTAGGAAAAATAGTAGTAGGAATTTACGCTACACGTATGAGAAGTTAAATCGAATTGTAAAAGAACAAACTGGTGAGAAGCTATTAATTATGACAGATGATCTAGAATTGCGAAATTTATTAGTGGCGATTAATCATTTATTAGATGCAAAACAGAAAACGAATGCAGATCATGCGAAAGTGGAAATTTCGATGAGAAAAATGCTTTCAAATATTTCACATGATTTGAAAACACCACTAACAGTTATTCTTGGATATACCGAAATGTTAAATAAGGATAAAACGATAAATGAGGAAGAGAAGCAAATATTACTCGAAAAGGTGCATGTAAAAACACTAGAAGTGATGGAACTGATTCATAAGTTTTTTGATTTAGCAAAATTAGAATCCGGTGATAAAGCAATTGAGATGACAAAAGTAAATATGAATGAAGTTTGTCGCGAGAAGATTTTATCTTTTTATGATTTAGTGACGACGAAAGGGTTTCAAGTTCATATTGATATACCAGAAAGAAATATATATGCACTTGGAAATGTAGAAGTATTAGGTAGAGTATTGAATAATTTAATATCAAATGCGATTACATATGGTGACGATGGAAAGACACTTGGTATGACGTTAAGAGATGATGAAACGAGTGTGTATATAGATGTATGGGATACAGGAAAAGGAATTGATGAATCTCACATTGATAAAGTGTTTGAGCGTATGTACACACTTGAAGATTCCAGAAATAGATTGTACCAAGGAAGCGGTTTAGGGTTAACGATTACGAAAAGGCTTGTGGAAGCGATGGACGGAGAAATACATCTTTCTAGTAAGCCGTATGAAAAAACAATTTTTACAGTTGTATTAACAAAGATGCTGTTTTAGCTTGTAGAGAAGTAAATTCTACAAGCTTTTTTTTCAGCGTAAGGAATTTGTAAGGAACGGGTAAGGAAAAAGAGAATTCCGTTGTCTATTATAGAAGTATAAGGTAGTGCGAAAGGAGATAGTGACATGACATATATATTAAAAACGAATCAGTTAACGAAAGTGTTTAAAGGGAAAGAAGTAATTTCTAGCGTTAACATGCATGTGAAAAAAGGTGAGATTTACGGTTTCTTAGGACCGAATGGTGCAGGTAAAACAACGATTATGAAAATGATCACAAACTTAATAAAACCGACGAGCGGTGATATTGAAATTTTTGGTGAGAAGTTAACGGATACATCTTATGAATTGTTAAAGCGCATGGGGACGATTATCGAATATCCAATTTTTTATGATAAATTAACGGCGAAGGAAAACCTAGAATTACATTGTGAATATATGGGGTATTACGACAAAAACGCAATTGATCATGCTTTACATTTAGTGAAGCTGCACGGTATAGATGATAAAAAAGTAAAAGATTTTTCATTAGGGATGAAGCAAAGACTTGGTATTGCAAGGGCGATCATGACGAAGCCAGAATTACTCATTTTAGATGAGCCAATTAACGGTTTAGATCCAATTGGTATTAAAGAATTAAGAGACTTATTTAAAATGCTCTGCAAAGAATATGGCATTACGTTATTAGTCTCTAGTCATATTTTAGGCGAGATGGAACTAATGGCAGATACAATCGGTATGATTCAAAATGGAAAGCTAATAAAAGAGGTTTCAATGAAGAGTATTAACGGAAAACAAACAGAGTACATTGAAATTACTGTTCCTGATGTGAAGCGTGCAGCTTATATTTTAGAAGATAAACTCGGTATAAAAAATTACAAAATAATGAGTGGAAATATGATTCGTGTGTATGATACGGCAGCGTCTCAGCAAGCTATTTCAAAAGCACTTATTATGAACGATGTAGAAATTGAAAGTATTAATAAGAAACATAGTTCCTTAGAAGAATATTTCTTAAATGTAATGGATGGAGAGGGCATTCATGCTTAATGGATTGTTAGTGAATCTAGTAAGTGGATTGATCGTAATGTTCATAAGTGGGATTTTATATTATAGAAAACCTGAGCGGAAATGGCCGTTAATTTTACTAGTGATAGGAATAGTAAGCGTAGTTATGGCTGGAATTAGAATGTTAGTAGCATAGAGATCGTTATGTCAGTAATGGAGGTGTGGTTTATATGTTTAAATTAATGAAACTTGAATGGAAGAAACATAAATTATCTAGTTACTGTAAAGGGGTAGCTATTTGTATTATAGCAATTTTTGCTGCGGTAAGTCTTATGGGGATGGGAGCAAAAGGTGAGGGAGATGCGGCGCTCACTGATTTCACAAAGTATATGACGTTAGCAAATATCTTTATTAGGATGACATTTCTTATTTTTAGTGCGGTCATTTTATCACGTTTAGTAATTGATGAGTATAAGAATAAAACAATGCAACTACTATTTATGTACCCATTACAAAGGAAATTGCTAATGAGGGCGAAATTAACAATTGTTTTTAGTTTTTGTTTTATTAGCATGATTATTGCTACTTTCAGTATTAGTTTGCTCATATTTTTTATGAACCCAATGATGGGGCTGTTTGAAACACCTATGACGATGGGGGAAATAATAGCTACCGTTCCAGCTACTTTTATAAGTGCATTTATGATATCTGGTATAAGTTTAATTCCTTTATTTTTTGGGATGAGAAAGAAATCGACACCGACAACGATTACTTCTGCAGTAATAATTGGGATGTTAGTGAACAGTAACTATGGAAATGGTGTAAGCTTTTATGATTATATTGTTATTCCAATTACACTCTGTTTATTAGGAATTTTTATTAGTTATCTATCGTATCGTAAAATCGACAAGATTGATGTGGCGTAAAATAAGCTTAAAACAACAATGAACTGGGGTATGAATGGTGAAAAAAATAATAGTAATAGCAATTTTATTTCTGACAATTGCTAGTGCGATTTTTGGTTTTAAGACATTTCAGGGGAAAGATTTTACGAAAGAAAAGTCTTTTGAGATAAATCATATAAAAGAAATAGAAGTGGACAATGAAAACTGGGATGTTGAATTTAAAAGTACAGATGCTAACAAAATAGTAATTTCGGCTCAAGGTAAACGAGTAGATAAAGAGATAGATCCCGTCGAAATAGAACATGAAGGGAATAAAGTTATAGTTAAGCAAAAACAAAAGGCGGCCAGATTTTTTAATGGTTTTACGTTTAGGAAGAAAAATAGTATATCTATAGCTATCCCGAAGAAAGAAATAGATAAAATTGTATTAAATAATAAATCGGGTGATGTGAAAATAAGCGATATAGTAGTAAAAAGTATCGTGACAAAAGGCAAGTCTGGAGATGAAATGATTGTAGGACTATCAGCCGAGAAAGGTGAATTCATATCGCAAAGTGGAGAGTTAGCTGTAAAAGATAGTTCAGTACAAGAATTAAATATAAAGTCTACGACTGGTGATAACTATATAACAAATGTAAGTAACTCAAATATAAACATCACTTCAACATCCGGTGAAGTATTACTGAAAGATATGAAAGAAGGAAAATCGTTATTTGTAGAAACAAAATCAGGAGATATTGGCGTACGGTATAAAGGTGTTCCGACATCTTTAAAACTTACGGCTAAAAGTAATTCGTCTGACGTAATGGTGAATGTAAATGGACTTAAGAAAAATAAAAATACAGAAAAAATAAAAGCGGGAACCATTGGTGATGCAAAAAACGAAGTGAAGATTTTAAGTAAAACAGGAGCGATTTATATCGATTAAAATGTAAATGAAAGGAGGACTATTATGCTACATCTTATGAAGCTAGAAATGAAGAAGTTTAAGCTTGGATGGTATGTAAGGGGAGCGATTATTGCAAATATCGCTATACTGGCATTAATGATCTTTACGAGCATCGTTGCTCAAGTAGAAGGTGATCCGGAAATAAGGGATCCGCAGATGATGTTATTAACGGCTAGTACATTAGTAAGAGCAACATTTATTATTTTTGGTAGTGTATTAATCGCAAGGTTAATAATTAGTGAATATAAAAACAAAACAATCCTACTTATGTTTTCTTATCCTATTAATCGGAGGAAAATGATGAGTAGTAAGTTGGCCATTATAGCGATAGTAACATTTATAACAGTTATTTTATCTAACATTTTAGTGGTGGGAGTTTTCTTTGGGATAGATAGCTATTTTTCAATTCTTCCTAATTCATTCACAATAGATCAATTGAAGCAAGAAGGGATAAACCTTGTTCCTTTAGCCATTGCAACTGCGGGAATAAGTTTAATCCCTCTATATTTCGGAATGCGTAAACGTTCGGTGCCAACTACAATTGTTTCATCTCTGATTGTTGTATCAATTGCAATTAATAACACTCCTATGCTTTCTACAGCAACTTTTCTTCCCCTTCAACTAGCACTTGCTGCGATTGGAGCTGCGATTGCATATTACGGAATTAAAAATATAGAGAAGGAAGATATAACAGTATGACAAGAATACGTAAAAAAAGAGTTGGCGTTATACCAACTCTTTTTTGTATATGTATGCTTCGTTACTACTCTGTAAATTTATAGTGTTTGCTTAAATACTCTTGCACTCCTGGAGAAATGTTAAAGTTATTAGGACCTTTATATTCGATAGTAAATTCTCCATCTTCAATTGTTTCAAAGGCGATTGCATAGCTATTCATTTTAGAATCGTAAGAAGTATTTTTGACTTTTGCATCTAGATTAAAGTATTTTGTAATATAATTTTTTGATTCTGCAATTGCTGTTTGTTTTCCCCAAGGGGTACCATAACTTGTGAAGTAAAGAGATACACTGATAACTCCAATGATAGAAGTTAGTAAGAGAGTTCTTATTGTTATTTTTTTGTTTTTTGTATTCAATTTAGTTCCCTCCAATTAATATGAATTTATCTTAACGTATTTTCTCATAAAATACCATTTAGTAGAAAATAGTTTCACATGAAACAAGTTACAGAAAAAGACAAGGTGCATAAACACCTTGTCTTTTTCTGTCGTTACATTTGGGGAGCTTCCATTCCAGTAGCAGCCCATTCTTCTTTTGCAGGACCATATACACCAGGGACTGTTAAGCCAGCTTGACGCATTAAAACAGTCATCTGTCCGCGGTGGTGATTTTGATGATTGATGAGTGTCATTAAAAATATAGAATTCGGCATAGGACGACCAAAGAAGTTATTAATAGTAGTTAAGTCTTCATCAGTCCACTCACTTTGAAGTGCTTCAATAAAAGCCGTATTCACTTTGCGATACCCATCTGCAATTGTTTTTGCTGAAGTTGGTACAGGATAATCTTTCGTTTCTCCTTCAAACTTAAGCCCTGTCCCTGATAGCATAACAGGAAGTGCTGTAACGATATGCCAAGCGACTCTCCCTAAAGTCCAGTGCCCAGGTGCAATTTCTTGTGATAAAGATTCATCGGTTAATGCATCGAGCATCTTCTGAGTAGACTCAGCTTCATATTTCCATGATTGTAAAAAGTTTTCAATTGTTTGGTACATTTTTATCCCCCTCATTTATATTCATAAGTTAAATTCGTGAAGAAAAACGAGGTTCCTTGTAAATAATACAAAAAATAATTAAGGAGGCTTCTAACACGAAGCCTCCTTAATTAACTAACTTTTTTCCCACTCTTCCTCATCAACCACAAGAAATAAGGCGCTCCAAGTACAGCAACGTTTAAATTTGCCCTAACGATAAAGATTTGAATAATCGCTGAACCGAGCGCTGAAATTTCGATTCCAATTAAGGCAAGAGCTGTTGGGCTAAATCCTGATTTCCATGAGAAGAAGAGGAAATTCGTTTAATGAGGAAGGCGAAAGTACAAGCGAAAGGAGAGAGAATTGCATGTAATAATTATTAGAATGTTAGGAACGAACCTTTGTCTATAAAAGGTTTGTTTTAGAACGGGTAGTTGATAGTGAAAATAAAACCAAGTTTTTATTAGAATGATGTTTCTTAATTGTTGGCTGTACTTAAAAGATTGAACACGAAGGAAGGGATCAGCATGTCTTTATGGAGCAATAATTGTGGGTGTAATAATCAAAACGGTGTACATGTTGATTCATGCTGTTTTAGTTGCGATGGGACAGTTCCTAAGTTGGGGCCAACAGGGCCAACAGGAGCAACGGGTCCAACAGGATCGACAGGAATAACAGGAGCAACAGGAATAACGGGAGCAACAGGTCCAACAGGAGCAACGGGAGTAACAGGCCCAACAGGTCCAACGGGAGCGACGGGAATAACGGGAGCAACAGGCCCAACAGGTCCAACAGGAGTAACGGGAGTAACGGGCCCAACAGGTCCAACAGGAGTAACGGGCCCAACAGGCCCAACAGGTCCAACGGGAGCAACCGGAATAACAGGAGCAACAGGAGCAACGGGTCCAACGGGAGTAACGGGCCCAACAGGTCCAACAGGAGTAACGGGAGCAACAGGCCCAACAGGTCCAACGGGAGCGACGGGAGTAACGGGTCCAACAGGTCCAACGGGAGCGACGGGAATAACAGGTCCAACAGGTCCAACAGGTCCAACAGGAGCAACAGGTCCAACAGGCCCAACAGGAGTAATAGGAGTAACAGGTCCAACAGGTCCAACAGGAGTAACAGGATCAACAGGTTCAACGGGAGTAACGGGAGCAACAGGTTCAACGGGAGTAACAGGAGCAACAGGAGAAACGGGAGTAACAGGAGAAACGGGAGTAACAGGAGCAACAGGAGCAACAGGTCCAACAGGTCCAACAGGTCCAACAGGAGCGACAGGAGCGACAGGAGCAACGGGAGTAACAGGAGAAACGGGAGTAACAGGAGCAACGGGAGTAACAGGAGCAACGGGAGTAACAGGAGCAACGGGAGCAACAGGTCCAACAGGCCCAACCGGAGTAACAGGAGCAACAGGAGCAACAGGTCCAACGGGAGCAACAGGAGTAACGGGAGCAACAGGCCCAACAGGCCCAACAGGAGTAACGGGAGCAACAGGTCCAACAGGAGCAACAGGAGCAACAGGAGCAACAGGAGCAACAGGAGCAACAGGAGCAACAGGAGCGACAGGTTCAACGGGAGCAACAGGCCCAACGGGAGCGACAGGTTCAACGGGAGTAACGGGAGCAACAGGAGCAACAGGAGCAACAGGAGTAACGGGAGCAACAGGCCCAACAGGCCCAACAGGAGTAACGGGAGCAACAGGTCCAACAGGAGCAACAGGAGATACAGGTACAAGTATAACTGCTACGTATGCATTTGCGAATAATACATCGGGTACGGCAATATCAGTATTACTTGGTGGGACAAATGTCACACTTCCAAATAATCAAAATATCGGTCCGGGAATTACTGTGTCTGGGGGGAATACAGTATTTACGGCCGCAAATGCCGGGAATTATTATATTTCATATACAATTAATATAACGGCCTCATTATTAGTCAGTTCGCGGATTACAATTAATGGAGCAGCGCTTGCTGGAACTATCAATTCCCCTGCATTAGCAACGACATCATTTAGTGCAACAATTATTACGACTCTTGCAGCGGGGAGTGCAATTAGTTTGCAGTTATTTGGATTGTTAGCTGTTGCCACGTTATCAACGACTACACCTGGTGCAGTTTTAACGATTATAAGATTAAGCTAAGTAACGTGAACTCTCTTATTCTTTTAAAATTAGGAGAGTTTCTACATATAATAAGAAGTTAAGGAAGTAAAGCATAGTTATAAAAATTCAGAATATTATGATTGTAACGCTGTTATGACTATAATATAATGAAAACAACTATCATGAATGAACATTCATTTATTTTCACAAGTATTGGAAGGGGGAATGAGAGTGGAAAAACCTTGGCTGCAGAGTTATCCAGATGAAATTCCAGGGACAATTTCTTATGATATTCAGCCACTTCATGGATATTTAGAGAAAATGGCTGCTCGTTATCCAGAAAAGAAAGCGCTTCACTTTTTAGGTAAAGATGTTACATTTTCAGATTTCCATGACAAGGTAAAGAAATTTGCGAATTACCTTCAAAGGCTTGGTATTGAAAAAGGCGATAGAGTTGCGATTATGTTACCGAATTGTCCGCAATCTGTAATTGGTTATTATGGTACTTTGCTTGTGGGAGGGATTGTCGTACAAACGAATCCTCTTTATACAGAAAGAGAGCTGGAGTACCAACTTCATGACTCAGGGGCAAAAGTTATTCTGTGCCTTGATTTAGTGTTTCCGAGAGTTACTAACGTTCAAACTGCAACAAAGCTTGAGCACATTATCGTGACCCGTATTGCAGATTTTTTACCATTTCCTAAAAATTTACTTTATCCATTTGTACAAAAAAAGCAGGCAAATCTTGTTGTGAATGTGTCGGAAAGCGAAACGATTCATCTTTGGAAATCGGTAGAAAGAGAAAGTAATGTTGATGTTGAAGTTCCATGTGATCCTGAAAATGATCTAGCCCTTTTGCAGTATACAGGGGGAACGACAGGGTTTCCAAAAGGGGTTATGTTAACGCATAAAAACCTCGTTTCGAACACTTTAATGGGAGCGCATTGGTTATATAATTGTAAAGAAGGAGAAGAGGTAATTCTTGGTGTTCTTCCGTTTTTTCATGTGTACGGGATGACAGCTGTAATGAATCTAAGTATTATGCAAGGATATAAAATGGTGCTTATTCCGAAGTTTGATATGAAAATGGTTTTTGAAGCAATTAAGAAACATAAAGTTACACTATTTCCAGGAGCACCAACCATTTATATTGCTCTATTAAATAGTCCTCTTTTAAAAGAATATGATATTTCTTCAATTCAGGCTTGTATTAGTGGTTCTGCACCGCTTCCTGTAGAAGTGCAGGAGGAGTTTGAGAGAGTTACAGGTGGTAAATTAGTAGAGGGTTATGGATTAACGGAGTCATCACCAGTTACACATGGGAATTTTTTGTGGGAAAAGCGTGTGCCGGGAAGTATTGGGGTACCGTGGCCGGATACAGAGGCAATCATCATGTCACTTGAAACAGGAGAGTCATTACCTCCAGGTGAAATTGGTGAAATTGTTGTAAAGGGCCCACAAATTATGAAAGGGTATTGGAATAAGCCAGAAGAAACGGCAGCTGTACTGCAAGATGGCTGGCTCCATACAGGTGATGTAGGATACATGGATGAGGATGGCTTTTTCTATGTGAAAGATCGTAAGAAAGATATGATCGTTGCTAGTGGCTTTAACGTATATCCTCGTGAAGTAGAAGAAGTGTTATATGAACACGAAAAGGTGCAAGAAGTGGTAACAATCGGTGTTCCTGATCCGTATCGAGGGGAAACTGTAAAAGCGTTTGTTGTTTTGAAAGAAGGTGCTGAGTGTTCTGAAGAAGAATTAGATCAGTTTGCACGTAAATATTTAGCAGCTTACAAAGTTCCGAAGGTATATGAGTTTAGAAGTGAGTTGCCGAAGACGACAGTCGGAAAAATTTTACGTCGTGTCCTAATAGATGAAGAGAAGAGAAAGAATGAGGATGAGCAAACGGGCTAAGGCCCTTTCTTTTTGAAAAAATAGGATTGACACTTTTCTAAATAGTCAGTATTATAAGAATATGAATGACTATTCATTCAGTCATCTTCTTGAAGGGGACAGTAAAGTGAAGAAAAATAGACCGAAATACAATCAGATTATTGATGCTGCAGTCATTGTGATTGCGGAGAATGGATACCATCAAGCGCAAGTTTCTAAAATTGCAAAGCAAGCTGGGGTAGCTGATGGCACGATTTATTTATATTTTAAAAATAAAGAAGATATATTAATATCCTTATTCCAAGAGAAGATGGGAGAATTTGTTGAAACAATTCGTCAAAAAATAGCAGGAATTGAAAGCGCTGTAGCGAAGTTATTCATGTTGGTAGAAACGCACTTCTTGCTGTTGTCACAAAATGATCCTCTTGCTATCGTTACGCAATTAGAGCTAAGGCAGTCCAATCAAGACTTGCGCCTTAAAATAAATGAAGTATTAAAAGGCTACTTACAAGTTATGGATGAGATTTTAGAGACAGGTATAAAGCAAGGTGAATTTCAGGCGGATTTAAACGTTCGCGTGGCAAGACAAATGATCTTTGGAACAGTAGATGAAGTTGTGACCAATTGGGTAATGAGCGATCATAAGTATGATCTGGTCGCACTTTCAAAAACGGTACATGGGCTACTTATTGCAGCTTGTGGTTATCGTAAATAATGGGAGGGATCATGTTGAAATTCCTATCTGTAAAAGTTGAAGATCATATCGCGGTGGCGACGTTAAACCATGCTCCAGCTAATGCGATGTCTTCACAAGTTATGCATGACGTTACTGAATTAATCGATCAAGTGGAAAAGGATGATAACATTCGTGTTGTTGTTCTACATGGTGAAGGACGCTTCTTCTCAGCAGGGGCAGATATTAAAGAATTTACATCTGTTACTGAAGCGAAGCAAGCAACAGAGTTAGCACAGCTTGGACAAGTTACGTTTGAGCGTGTTGAAAAATGTTCAAAACCAGTTATTGCGGCAATTCATGGAGCGGCACTTGGCGGCGGCCTGGAGTTTGCTATGTCTTGCCACATGCGCTTTGTAACTGAAAGTACAAAGCTTGGTTTACCTGAATTAACACTTGGATTAATTCCTGGTTTTGCAGGTACACAGCGCTTACCACGTTATGTTGGTAAAGCGAAAGCTTGTGAAATGATGTTAACAAGTACACCAATTACTGGCGCAGAAGCATTACAATGGGGACTTGTTAACGGAGTGTTTTCTGAAGAATCCATTTTAGAAGATACGCTTAAAATTGCAAAACAGATTGCTGGAAAAAGCCCAGCAACAACCCGTGCTGTGCTAGAGTTATTACAAACGACAAAATCGTCTCATTATTATGAAGGTGTACAGCGTGAATCACAGATTTTTGGTGAAGTATTTACGAGTGAAGATGGAAGAGAAGGCGTAGCAGCGTTTTTAGAAAAACGTAAGCCTTCATTTAGTGGTAGGTAATCCAATTATTTTTTTAATACAAATTAACAGAATTTTAAAATTGATAGAATCTTTCTGAAAAATAAGGGGGTAAATGAAATGAACATCTACGTACTCATGAAACGAACATTTGATACAGAAGAAAAAATCGTAATTAAAAACGGTGCAATTTACGATGGCGAAGCGGAATTCATCATCAACCCTTACGATGAATATGCGATTGAAGAAGCAATTCAAGTAAGAGATGCACAAGGTGGAGAAGTTACTGTTATAACAGTTGGTGGCGAGGATAGTGAAAAAGAACTTCGCACAGCATTGGCGATGGGCTGCGATAAAGCGGTACTAATTAACATTGAAGATGATGTTGAGAATGGTGACCAATTTACAACAGCAAAAGTACTTGCTGAATATTTAAAAGATAAAGAAATAGATTTAATTTTAGGCGGGAACGTTGCGATTGACGGTGCATCTGGACAAGTTGGTCCACGAGTAGCTGAAGCGTTAAATATCCCATACGTAACGACGATTACGAAGCTTGAAATTGATGGTACAAATGTGAAGATTGAGCGTGATGTTGAAGGGGATACAGAAGTAATTGAATCATCATTACCTCTTCTAGTAACAGCGCAACAAGGTTTAAATGAACCGCGTTATCCATCACTTCCAGGTATTATGAAAGCGAAGAAGAAGCCACTAGAAGAAGTAGAATTAGATGATTTAGATTTAGAAGAAGATGATGTGGAAGCAAAAACAAAAACAATTGAAATCTATTTGCCTCCTAAGAAAGATGCAGGAAAAGTGTTACAAGGCGAGCTGCAAGATCAAGTAAAAGAACTTGTATCGTTGCTCCATACAGAAGCGAAAGTAATCTAATAAAATACGAAATTATATATGCAGGAGGGAAAATCTATGGCTCGTAAAGTATTAGTAATGGGTGAAGTTCGTGATGGATCGCTACGCAACGTTTCGTTTGAAGCGGTAGCAGCAGCAAAAACAATTGCAGAAGGCGGTGAAGTGGTAGGTCTTCTAGTTGGAGACAGCGTTGCCTCTTTTGCAAATGAATTGATTCATTACGGTGCAGATCGCGTTGTGACAGTTGAAAATGATAAATTAAAATCATATACATCTGATGGATATGCACAAGCGTTTTTAGCTGTATATGCTGAAGAGAAGCCAGAAGGCATTGTATTTGGACATACGGCACTTGGTAAAGATTTATCACCAAAATTAGCAGCGAAATTAGAAGCTGGTTTAATTTCTGACGTAACGGCTTTAGAAGTTGAAGGTGGAAATGTTATCTTCACTCGCCCGATTTACTCTGGTAAAGCATTTGAGAAGAAGATTGTAACAGAGGGTATCTTATTTGCGACAGTGCGTCCAAATAACATTGCAACTCTTGAAAAAGACGAGTCTCGCAGTGGTGACGTGTCTTCTATTACAGTAGATGTGAAAGATTTACGTACAATCATTCAAGATGTTGTCCGTAAAACTGCAGAGGGTGTTGATCTTTCTGAAGCGAAAGTCATTATAGCTGGCGGACGTGGTGTGAAGAGTGAAGAAGGATTTAAACCGTTAAAAGAATTAGCTGACGTACTAGGCGGCGCTGTTGGAGCATCTCGTGGTGCTTGTGATGCAGAGTACTGTGATTATTCATTACAAATTGGTCAAACAGGTAAAGTTGTTACACCAGACCTATACATTGCATGCGGAATTTCTGGTGCGATTCAGCATTTAGCTGGTATGTCTAATTCAAAAATAATTGTTGCGATTAATAAAGATCCAGAAGCAAGTATCTTCAAAGTAGCTGACTATGGTATTGTCGGAGATCTGTTTGAAGTATTACCTCTTTTAACAGAAGAGTTTAAAAAGTTAAAAGTACATTCATGATTTGAGTACCCTTGAGTTCCAAGTGAAGTACCCCTATATATAGAAAAAGGTGAGAGATCCCCTGTCTCTCATCTTTTTAGTATTTCATCCATATTTTTATATAGTATAAAGGAACATTTTTTTGTTACAATACATAACGATACATAATATTCGCCACGTATAAAAGTTAATGATATACTCTTGGTAGAATATACTTGAAGGAGGAAATAAAATGGCAATTATAAATGCAAATGACCAAAGCTTCGCAGCTGAAACTAGCGAAGGTGTTGTACTATTAGATTTCTGGGCGCCTTGGTGCGGACCTTGTAAAATGATCGCTCCTGTATTAGAGGAAATCGATTCAGAGTTAGGCGAGAAAGTAAAAGTAGTAAAAGTTGACGTTGATGAAAACCAAGAAACTGCTCGTCAATTCGAAGTAATGAGCATTCCAGCTCTTTTCGTATTAAAAGACGGTAAAGTGGTTGATCAAGCGTTAGGATATAAACCGAAAGAAGCGTTAGTAGAATTAGTTTCTAAACACTTCTAAAATAAAGAAGCTACCATTTGGTAGCTTTTTTTATTTTCTTTTTTACAACCTTTCCGTTACAATAAAAGAACGTATGTTGGGTGTTTTGGCATAGTATGTTTTTATGTGAAAATAAAAATGATAAGCATGTAGAAATGGAGGGAGACGAGTGCACGAGCATTTAAAAGAGAAGTTAGCAATTTTGCCCGATCAACCTGGTTGTTATTTAATGAAGGATAAGCAGGGAACGGTTATATATGTCGGAAAAGCAAAGGTACTCAAAAATCGTGTGCGCTCGTACTTTACTGGTTCGCATGATGGGAAAACACTTCGGCTTGTTGGAGAAATTGTTGATTTTGAATATATTGTGACTTCCTCAAATTTGGAGGCTCTTATTTTAGAGTTAAATTTAATAAAAAAATATGATCCAAAATATAATATTCAATTAAAAGATGATAAAACATATCCTTTCATTAAAATTACAGCCGAAAAACAGCCGCGCTTACTCATTACGCGAAATGTAAAAAAGGATAAAGGAAAGTACTTTGGGCCTTATCCAAATGCGCAATCGGCACATGAAACAAAGAAATTATTAGATCGTATGTATCCACTTCGTAAATGTTCAAATATGCCAGATAAAGTTTGCTTGTATTATCATATGGGTCAATGTTTAGCACCTTGTGTGAAAGAAGTAACGGATGAGCAAAACAAAGAAATTGTTGATGAAATTATTAAATTCTTAAACGGTGGGCATAAAGAAATTCGTTCAGAATTAGAAACGAAGATGTATGAGGCTTCAGAAAAGCTAGAATTTGAACGGGCGAAAGAGTTGCGAGATCAAATTGCTCATATTGATGCAATTATGGAAAAGCAAAAGATGATTATGAGTGATTTAGTGGATCGTGATGTGTTTGGATATGCAGTTGATAAAGGGTGGATGTGTGTTCAAGTTTTCTTCGTTCGAAAAGGAAAGCTAATTGAACGTGATGTTTCTATGTTCCCGATTTATGATGAACCAGAAGAGGGATTTTTAACTTTTATCGGTCAATTTTATGAAAACAGTAGTCATTTCAAGCCGAAGGAAATTGTTGTTCCAGGAAGTATAGATTCAGAATTAGTAGAGCGCTTTTTAGAAGTTGAAGCGACACAGCCGAAGCGTGGGAAGAAAAAAGATCTTGTGGAATTAGCAAATAAAAATGCAAAAATTGCACTAGAAGAGAAATTTCACTTAATTGAACGTGATGAAGAACGGACGATTAAAGCTGTTGATAATCTCGGGAGGCAACTAGGGATTGAAACACCATATCGTATTGAAGCGTTTGATAATTCGAATATTCAAGGAACAAATCCTGTTTCAGCAATGATTGCTTTTATCGATGGGAAACCAGCGAAGAAAGAATATCGGAAATATAAAATTAAAACGGTTCAAGGTCCTGATGATTACGAGTCTATGAGGGAAGTTGTAAGACGTCGTTATACGAGGGCGCTTAAAGAAAATTTACCTTTACCAGATTTAATCATTATTGATGGTGGAAAAGGCCATCTGGCCGCTACAAGTGATGTTCTGGAGAATGAACTCGGATTATATATTCCAATGGCAGGGCTTGTAAAAGATGACAAGCATAAAACATCACATTTAATCATTGGAGATCCGCCTGAACCTGTGATGCTTGAGAGGAATAGCCAAGAATTTTATTTATTGCAACGCATTCAAGATGAAGTGCATAGATTTGCAATTACATTCCATCGCCAGTTGCACGGGAAATCGGTCATTCAATCAGCATTGGATGATATTCCAGGAATCGGTGATAAACGAAAAAAGGTATTGTTAAAACATTTTGGCTCGTTAAAAAAGATGAAAGAAGCTTCCATAGCTGAATTTGTCGAAGCAGGTATGCCGAAAAATATTGCAGAGATGATATATACTTATTTAACAGATAAGAAGACGTTGTAGTTTACAACGTCTTCTGTTTTTTGGTATAATTTCTGAAGATTTAAAATAAACTCACCTGAATGAATATACAAAAAAGTCAACTAAACTTATATGTCTAGTTGACTGTAAGTAGATGCTACACTTCAATGAGATCTTTTATATCCCATTTAACAAGAAATGTAATAGAGTCTGAACGTTTTTTCTGTTCCTCATAGGACTCTGCAACGACGTTTCTTTGTTTTTGAATTTGCTCGGCGATAAATCCAGCTTCTAATTGATAAGATGAATGTCTTTTTTGTTTTTGACGCTCAGTAATAAGTGTACCTTTAAGTTGAAACTGCATTTCACGACGTTTATGTTCAATGATGCTTAAAGTGCCCCAACCAGCTTTTTCAAAAAACTGAATGACTTCTTCAATTGTTTCTAGCGGATATTTTCTCCCAAGGTTTCTACCGGCCCAGTATAAAATACCATCTAAATCGTTACCAATTAAATCAGGTAGTAATTCTTCACGTAGCAATTCATAAGCGAAGGCGTTCAATGAAACATCTTCTAAAGATGTTATATCGATTGTATTTTTGCTCACAATATTCCCCTCTTTCTATAGGGATTATTATATAACATTTTTCATTTATAAAAACAGATTTTTCTTTGGGTAAATCTGAATATATAAGAAAAAAAAAGAATTGGCAAATTATATGCAAATTATGTATACGTTTTCTTGACGCTTCGACAAAAATAGGGGTAAAATGAACTTGGAATCAAATTATGCTGAAATATTTTGAATAATTTTTTCAGTTTTTCTTATGCCAATAGTGAAAAAACATTATTGTTGTAAATTAATCTGAAAACAGCAGTCAAACATTCAAGGGGGTAATGGGGACATGAAAGGCCGCGAGTATACGTTTCGTAAGTGGCACTCATTAATGGGGGTCATCCCGGTTGGTGTCTTTTTGACGCAACATTTAATTGTAAACAACTTTGCAACAAGAGGAGCAGAGGCTTTTAACAAAGCTGCAGGCTTTATGGAGCTCCTTCCATTCCGGTATGCGCTAGAAATTTTCATCATCTTTTTACCTATACTGTACCATGCTATATATGGCTTATATATTGCATTTACAGCTAAGAACAATGCGGTATCTTACGGCTATTTCCGTAACTGGATGTTCGTCTTCCAACGAATTTCAGGTATCGTTACGCTGATCTTCATTTCTTGGCACGTCTGGGAAACTCGTATTCAAGCATTGTTAGGTAAAGAGGTAAACTATGATATGATGGCAGATATTTTAAACAACCCATTTATGTTTGGTTTCTATTTAGTTGGTGTTGTTTCAACAATTTTCCACTTTGCAAATGGACTATGGACATTCTGCATAAGCTGGGGAATTACAGTATCTCCACGTTCACAAAGAATCTCTACTTATGTAACATTAGCTATTTTCTTAGGTCTATCTTATGTAGGTGTGAGTGCATTATTAGCGTTCATCGATCCACAGCTAGCAAACCAGTAAGGAGTGGGAGAGCATGAAAGGGAAACTTATAGTAGTCGGCGGTGGCTTGGCCGGCTTAATGGCAACGATTAAAGCGGCAGAAGCAGGAGTAAATGTTGAACTATTTTCTTTAGTACCAGTAAAACGTTCACATTCTGTATGTGCCCAAGGTGGAATTAACGGTGCCGTAAATACAAAAGGTGAAGGGGATTCTCCATGGATCCACTTTGACGATACAATTTATGGTGGGGACTTCTTAGCGAACCAACCACCAGTTAAAGCGATGTGTGATGCAGCACCTGGTATTATTCATTTAATGGACCGCATGGGTGTTATGTTCAACCGTACGGAAGAAGGACTTCTGGATTTCCGTCGTTTCGGTGGAACACAACATCACCGTACAGCATTTGCTGGCGCAACAACTGGTCAACAATTACTATATGCATTAGATGAGCAAGTACGTCGTCATGAAGTAGCAGGACTTGTAACGAAATATGAAGGTTGGGATTTCTTACGAGCTGTTGTAGATGATGAAGGTGTGTGCCGAGGAATCGTCGCGCAAGACTTACAAACTATGGAGATAAAAAGTTTCCAAGCTGATGCCGTGATTATGGCAACAGGGGGCCCTGGTATCATCTTTGGAAAATCAACAAACTCTATTATTAATACAGGTACAGCAGCGTCTGCTGTATATCAACAAGGTGCATATTATGCGAACGGTGAGTTCATTCAAATTCATCCAACGGCAATTCCTGGAGACGATAAGTTACGTCTTATGAGTGAATCTGCACGTGGTGAAGGTGGACGTGTTTGGACGTATAAAGATGGTAAGCCATGGTACTTCTTAGAAGAAAAATATCCAGCTTACGGAAACCTTGTACCTCGTGATATTGCAACGCGTGAAATCTTTGATGTTTGCGTAGAGCAAAAACTAGGTATTAACGGTGAAAACATGGTGTACTTAGATCTTTCTCATAAAGATCCGAAAGAACTAGATATTAAACTTGGTGGAATTATTGAAATCTATGAGAAATTTACAGGTGATGATCCTCGTAAACTACCAATGAAAATCTTCCCAGCAGTTCACTATTCAATGGGCGGATTATGGGTTGATTATAAGCAAATGACAAGTATTCCAGGTTTATTTGCAGCAGGTGAGTGTGATTATTCTATGCACGGTGGTAACCGCCTTGGTGCGAACTCATTATTATCAGCAATTTACGGTGGTATGGTAGCAGGACCGAACGCAATTGAGTATATGAAAGGTCTTTCTAAATCATCTGATGCTGTTTCATCTACTGTATATGAGCAAAATGAATTAATCGAAACAGAGAAATTTAACAATATTTTAATGCTTGATGGTAACGAAAATGCATATGTTCTTCATAAAGAGCTTGGAGAATGGATGACAGATAACGTTACAGTAGTTCGTGAAAATAAAAAGTTACTAGAAACTGATGCGAAAATTGAAGAGTTAATGGCGCGTTACAAACGCATTAACATTAACGATACAGCAAGATGGAGTAACCAGGGTGCTTCATTTACACGCCAACTTGCAAATATGTTCGAGTTAGCACGTGTTATTACAATTGGCGCATATAACCGTAATGAAAGCCGCGGAGCGCATTACAAACCAGAATTCCCAAATCGTGATGATGCAAACTTCTTAAAAACTACGATGGCGAAATTTGAGGGAGAAGGAAAGGCACCAGCATTCCATTACGAAGAAGTGGATGTTTCATTAATTAAACCACGTAAACGTGACTATTCCTCAAAACATGATGTAGCTGCTAAGGGTGAAGAGAAGGGGGATAAACAACATGTCTGAGAAAACAATCCGCCTCATCATTACGAGACAAGATGGCCCAGATGCACAAGAGTTTGACCAAGAGTTTGAAATTCCATATCGTCCTAATATGAATATTATTTCGGCGCTTATGGAAATTCGCCGTAATCCTGTCGACTCAAAAGGGAACCAAACAACTCCGATCGCATGGGATATGAACTGCTTAGAGGAAGTATGTGGAGCATGTTCGATGGTGATTAACGGAAAACCACGTCAATCATGTACAGCCCTTATTGACCAGTTAGAGCAACCAATTCGCTTAAAGCCGATGAAGACATTCCCGATTGTACGTGATTTACAAGTTGACCGTAGCCGTATGTTTAACGCGTTAAAACGTGTTAAAGCTTGGATTCCAATCGACGGTACGTACGACCTAGGACCAGGTCCAAGAATGCCAGAGAAAAAGCGTCAATGGGCATATGAACTTTCGAAATGTATGACATGTGGTGTTTGCTTAGAGTCATGTCCGAACGTAAACAGTAAGTCTGACTTTATTGGACCAGCACCGCTTTCACAAGCGCGTTTATTTAACTCGCATCCAACTGGTGAAATGCATAAAGCAGATCGCTTACGTGCAATTATGGGTGATGGAGGACTTGCAAACTGTGGTAACTCTCAAAACTGTGTGCAATCATGTCCGAAAGGTATTCCATTAACAACTTCAATTGCAGCATTAAACCGTGATACAACAATTCAATCGTTCAAAGATTTCTTTGGTAGCGACAATAACTATTAATAAACATTGCCTC
The DNA here is from genome assembly GCF_003315125.1 of Bacillus sp. DB-2. Lineage (NCBI taxonomy): Bacteria > Bacillati > Bacillota > Bacilli > Caryophanales > Bacillaceae > Bacillus > Bacillus sp. DB-2. Next base: position 325,353 of record NZ_QNRN01000001.1, on the reverse strand, counting down.
TTCTTGTTGAAGAGGCAATGTTTATAAGTTTATTTTTCTGTTTATTCTGTTTATCTCGCATTAACGGGCAGTAAAACTCCCACCTCAAAATTCAGGTGGAGCAAAGAAGCTAGGTGGGAGATCAACTGCCCGTAACCGCCCGATTGGTGAAGGCAAATAATCAGTGGGGGATGAACAAAACCCCCACTGATTAAAGTTTCACTTTATTTTAAGGACGAAAAGGAGAGGGAACGATGAAGAGAATTTCTTATATTGAAGACTTTGAGCAATGGGAAAGTGGTTTTTCATTTTATAATCCTGTCAAAGTTCGTTTTGGTGAAGTAGATATGTTTGGACATGTAAATAATGTGGTTGCTTTTACATATTTTGAAGAAGCGCGTATCGCATTGTTTAAAGAACTCGGATTTATGCAAGAATGGACACATGAATCATCAGAAACGATGATAGTCGTCGCAGATCTACAATGCAATTTTATTAAACAAATTTATTTTGATGAGCAGTTGAAAGTATATGTAAAGGCGGGAGCGGTTGGGAATTCCTCTTTAGATTTACACTATATGGTCAAAAATGCAGAAGGAGAAGTTTGTTTAGTTGGACGCGGTATGATGGTCCAAGCATCGAAAAAAACTGGAAGAGGCGAACCGTGGCCGGAGGAATGGAAAAAATTGCTGATATAATAGAATAAAAGAAAAATAAGAGAGCGATTCGCTCTCTTATTTTGTGTCCTCCATCGCCTCTTCTAATGTTAGATGGTGTTTATATATGTATGCGGCATATGGATTGCCGACGTAGCGTAAGTGCCACGGTTCGTATGAATACTCTGTTGTCTTTGTTTTATCCTCTAAATAACGAATGACAAATCCGAACTCATGGGCATGTTCTGCAACCCATTTTCCTTCTGCTGTCTCTCCGAAGATTGGTTCTAATTGGAATTTAGCAGATTTTGAGCTAATATCCATTGCTAGACCAGTTTGATGCTCACTTGTTCCAGGAATTGCACTTACCGAATCAGCTTCAGCTTTTCCTTGGCGTTTAATATATGTGTTATGTAATGACTGTTGGCGTTTGTAAGAACGGTAACCTGAAACTGCTGTAAGTTCTAAACCTTCTTCTTTTGCTGCTTGGAACATCTGCTCAAGAGCGTCTGCAGCATCTTTACGAAGTAATGTTTTCTCTTTATCTTTTGGACTAGTAAATGGTACGTTCGGTTTCGTCAAATCTTCTGGAATGTACCCATCTGGTAATTTACGATGTTTATTGACTAATACAAGAGCAGAATCTGGGTTTGTTACAACGGAAAATTTATCATTTAGTTTCTTTGCATTATGATCAGCTTTTGGAAAAGCAGGGATTTCTTCTTTTGGATGGTTACTATGCTTTTGACTTTCGACAGCTTTCGCCTCGTTTTGCAGTGGTGATTTAGGACCAAAGTAAGCGAAAGATGTGATACCGATTACAATAGTAGCGGCAGAAATAATTATTATCTTTTTCATGATACCTTGTAATCACTGTCCTTTCTTAATAAAATATGTATCGGTTTTATTATAAGTCTAGCTTATTGAAAAAGAAATATAAGAGTCGTAACGTAATAGAAATGCAAAGAAAATGTCAGAAAATGTAGTGTTTTTTCATATAATTCATTTCTTATCTTTCATGAAGTTCATTTTTTATGTAATATATGTATATAAGAAGATGTAGCGATTATCAAGAATAAAGGACTTCTTGTATAGACTAGGAGTGAATGGGAATGGATTTTGCAACAATTATTGGAATCATTTTAGGAGTGTTGGCAGTAGTAGTAGGGATGGTGGTCAAGGGTGCTGACATAACAGCCTTACTAAATCCTGCCGCAGCACTAATTATTTTCGTCGGTACATTTGCTGCAGTGTGTATTGCATTTCCGATGAATCAACTAAAAAGAGTTCCAAAATTATTTAAAGTTCTTTTTGGTTCAAATAAAAAAGATTTAAGTTATGAACAATTGCTAGAATTATTTGTTCATTGGACATCTGAGAGTAGAAAATACGGTATTTTGTCTTTAGAGCAACAATTAGATGAAATTGAAGATGAATTTCTTTTGCGTGGTATGAAATTTGTTATTGATGGCGTATCTGCGGAAGATTTAGAACAAATTTTAGAAGCCGAATTAGAAGCAATTGAAGAGAGGCATGCAAAAGGAGCTGCTATTTTCTCACAAGCAGGTACATATGCACCTACACTAGGGGTTTTAGGTGCTGTTATTGGTCTTGTAGCTGCACTTGGAAATTTAACTGATATTGAAAAGCTAGGGCATGCTATTTCAGGTGCGTTTATTGCAACGATTTTCGGTATTTTTTCAGGTTACGTATTATGGCATCCATTTGCAAACAAATTGAAGCAAAAGTCTGCTGCTGAATTAGAGAAGAAACGTTTAATTATTGATTGTTTATTAATGTTACAAGAAGGTACATATCCGTTTATTATGAAGAACCGTATTTTAGGTGCACTTTCTGCAACTGAGCGTAAAAAGCTAGAAAAAGGAGCAGAAAAAAATGCGGAGTAAGAAAAATAGAAGAGGTAAAAAGAAAAAACATGATGAGCATATCGATGAAACTTGGTTAATTCCATATTCTGATATGTTAACGTTGTTATTTGCATTGTTCATCGTATTATTCGCAATGAGTAGTATAGATGCTGCGAAGTTTAAACAGATGGCAGTTGCTTTTCGAAGTGAGTTAGCCGGTGGAACAGGAAATAAAGAATTTTTAAGCGATCAAAAACCAAATGAGGAAAAAGAATTATCAGCAAATAGCCTTGAGGCAGAACAAGCAAAAAAACAAGCGGAAGATAGAGCTAAAGAAAAAAAAGAAATGGATGAGTTGAAAGCATTACAAAAAAAGATTGATCAATATATTAATGAGAAACAACTATCCTCTTCTTTTCAAACTAAGTTAACTGAAAAAGGATTAATGTTAACGATATTAGAAAATGTACTATTTGATTCAGGGAAAGCAGATGTGAAGTTGGAATCGTTAGGGATTGCAAAAGAGATGTCTAACCTACTTGTTTCAGCATCACCTCGTGAAATTACAGTGTCGGGTCATACAGATACGGTTCCTATCGCAAATGCTCAGTTTGCATCAAACTGGGAGTTAAGTACACAGCGTGCAGTTAATTTCATGCAGGTATTACTCCAAAATAAAGAATTGCAACCAGAAAAATTTAGTGCAGTTGGTTATGGAGAATACCGCTCAATTGCACCAAATGATACACCAGAAGGAAAAGCAAAAAATAGACGTGTAGAAGTATTTATTTTACCTTTAACAAGAAATATGCAATAAAAGAGGATGGCGAAAGCCATCCTCTTTGTTATTTTGCATCAAATGATTTTAAATTGTCACGACGAATTTTATCTTTTTCTGCATCTGATTTTTTGAAATCATAGTCATATAAAGCGCCTTCCCAATCGCCATACATCGGATTAGGGAAAATGATGAATTTCTCACCAAATTGTGCTTTTGAATCTGCGACTGTTTGATTGCGATCTTTTACAGATTTTCCATCAAAACCAGTGAAATCAGATAAGTTGTCACCGAAGAATAGGACGATGTCATGTGTTTGAGAAACAAGTTCACGACGCTTTTCTTTCCCTTTTTCTTTCGGGTCCTGTAGTAATATATGTTCTTTCGTTGCTTGAGGAGCTCCTACGCGCTCAAGGTTTTTAATTGTTGCATCTAGTTGATTCGTTTTACGATTTGAGATGTAGTAAATCTCTACACCTTTAGACTCTGTATATTTTAAGAAATCAATCGCGCCTGGAAGAGCTTCAGCTTCAGCTTTATTAATCCAATCGTCCCATTTATAAGGATAGCCTTTTCCTGTTTTTACGCTCATTGCTTGATGAGGACTGTTATCTAAAACAGTTTCATCTAAATCAAGTACGATAGCAGGTTTTTTGCCTGTCCCTTTTGCAAGAGCTGCATCAAGCTTAAATTGACCAATATTGTATCCTTGGTAGTATAGTGCTTTCGTTTCGCCAGCTGTTTGATACCATAAATCAGCCATTAATTGCTGGTCTGTTAATTTTACTTTTTCTTCTTTCGCCACTGTTTTCTCAGCTGTTCCTGAACATGCTACAAGCGATGTGGAAAGAACGGCTACAGATAATAAAGTGGTAATACCCCTCTTCATCTTCATATGTATCCTCCTTGATGTTAGTAAATCATTTAATATTATATATTAAAATATAATGCTTTTTATATTTTTTTTTATGAACATTTGCATATTGTCTTTTGTATATGTAGTAGTTTGTCCTATATTAGAAAGATGGGTTAAATAATAATAATTATTTTGACAAGTTTTATTGTCGTAATGACAATTATAATTGACAAAAACAGGATTTTTATTTACAATTTTAACTAAATGAAACAAATGATGGGTTAGATGTAGTGATACATATAAGAGAATGAAATATAGTACTATATTTCATTCTGAACAATCATAGGCTTTAACAGAGGGTACGAATGATACTAAAGGGGAGGCTTTATACATTGAGTTTACAAATTCAAAACTTAACAAAAATATTCGGAGAATCTAAAGCAGTTAATGGTTTGCAAATCTCGTTACCGAAAGGTGAAGTGTTAGGGTTACTTGGCCGAAATGGTGCAGGGAAAACAACGACAATTAAAATGTTACTAGGCTTATTAACGCCAAATGAAGGTTCTATTACGTGGGATGGAAAATCATTTGGTGATAGCGGGGTAACAATTGGATATTTACCAGAAGAAAGAGGATTATATACAAAAAGTAGAGTAATAGATCAGTTGCGATATTTTGGCAGATTAGAAGGAATGACGAAAAAAGAAGTGGATCTTGCAATTGATCACTGGTTAGAACGCTTAGCAATTCCAGAATATAAATTTAAAACAGCGGGAGAACTTTCGAAAGGGAATCAGCAAAAAATTCAATTGATTGCTGCTCTTCTTCATGATCCAGAACTTCTTATTTTAGATGAACCATTTAGTGGACTTGATCCAGTTAATGCGGGAATGTTAGCTAATATTATTGGAGAACAAGTACAGAGTGGAAAGACAATTATTTTATCAAGTCATCGTATGGAGCAAGTAGAGGCTTTTTGCCAACATGTATGTATTTTGAAAAAAGGCGAAGCGGTTGTAGAAGGACAGTTAAGTGATATTAAGAAAGAATATGGTTTTCGTAATTTAACGATTGAAGATACAGTAGAGAACGAAAAGGGATTAGAAGCTATACACGTTCCGTATGAAAAACAACAAGGCCTTCTTTATGTAAAAGTACAAGGCGATGCAGAAGCTCTAAAGATTTTGCAACAGTTGCAAGAGCAAGGTGTTAGCTTACGACAATTTAAAATGTTAGAGCCGACGTTAAACGAAATCTTTGTAGAGAGGGCGAAATAAATATGCGTAAATTTTCTCATGTATTTTCATTTTATTTTAAGGAAGCATTTTTATCTAAAAAATCATTAATTACGAGTGCGATTTTATTTTTAGTTGTGTTTGGGATTTTTGCATTTAATCATTTTACTTCAGGCGATGATAAAAATAAGGATAAAGATAAAATTGCAGTTGTAGTAGAGAGTTCCACATACAAAGTACAAAAAGAAGAGCTAAATAAGCTATTGCCATCAGCAAAAATAACGGTCGGTTCAAAAGATGATTTTGATAAACTGCATAAGCAAGTAGAAGAGGGAGATTTAGATGGTCTATTCCATGTGACGGAAAAGGATGGGACTCCAGCAGTTACATATATGTATAATGGATTTCCAAGCCAAGCAACTTCTGCAATTATGGCGGGTTATTTAAAACAACAATATACGAAGGTGACGATTGCAAAAAATAATGTTTCACCAGAAATTGCGCAGCAATTACAAGCAGAAATTCAAGTGAAGCAAGAAGCGATAAAAGATCGTACATCTTCTTTCGGAATTGCATATTTCTTTACATTTGCTTTATATATGTTTATTGTAGCTTTCGGAAATACAATCGCAATGAATATTGCATCTGAAAAGGCGTCACGTGTAATGGAAGTAATGCTTCCGAAAGTAAAGCCTCTTACGATGATGTATGCGAAAATTTTGGCGGTTGTTTCAACGGCGTTATTACAACTTGTAATATTGGCGTGTGGTTATCTTATTCCTTATTTGTTAGGTTGGGTCGATTTAGAAAGTGCCTCATTATTGGGTGTTCCAATTGACTTTACAAAATTAGATGCAAAGGTTATAAGTATGTTTCTTGTTTATTTCATTACAGGGTATTTACTTTATGCGATGATGTACGCTGCGGCTGGAGCTGTTGTGTCTAAGACAGAGGATTTACAAGCCGTATCTTTCCCGATAATGATTTTGATCATGGCTGCATTCTTCATTAGTATTAAATCATTAAGTGATCCAAATAGTACTATTGTTGTTGTAAGTTCGTATGTTCCGTTTTTCACACCGATGGTTACCTTCTCACGGATTGTAGCTGGTGAAGCAGGTATGTTAGAGATTACGATAACATTAGTAGTTTTATTGGCGACGATTGGTATATTAAATGCGATTACAAGCCGTATCTATGTAAACGGTGTAATGAATTACTCTGATAAAGTGAAGTTTAAAGATTTGGCGAAATTTATAAAGCGTCAATAATAGAGGGAAAGTATGATTTTCTAATGGAATCATGCTTTTTCTTTACCCCGCATTAACGGGCAGTAAAACTCCCATCTCAAAATTCAGCTGGAGCAAAGAAGTTAGATGGGAGATCAACTGCCCGTAAACGCCCGATTGGTTCAACTAATAATCAGTGGGGGATGAACAAAACCCCCACTGATTAAAGTTTCACTTTATGTATAAATTAAAAATAGTATATAATAATAAGAGTTGTCTTTTAATAGAATGAATAAAAAGGAGGGTGTGCAGATGGGAATTAGTAGTCGTTTTACAGTAGGTGTTCATATGTTAACGTTACTTGCAATAGATCGAAACTCTCGCTGTACCTCTGAATGGATTGCTGGTAGTGTGAATACAAATCCAGTTGTGATTCGTCGCATTACAGGAATGTTGAAGAGAGCAGGACTTGTTGATGTACAAGCCGGTAAAGGTGGTACGACACTTGCTCGTGATTTAGATGAAATTACATTACTTGATGTATATAAAGCTGTGGAAGTTGTAGAAGAAGGACATCTATTTTCTTTCCATGAAAATCCCAACATTGAATGTCCAGTAGGAGCTAATATTCAATCGGTATTAGAGATTGTTTTAATACAATCGCAAGAAGCGATGGAAAACGTACTTGCAAATGTAACGGTGCAGCAATTAGTTACAAATTTAAAGTCGAAAATTAAAGAATAAAAAAAGCGAGCTTCCTCATGATGAGGGCTCGTCTTTTTTTATTCGGAAATATTGAAAATTCTATTTTTCAGTATTTAAAATAAACTTTCCTACAACAGCTGCTACGATACCACCAAAAATTGGGGCAACGATGAACACCCATAGTTGAGAAATTGCTTCTCCGCCAGCGAATAGAGCTGGTGCGATACTACGAGCTGGGTTAACAGATGTTCCAGTTAACGGAATACCTAATAAGTGAATTAATACTAATGTGAAACCAATTACTAGTCCAGCTAAAGAAGAACTTCCTTTTTTACCTGTTACAGCAACGATAACTAAAACAAATACGAAAGTTAAAATGAATTCAACTAAAAATGCTCCAGATAAACCAAGAGTTCCAAAACTATTTTGTCCTAAATTATCTAAAGGTAATTTAGCAGATCGTAAAATTGTTACTAACGTTGCAGTTCCTAATAAACCACCTAAAATTTGAGCTAATAAATAATAGCTAAGTTCCATAGCGTTCATTCTTTTGTTGATGAACATAGCGATTGATACTGCTGGGTTAATATGACATCCAGAAATTGTTCCAATGCTATATGCCATAGCCACGATAGATAATCCGAAAGCCATAGCGATACCTAATGTTCCGATTCCTTCAATTCCGCCACCAATGACAGCTACTCCAGTTCCGAATAATACAAGTACAAATGTACCAATAAATTCAGCAATTGCTTTTTTTAACATAATTTACCTCCTATTAATGCACATGAAACGTATTATAACATAGGTTTTAGTATAAACAGCTAATGAAATACTATTCTGATAAGGCAAAATAGGGAGATAATAAAAATAGATATGGTTCTATGAAGAAGAACCATATCTATTTTTATGCTGATTTTTTTTGTTTAATGACTGGAACAGAACGGTTTAAAACACTATTTACGATCATTCCTAGCATGATAATAATCATCCCAATCAGTGACAGTCCGCTAGGGAATGAACCATTTAAGAAAATAATCTCACCAAGCACAGTGAAGACCATCGTTCCAGCTTGTGTTGCTTCAACAGCTCCAAGTAAAGCAAGATTGTCTTTTGCTAAGTCAGTAGCAAAGAAAAATGTCATCGTCGCAATAACTCCGGAACATAATGCTAACAAAAATCCTTGCATCATTTGACTTGATGATGGAATACCGGTAGTGGAAAATCCGTATATACCAAGTAGGATTGTAATAGGGAGACTTCCGATTGCCATTCCTAATACACGTTGGAATGTATCAAGACGCCCGCCAACAAGTTCCATCATTTTTCGGTTACCGAAGGGATATAAGAAAGCTGCTAAAACGACAGGCAAAAATCCCGAGATGAACTGAGTCATTGTAATATGACCCGCTGCAGTCGCTTGCATACAAAGTACACCAAGTAAAATAAATAAAGCGACGTATAAACTGCGAAGTGGAATTTTTCCACGTACAAGTTTTGTACCTGATTTTGTTTCTATTTTAACGAAAAATAATGGTGATAGTAGTAAACCTGCTAATATCGTAACTTGCCAAGTTCCAGCAACGAGCCAAGCTGGAGAAAAAACAGCTGCGAAACTTAATAAAGAATAGAAGCCGATGCCAGCGACCGAGCCCCACCCGATCCATACAAATGGATGTTTTTTTAATTCTGCCCATAAAGTTCCTAAGTTTTTGCGAAATAAAACGATAAGGAATAAAATAGGGAGAGCAAATAGAAAACGGAAGGAAGCAGTCCAAGCCCAGCTTGTTCCAGATACATTCATTGCTCTGTTAATAATAAAGGTTGCAGAAAAAAAGGCCGATGATAAAAGACCTAGTAATATTGCGCGCATGAAATATAACACTCCTTTTGGAAAAAATAATTATGTATAGTATAATATACTTTAATATAATAAAAGTAAACTTTTTTATACTTTAAGGTGGTTTTATAGATGAAAGAAAATGAAGATATGCAAACGAAAGAAGTAATTCAGCAAGTAGGTCAGCTATTAAGACAAATTCGAAATGAACAAAAATTAAGTTTAGAAGAATTAGCCCAAAAAACAGGGGTTAGTAAATTAACATTAGGGAAAATTGAGAGAGGCGAAACGAATCCAACGTTAGCTGTCATTTGGAAAATAACGAAAGGGTTATCGATTCCTTTATCGAGATTAATGGTTGTTGGAGAACCTGTAGCTGTTGCGCGCTGCGGAGAAGGATTTGCAGTAGATGTAGGACAAGCATGGCATTTAGAAACGATGTTCCGTTACACGAAAGAAACAGGGATGGAAATGCACCGTGCTTGTTTAAGAGCGAATAGTATATATGAACCGGAAGCTCATCATGAAGGAGCAATTGAGCTTGTAACAGTAATGAAAGGGAAAGTTTCTATTCAAGTTGAGAATGACGTATATGTGCTAAATGAGTTTGACTCCATTCAGTTTGAAGCTAATAAGAAACATAGTTATAAAAATGAAGAGGATGAAGTGGCGGTATTACATTTAACGATGAAATATTCTTCATGAAAAAATCACCTATAGAAAAGAATTCTATAGGTGATTTTTTATATGCTCTTCTTACGTATATGGAATGATACCAGTTAGTACGCGCGTGGCATAAGTAATAAACAAATAAAATAAACTAAAAATCCCGTTCCAAAACATAGAATAGCAATGACCCAAATAATACGAATGAGAGTAGAGCTAATATCAAAATATTCTCCTAAACCACCGCATATACCAAATAACATTTTATCAGTTTCGGATTTATATAACCTCTTCGACATATTATGATCCTCTCCTTTTTATATCACCGCTGTTATGTATGAGTGATACAGTGTACTTTTATTCTATATGGAAATTTATCCCGCTATTTGTGGGCAGTAAAACTCCCACCTCAAAATTCGGCTGAAGCAAAGAAGTTAGGTGGGAGATCAACTGCCCGTAAACGCCCGATTGGTGAAGGCTAATAATCAGTGGGGGATGAACCCCCACTGATTATAGTTTCACTTTATGAGAAGACCATTAGGTTATATTACATTTTTTTGTGAAAGGACAATATAGTGGATTAATTGTCTTAATTTTCAGTTGGTATTAAAATGAAAATGAGGGTGTGACGTATTTTCTAATATAAGGTGGGGAAATGGTAATGACATTATATTGGTTGACTAATGTAATGCTTGAAACAGGTTATACATATGAAGAAGCGAAAATTTCACAAACGGAAACTGAGATATGCAGTCTTCTTATTGAAGATGGGCGAATTAAAAGAATTATATCGGGAATCGCCCAAGAGGAAGGGACGTTAACTTTTGATGCTAATCGTTTATTAGTTTTACCAGCTTTTGAAGAGATGCATATTCATATTGATAAAACATATTATAGTGGGCCTTGGAAAGCTTGTATGCCAGCAAAAAATATTTTTACACGTTTTAATGAAGAAAAAACGATTTTACCAAAGCAATTAGCAACTGCTCAAGACAGGGCGGAAAATATGCTAGAGTTATTGCTTCGAAATGGCGCAACAAATATTAGAACTCATTGTAATGTGGATCCGGTTATTGGACTTCGTAATTTAGAGGCAACGTTAGCAGCTTTAGAAACATATAAAGATCGGTTGTCTGGTAGAATAGTTGCATTTCCGCAACATGGATTATTGCGAAGTAATTCTATGCAACTTGTGAAAGATGCGATGCGTATGGGCGCACAATTAGTTGGCGGAGTGGACCCAGCTACAGTAGATAATGATATTGAAAAATCATTACATACGATTATGGACATTGCGGTAGAATTTAACGCGGATGTTGATATTCATTTGCATGATGCAAATAACCTTGGAACGTTTACAATGAAGAGATTGGCAAGTCTAACAGAGGAAGCAGGATGGCAAGGTCGTGTAACAATTAGTCATGCGCTTGGACTTGGTGGTGTTACTAATAAAGAAGCTGAAGAAGTGGCAGAAAGACTAGCAGCATTAAAGATTGATATCACTTCAACCGTTCCAATCGGTAAACAAGTAATCCCAATTCCGTTACTAGATCGAAAAGGAGTTAAAGTTTCATTAGGAAATGATAGTATTACAGATCATTGGTCTCCGTTTGGCACAGGTGATATGCTTCAAAAGGCAAATCGATTGGCAGAACGATTTGGTTGGAGTGATGAAAAATCTTTAGGGAAAGCTCTTCGTTTTATTACAGGAGGGAAAGCTACGCTAAACGATGAAGGCAAGAGATTATGGCCAAATGTAGGAGATGAGGCAAGTTTTGTCTTGACGAATGCAACATGCGCCGCGGGAGCAGTGGCTCGTCAAACAGAGAAGCGTGTAGTTATGTATAAAGGGAATGTTGTTATAGGAGATTTAGATCAAGTGAAATCTGATAATCTTGTATAGAGGAATCGTTTAGATGTTTTGAGAAGGGTTCTAATTGTGAAAATAGAACCCTTCTTTTTTATTTAGTAGAAACAGGGAAGTACTATACTTCCTTATAAGGAAGCAAGAAGGGATGAAAAGTTTGGACAATCAACATAATCAAAATCATATTATGGGAACTTTGCAATGGTTTATTTTTTTATTAGCAAACTCAATCGCGCTACCAATTGTTGTTGGCGGATTATTTCATCTTACGACGGAAGAAGTATTTTATTTAATGCAGCGTACGTTTTTCGTAGTTGGTATATCTTCTTTTTTACAAGGATGGCTTGGACATAAGCTTCCGATTGCGGATGGACCAGCTGGATCTTGGGTTGGTGTATTTACCGTGCTTGCTTATGCAACTGTAGGGCAGGATCAATTACATAGTACATTGCAAATTTTAGAATTAGGAATGATGGTTGCGGGAGTTGTTTTAATAGCGCTAGGAGTAACGGGAGTTATCGGGCGTATTTTATTTTTATTTACGCCGCTCGTGACAGGGACGTTCTTACTTTTATTATGTTTACAATTAAGTGGTGTATTTTTAAAAGGAATGCTAGGAATTACAGCTACTGTTTCTCAAATTGATGGATTTACAGCATTAATTGCTTTTGGCATATTTTTATTCGTAGTCATACTCTCCAACTTCGGAAAAGGGTTTGTTAAAAGTTATGCGGTTTTAATAGGGTTAATTAGTGGCTGGATTATTTTTCTCATTGCAGGAAAAGTGACGATCCCATCTCAAGTAACTCATTTTGTGCAACTTCCACATATATTCGCGTGGGGAATTCCAAAATGGAATACAGGTATGGCTGTATCAAGTTTCGTTATGGTATGTATTTTAGTTTCAAATACAGTGGCAGCTATTATAGCAATCAATCAAGCTACGATTCATAAAGCGACTATTGAACAAAAACAGTTGAGAAATGGTACGTGGGTCGGAGGGATTTCGCATATGATTTCCTCTTTGTTTTCAACTGTAGGTGTCGTTCCATTACCAGCAACGGCAGGTTTCATACGTTTAACAAATCAAAAGTACATGCGTTCATTCTTATTTGCATGTGTACTATTAGTCGGTATGTCGCTATTTCCAAGTATTATCCGCTACTTAGCCTCTCTGCCATCCGCGGTCGCATCTGCGGTTTTAATGGCTTCGTTCGTACAGTTAATTGGAATTGGGTTTCATAATATAAAACAAGTGCCAATGAGCGAAAGGAATATAACGATTTTAGGAGTTGCTATATTATTTGGAAGTGGTGTTATGTTTTTACCGTCTGGAGCACTCCAATCCTTGCCGTCTGTGATGCAATATATATTCGGAAATGGCTTGTTCGTAGGTACAGTTGTCAGCATATTACTAGAACAAATATGGCGTACTGAAAAGTAAGTGGATAAAAAGAGTGTACGCACTGTATAAAAGTCTAAAATAACATAAGAAATAAAGCCCATTTTCATTCACCACCTGCACATTTCGTTCATACAATATCTTGACTAAATAAACACCCAACTTACACATATACAGCTCTGGCTTAAGCAAGGAGGGTTATACCAGTTGAAGGAAAAAGCGTATCAATCTAAACCGTTACTCACAAAGAGAGAAAGAGAAGTATTTGAATTACTGGTTCAAGATAAAACAACGAAGGAAATTGCAGGTGAACTGTTTATAAGTGAAAAAACAGTACGTAATCACATCTCAAACGTGATGTGTAGTGTTTGCAAAGAAGATAATTGTGTTTGATGCTTGTGTTCATAATTTGTCATGAGGTGGTGCCGAAAATGGGACAGAGATTTCATTTCATTTATTAGAATCTTTATTATAATGGAATAAAAGGAGAGGGAATAATAATGAAAATTTCAAATGTAGAGGGACATTGGAGATGGAACAAGTGGAAGGAATTTATTGATGTAATTTATATAAGCAAAGAATGGCATGCGATTAGCACGGATAATTTTAATGAAATGTTATTTGTTGATTATTTTCCTGATGCCATCAATGTGAAAAATGTCAAAGAAATATTAACTGAAGTGCATAATATCGCTTCAAACTATTATGATTCTCATTATGTAAGGATGATTTTAGATTATTTGTATAATCAAAATGATAATATAAAAGGATATTTGGATATTGTTCGAAAGGCAGAAAAGCCAGTGGCTTTTGTTAAGTTACGGAATATGAATTTTTCGGAAAAAATTGATGTAGAGAAGGTAGAGAAGAGAGTTTACAAAGTGCTTGAAGAAGTAAGTGCCGAATGTATTAGAAACAATTGCAAAATAAAAAAAAGACTAATTCAGCAGTTAGTAGATCAAATTAATTTTCTAAAGGAGTATGAAACTAATTTAGGAGCTAAGGTTATGGGTGAACATCTAGAGATATGTAGAAAAGAATCAATTGATCAATTGATTGATTTTATATTCTATATATTTGATGAACAACAAGTTTCAAAAGGTAGCAAAAATATTAAAGAGAATAAGTATGTGTTAATTTTGCAGGAAATTAACACATATACAAAAAAGAAGCGAAATGAAATTAAGAAGAAGCAAAGAAGGAGAAGAGAACTTGGGGCGACTCCTAGAGAGCCAGATCCAATAAAACCATATGATGAAATTGATTTACTTATGAATCATATGCAATTAGAAGTTCCTCATCAAAAAGATGAAAGTATTAAGGTTTCTGAAAAGAATGTGGAATCCTTTGCAAAAAAGAAATTAAACTCAGGTAACTTTTCTGATACAGAAATCTTAGAACCAATATTAACTCAATTTGATTGTATGGTTCGTTCAGAAGAATAGAAGGCGAGGAGAATACAATGAAGGCGCAAAAAAATAAATCGAAACACACACATAATGTGAACCCACAAGGTTTATCAGTAAAGGGAACTTTAGATAGTGTTATTTACGCAACAGAAGGTGTTAATGATAGTTATAAGGGTCATGCCGCAGGTTTATTGAGACAAGGGAATCCAAGTGTTATGAACACATATCGGAAAAATAAAAATGCTATAGACTTTCTAAAACAGCAACGAGATCAGTTGAATAATTGATGCTTAATGTTTTATAGGGATGGTCTTTGTAGAAATTAAATATATTATTATTGTGTAGAACTTGTTGATATAGTAGAAGGGAAATTAGGGGGATTTGGGGTTGTAATCATATAACATGGATACTGTAATTTAATAAAATGAGCATGAAAAATTAAACATTTACTAAGATGGTATCGGTATTTTAACAGATCCATCTTTTTTTTATTTCCATTAATGATGCAGAAGATTTTTAGAACGGGATCATGATCAAAAAATGCTGTAATAGTATAAAACAAGCTTTGGTATGAAGAGTTATTTTTATGTAAAATCAAATGGGATTACAATTGTAAAGTTGATGTTTCTAAAGTTATGTGTTACTTTTGTATACACATAATGTTATTTTTGTGTTACTTTCTTAGTGGGGTGAACTGTATGAAACGGAAAAAGGTATATAGAAAAATATGTAAAAGATTGATAAAGTTAAGAAATATGATTAAAACTGAAACTATGTTTAAAGGAACTGATAGTGAGGATAAATATATATTAGAAAGAATTGGAAGGCTTTCTATTGAGGTTAAACAAAATATGCTTCCAAAGTCTAGAGAAAAGTATATGATTGTAAAATATAGTCGACCAATTTTTGAAATATGTGCAAATATAATTAATTTAATAGAAAAAGAAGGATATGCAAATTATTTAGATAAGGATTCTGAGCGACGTGCATTAGAAAATTCCCGTGATTACTTAAGAGGGTCCATTGGTTCTCAGGAAAAAAAGGAACGTCTAAAATTTTTGGAAAGAAGCGATGGAAATCGTAGGATTAACAAATTTGCCCAGATGCCTATTAGCTGTATTGAGTTATATCTTGATTCAAGTGCAATAATTCACGATAATCAAGTGTCATACAAGCAATATCCAAAAAAAGAAGACATACGACATCTCGATAACATGTTGTTATATCTTATAACATACATCTACCGTAGGCTGTGTAGTAAATATGAATTTACTAAAAATAAGTATATAGATAAAATTCATGGGAAAATGTATATAAATCTTAAAGTTGACTATAAAGCAATTATTAAAATAGGAAAGAAGGAAAATCAGAAGAAATTAAAGCGAATTGGAGGATAAGGGACAATGGATTCAAGAATTGTTGTGCGTTTGTCTACGGAAGAGAAGGACGCGCTAATTGAAATCTCTTCAGATTTAAAATTAACATTAAGTTCGTATATTAGAGAAAAGCTGTTAGGTGGGAATTTGGAAAATAATTACTTGGTATTTATTAATAACGAGTTAAAGCAATATACTGAAGGACAAGTATTTACGCTTAAAGAACTTTTGGGGAAACATTGGAAGTATTTGTCTAAGTATGAAAGGAGGCATCTTTTAAATATTGTTATTGAGGAAATTGAAGAAGAAGAGATAGAACTAGATCTTTATAAGGTGACAAAAAAGGGGAAATATAAATTTATTAAGTCTAAGGACTCTTATTATATAAATAAAATAATTAGTGAATATATAGAAAGAGATTGAAAATGTTGGTGACTTCTTAAATGGTATTTAATTATAGGATCATTAATGTGAATGGATTAGGTGGGTAAATATGGTTATTAATTTAGTGAGCGTTATTTTAAATAGGGGAAGGGATTTGCTATGGAGCATTATGATGGTAGTATAGTTAATATTTTAGATATTAATACCGATAGAAAACAAATTAGTAAGAACAATAATATTTGGATTCGTACTTATTTGAGTATTCCTCTAAAAGGTGTCAATAATGGGATGGAAATTGCAGTTGTAATGATGAATCCTTCTGATGCAGATGCAAGCATTTCCGATAGAACTGTTAACAAAGTAATTGATTTTTTTTCACTGCAGAATCAAAAGATAGAAAATAAAGTGGGGACAATACATATACTAAATCTTTTTCCCATATGTAGTCCAAGACCAAAGGAAGCATATCAAAAAATACGTGAACTTCATCAGGATGATCAATTGACTAGCCTAATGAAAGAGAACCAGAAGCAGTTAGAAGAGAAAATTGAGAAATGTGAATATGTTGTTCTAGCTTGGGGGTTACCTGGTGAAAGTACGATACCGTATATCTTTCATCATGACAGAGCATTGAAAGTAATAGGGTACACAACAAGTAAAAAGATATGTATGAAGACTTTTGAAGTAAGCGATACAGAATCTATCCTGCGTAAAACTGGTGATCCTAGACACCCTGCAGGAACTAGGAATCAGCAGCTTATAGGATTATATACAATAGGACACGAAGATTTATATGGATTAGGAGCCACCATTATTCATTAGAATGTGATTGGAATTTTGTGTACAAGTTGGTATAAAATAAATTATGAACATGGATCGTTATCTAGAATATGTGATATTTCTTGTTTTTTTGCAGGAAACATTTAAAAATAGAGGTTAGTCCGTAAAGAAAGATTGCATATAGTGGTGATGAGGTGATGCTTCATGACAATAAAAACATCCCCACTTAAGCTAGGCAATGAAATGTACGGTAAGATGAAAATTGAAAAAGCGTTTCTTGAAGCGCTAGAAATGTATTTTATAAAACAGCAAGACAAAAAAACTCCTAGTTAATCGGGAGTTTTTTTATTTTGCCGAAGAGGATAACGTAGTAGAAATGGTTATTCAGTTTTATAAATCCATACGTGATTTTCACCTATATAAGTATCCCAATACTTCCATTGCCAAGGTGGTGGAGGCGTATTTTGATAATATAATTGATAAAAGATGTTTAGCCATTTCAAAGAGTAATGATTCATTTTTAGCGAGTGATACAAAGTGCTTGGAATAGGAAAAGCCAATTGATATCCGCCGCTACCTTTTCTTGAATAGTGATAAATATGGAAAGGTTCATTCAAGGACAAGTTTTTTAAATCAGCTGTGTAAAAAAGAA
Organism: Bacillus sp. DB-2; assembly: GCF_003315125.1. Taxonomy (NCBI): domain Bacteria; kingdom Bacillati; phylum Bacillota; class Bacilli; order Caryophanales; family Bacillaceae; genus Bacillus; species Bacillus sp. DB-2. The sequence goes on along the minus strand of NZ_QNRN01000001.1, from coordinate 307,671 downwards.
TACCATAGTTTTTAGCTCCTTCAAAAAATTTAATAAGGGATTCAACATCTGAATATTGTGTGTTTCGTATGCCGGTGTTTAATGTGAGAAGTTTCATTAAAGAGCCTCCTAAAGTAATAAGGATTCTTCCTATCCATCATGCTTTCCAGATTTAATAAAAATATTCATCTATATAAAATATTTTTATTAAAATGAAATTTTATTTGTTTGTGTTATACAGTCATGAGACAAAATTATCTCTTCATACATTAAAGAAATAACATACATAGAAAGAAGGAAGAGAGCATGAAAGGGAGGCTTATGACTATTCGACTAAAACAAATTGTACCGATATACACAGAAAGTATTTCTGAAACGGTTAAGAAAAGGATGGTACGTTGCATACGGAATGGTGGAAATCTGTCAAAATATCTAGTTTTGGAGAAAGATCCAAATCACAAAAGATATTATTTACTATCAGGATATGTAGCGTATGAGGCATATAAGGAAGCGGGATTAAGTACCGTCGATTGTATTATCAAGCCTTTTTCGGATAGAACCGAACAGATGGTGCAGCTGTTACAAAATATGTTTCATGATTCTAGAAGTGATTGGATGGGGAAATCGGTTTTCATTTCTACATTGTTAGATAAAGGAACAAGCATAAAGGAAATTGCAAAACGAGTAGGCGTAAAAGCTAAGGATTTGGAACGGTATTTGCTTCATCCGGAAATCCCATAAGGCTTATGAATTAAATTGTGTACCCTTAGTGGACAAAGTAAGGCGTTTATGTGTTTCGGATATATTAAAATATCGTTTATATGAGAGAGTGATATTAGACAAGAGAAACCCTGCGCGCTTAAATCATGATCAGTTACGTAAAGTGAAGTGGTTGTTGAATTTAACAAGATTTTATGAACTGTATGACATTGAATCACAGTGGCAATATATATTGAAAATGATGGACTATAAAACAGTGTTAATAAGTATGTTACAGTACGAAATCGAAAAAGAGCTTTCTCATTGGGGAAGAGGTCCAGATGATAATGATAATTTTCCAAGGTTGCCGAACTAGATGGAAAGTGAGGAGAAGGGAGAATTACATTTATGTTTTTTACTCGTGATAATTGAAAATGATGAAAAATAGGATAAATAAAAAGGTAAGATGGTTGGTAATAAGTTAGAGGGGGGGCAGTTTGTAAGTAGAATTATTATTTGCTAAAAACGAGAAACATGTATGTTACATAATTTCTCGTTTTTATGTTTGGTCAAAAATTTTTTCATTTATGAGGAATTAGATGTCTCTTTAATGGTGATTGTCCTAAACTTTGGTTTAGCTTTTTCTGTATTATTTGGTAAATCATTAAATCGTATGAAGGTGTATCGAATATAATAGTCAATATTTCTTCAGGGTAAATGCGATCTGTGTAATCTGGATTGTTGTATAGAAACTTACATGTGAAGATAAGAGCTTCTTTTGGTTGTGGATTCTGTTGTATCTGAATAGCCATCCAAAGATTTTTATTTTCTTGATGGTAAAGAAGACAAAAATCTTGCTCAATATGTGCTTTCCATTGTTTTTCTATCTCGACTCCGCGTTTAATCTCTTTGAAAGTATTTAATGCAGAAGTATGTTTTTTTTCTAAGTCTGTTATAGAAGATTCTATACTAGATATAGCAGCTTCTAAGTTCGTAATATTAGCTTCCACATTTTGCTTTTGTCTTGTATAAGAATCTAGTTGTGTTATTAAGTTGTTTTGTTCAGATTTTAATTCTTGCATTTCTTTTGATTCAGATCCAGCATAAATAAATCGAGTCCATTTACGGAATTTATTGCTGAATTGTTTTTCTGTTTCTTTGATTTTGGATTTTGTAATGCGAAGGTGCTTTTTTATATTTGCCATGTCAATTAATAATGTGTTATGACGGACAGACATACTGTTTTTCTCCTGGGTTTTCATTTCTTTTTCCTGAAAAAGAAGTTGGTGTTTTTGTTGGATTTTTTGAACTGTTTGTTTTATTTTCTTAAAATTCGATTGAGCTTGTTTATAAAAATTAAACATTTCAGGATGATATGATTGAAGTTTACAATGATGAAACTCCATTGTGCGCGTAAGTAATTTTTGAATTCGATCGATATTAATACTAGGTGTTCTAAAAGGACAAGGCTCACTTTTTTGTAAATCTAAAAATACAATTTGATGATGTAAAGAAAATAACTCTATTTGTGAAAAGCTTTGATTACGATTTAAACGTCCGTAACATCCAATTTTTCTGTTTTCTAGGCATTTTAAATCTATTTCATTATAAATATGATAAGGTGATACAGACAAACGGAATGGACGCTCGGATTTATTTGAGCCTTGTTTAAATATAATATTGATATATCCACCGTTATTACGAGGCTCGACTTTTTGTATTATTCCATATATAATTGCAATTTTGTTTGGAAATTGTTTGGATGAAGCAATTGCTTCATCGGGAGATAGCAATAAATCTTCTATTTTTTTCTCTTCATTATCTTCTGTTATAACAGATAATTCTCCCCAACTTTCTTGGTAACGATTGTAAATGTCCTGTAGAGCACCAAATGTTTGTAGGTGTGAAGATCTATGTGTATTGTGTTTTCCTAAAGTTTTCATGGAGGTTTTAATTTTCGGTTTTAATATTTGATTCATTTGATTTAATATCGTAAGACGGGCGGTTGCTTTTTTTGCAATTTCTATATAATCAAAGGTATCGGACAGTTCTTTATAATAATCTGTTGGGTCATTATAATAGCAGCCTTTAATATGTTCGTGTTTTTTTGCTTCTGAAGGTTTAGTGCGACGGAGTCTAAAGGCAACTTTCTCTTGTGATACGCGATGTGTCAATGTAGGAATTTCGTATTCATAGGGTTCACGGTGATAGATTTCTTGCCAGGTTTCATAACAACCGTGACAACGGAAGGAATCTTTTATTTTTATGTAAGATGGATGCTTATCGCCATATTTTAATTTAATTTCCCCGATTTCTTCTGCACTCACTGTTATCCAACCTGAGGAGGTTTTTTTTGCTGCGCAAGGCATGGAACTTATAGAACTCATATTTCAACATCCTTTTTATAATTTTTTCTTTTAAATTGATTCTTGCTGCTCTTTTTAGAGGGATTGGTAGGTATCTTGTTTTAATTTGTAAAATTCTAATTTTTATTTTGTTAAACTTATTATACTAGAATCATTGTGTTTCAGAAAAGAGAAATATTTATATCCACCTGTGGCTACTTAGTAAAATTAGGTTTGAAAAATTGAGGTTACAAATGGTTGAATTGAATTTGTGAAACGAAAACGGTTAAAGATAAGTATTCTTATAGGGAGTTTAATAATTAATTGAATTTAAATGTTAAATCGTTATATAATTATAATAAGTTTTAATAAGGAGGATAATTTGTGGATATTATAAAGATTGAGGTATTAAAGCCTGTATTTGATCAACTAGCTATGCAGTTAGCATTAATTTTATTTATTCCACTACTGATTGCATTATTAGGTGTTGCAATTTTAAACAAATGTAATGTACCTAGGGCTTTTATTCCATATGGTACAGTGGCGATGTTTTTGTTTTCTGTTTATAAAATGTATGAACTATTCTATATGTAATTAGAGTGCGATTTACTTAATTAAAGTGCTATGTTGGAAATCTACGTATAAAAATACAAGTATAACATTAGTTTTAATATTCAGAATTAAAAAACTAATGTTATACTTGTATTTGTGTTTGACTTTATTTGACCAAACAAATTATAATGAAAATGGACCAATGGAAAATACAAATAACTAGTATTTCTTTTCCATAAAAGATGGTCGTATACTAAAACATGACAGTTTGTATACTACAAGAAAACATAAAGAAACGCAATGTTTGTCACGGAATTGTCAAAAAGTGTTCGTGTTTCGTTCGTATGTTTAATCTTTTTTGTGAATTGGTTTCTGGGTGTTTTTTGCTTTCAGGTGGTCCTTTCTATCATAAATTTGGAAAGGAAAGTGATCAGGTATGTCAGAAGTAGTACAATTAGTATCACAAGAAGCAACGGTAGTAGTAAATGGTAGTTCGCGTTATAATGGTGGTAAATTTGATGAGGTTATGGTTCGTACAACTATAGTGACGAATGGACCTTTGACAGAAAATTACTATGTTCCTAACGGTAGCTCATTATCGAAGGAAGCTATGGCATTAATTCAAAATCAAGGTTTAGAATTCCGCCCGTATCGTGAAACTGAATTATTAGAAGGTACAGAAGATGTAATTGATGTTGCTAAAGCTGGAGATGTGGTAGGGACAGAGCGTGACATCGCACGTTTGTTATTACGCTCATCATTAGTAAGTGTTCCATTACAACAAATTGCTCAACTTGAAAATGGACAATTTGTTTATGAAGTAAAATATGAGTATAAATTGTTCCCAGTTCTTAATGATACTTATGAATTTCAAATTCGTTTGCCGTTCGATGGTACACAGATTATCAATGGCAGCGAAGTGAAGTTAACGGTACTTACTCCAATCGGTGGTAATATTGATGAGAATGCTACAAAAGGTATCGATGAAAATGGACAAGAAATTCAAGAAGTTGTACAGCAATTGGTTCAAACTGGTCGATCTGTAACAACATTCCAATATCGTTTAGATCCGTTATTTACAGTACGTTATGTTCATACGACGCCGGTGTTAAGTAACTTAATTAATCAGTAAACAAAAAAGGATGGCTATTAACAGCCATCCTTTTTTGTTTAAAGTAATAATTTGGAAAATGTGCATTGATAGAAAATAGCATATATTTAATGTTTATTCTTTGTGTTTGGGATTTTTAATTATTAACTGATTATAAAGGGTTACATATCGACCATTTTCAATAACAGTATGTTCTGGGGCGCCATAAAAAATATTATTAACTCCATATTTATCTTGGAGTTTTGAAATAATACTTTTAATTGTTTGTGTCATATCGTTTTGGGTATATAAAATTCCTTCTTCTAGTAACATATCTTCTATTGTGTCAATATAATCATCTCCGATAAAGTTAACATCGCTTTCAAGTTGAACATGTACCCATTCGAGGTAGTCATTAGCTACTTTTAGTAATTCTTCTTTCATATTGATTCATCTCCTTAATTATGAAAAATGAGAACCTTTTAAGAAGGTTCTCCAATTTTTTTATAATTTATTCATAATTATAAAATTAATTCATAATAATGAATAATAAGAGGACAAGGTGTTTAAAATGAGAATCCAATGGCTATTTTATTTGGTACAGTTCTATACCTTTCTCGATATGGTCAATAAAGTAATGAGCTATTTGTGGTTGTGTATCATGGACCTGTTGTAATACTTGACATAATCGTTGTAAACGAAAAGTAAGTTCATGGTTTGGTAAATCTGTTTCCTGGGTGAGAGCAGGAAACAGGTTTAGTTCTTTGTGTATCTGTTCTAGAAATGTAAGTGAAACAGTATCAGTTTTCATTGTTTCTAAATTACTAAGATAACCAGGTGAAACATGTAATTTTGTTGCAAGTTCGTTTAATGTGATTCCTTTGTGCTTTCGTAATGTTCGAATGGTTTGACCAAGATGCTGTAACAAGTAAATACCTCCCTTATTTAGTTCTAAAATAAATATTTTATCTTTAAAAATATATGCAGTAGGAAAAGAAAACAGACTTTCTATAAATTAGTTTTATGAAAATGAATTAGTGGAAGGGTTGAGATTTTTGAAAGATACAGAAGCGTTGGGATACATTGTAATGGGAATAAGCAGGATGGGATATGGATTAGAAGTGATATTTCAAGCAATGGATGTCGCTCAAAACATGTTAAGTCAAACAGTAAAAGAAGAATTTTGGAATGAAGATGTCTTAGAGGTAGTTCAGCAGTTAGGTCATGAAATAGGAATAAATGAAGAAGAGCTAAAGTCCGAATTGTATTGGGGTTTTGATGTTCATACAGAAAACGAATCGGGTAGTATGTATGAACAATTTATAGGGTTAAGAAAGAACGAATCAAAATTAATAAGATAACAATAGTATGATTATGTAAATAGGGTTTAACTTGGAGGAGAGCTAAATCCTATTTTTTATTTTTAATATTACTTTTGTGTAGTTATATCTGTTATATGACATTCATAAGGTTAGTAGAGACATAAAGGGAGGTGGGATATGACCAGGTGGATTAATGCTCAAGAAGCGATGAAGGTTCTCGAGGAAAACTACATAAAAGTAAGTTATAAAACCTTTACGGATTGGCTTCGGAAGTTAGAAATTGCAGCAGTTCCATCAGAGAATCGAAAAGAGGGATGGAGTATTCGTGAGGAAGATTTATTCACATTTATTGATAAAAAACGTCCAGGATTACGTCAAATCTTGCAGGAATATCATCATCTTATTCAAGATATAAATGATGTAAAACAACAAGTACAAGTTTTATTTCATAAAAAAAATGAAGAAGTTGAGTATGTAGAAGGAAGGGAGAGTATAACGGATGAGGAAATTCATTTTTTATGTGATTTGGTAAATATAATGTGTGAAGAGATATCAGCATTGCAAAAGCAGAATCAATGGATGAAAGATGCGTATGAACAAGTGGCAGAAGAGTATGATTTATTGCAACAAAAAGTGAGTAAGTTGGACGCAGTGATTGAAAACAGACAACCACTGAGCAACATAGATGAAAATAGGATCCAGGGTTTGGGTGAAAAAGCATTTCAAGGATTATTAAGAGCTCAATTTAAAAGACTCTTTCCTGATCGTATATATTCATTAAAAGGAGAGAAGGGATTGCAAATATATCAAGATTTTTGCAACCTTGTATTTCCAAAAGAAGATAAACATCTGGGGATAATAAAGAAAGGAGAAGGGTATATTTATCAACGAACAAATGAAAAATCCACACAAGTAAATCGTCTTTATAATAAAGTAATAAAAGAGTTATTAGAAGATATGGAAAAAAGAGCCGTTTTGGGAAAATAGGCTCTTTTTTCAACGTATTTTATTCATTTTTGTAAATTAATTTTATTAAAATGAATAATTAGTTCTTGATTGGTAATAATAACCATAAGATGACTATTCCTTTTGGTATAATATCAATCCTTGTTCAATATGAGAAATAAAATAATTTGCTAACTCGGGATTGGTATCATGTAGCGTTTTCAGTAGTTCGCATATCCGATCTAGCCGGAAATGTAATTCATGATGAGGAGAAGTTGTATGATTCAGGGAAGGAAATAAATTAAATTCCTCATTCAATTTTGCGAGTAACGTTAAAGAAATGGTATCTGTTTTTTGTGTTTCAAGGTTACTTAAATATCCCGGAGAGACTTCAATTTGCTCAGCGAAGTTTTGAAGAGAAATTCCCTTTTGCTTTCTTAAATTACGAATGGTTTGTCCTAATTGCGTAATCAATAGTAATTCCTCCTATGCAATTTGTTTCGAAAGGTGATGATTTTAATGACTGTACAAAAGAAGCTTCAACTCAGATCGATTTCGTATATTCATGATCCTGAAGCTGCACAAAAATGGTTTCAACTATATGTGGAACTTTTAGTAGAAGTAATGAAACAAAATGATTCTATGGACAAGGATGACGTGCATACATTGTAAGCACAACATGATGGAAGGGCTGGTTGTATTGAAGAAGACAGTCGCATATTACCGTAGTTCATCTAAAAAACAAGAACACTCCGTTCGAATGCAGAAATATTATGCAAAGGTGTATTGCAGAGATCAGTATATGAAGCTGGACTATGAATATGAGGATCCATATGTATCGGCTAGAATTATACATATGAATCAGCGACCGGGTTTACGAAAGTTGTTGGAAGCAATTCGAAATGATGAAATTGAACATTTAATTTTGTATAAGAGAGACCGGTTAGCAAGAAATGTAATCGAGTATATGGAAATTTATGAACTTCTTCAGGAGAAACAGATAAAAGTTCATTTTACGACTATTGGAGAACCGGTAATGGAATACACGCCGATGAATCGCTATCTAGAAGTGATTATGGCTGGCTTTGCACAACATGAAGGTGAACAAATTAATAAACGGTTTGATGCTATGCGTCAGAGTAAATTTGATGCAGGAAAAGCAGTGAGTCGGCTGCCATATGGTTTCCAAAATAATAAAAAGAAAAAAGAAATTGAAATCGTAAAAGATGAAATGGATATAGTTATGTTTATTTTTAATGAATTTTTGAACGATACATGCACATCTTTGCAAAAAATAAAAGATCATTTAGATGGAAAAGGTTTTAAGAAACGAAAAGGACTTCCTTGGGAACTACAAGATATTAGACGTACATTAGAAAATTCCTTTTATATGGGTGTATATAGTATTCGATTGAAGGGAGTTCAACAAGAACATCAACTAGAAGGCACAATGCCGATTGAACCGCACCAATGGGAAGCTGCGCAAGAAAAACTAAATCAAATAGTAAATAAGCGTGGTTCTATAAAAATGAAAAAGGAAATTGCTAAAGAAGATATTCTGTATCGTATGGAAGGACTCCTGCAATGTTCTTATTGTAAAAAACAATTAGAGGGAGTGGTTAAACGGAGAGGAGATACATTTTTAATAGGATATCGATGCAAAGAACATCGTTTGTATATTGATAAGGAATATATCGAACAAAAAACATTTGAAAAAATGAAATGTTTTTTTCTTAATTTACGAGAGAAAGAATTTGATGGCTTGTTTCAGCGTTACTATAGACAAAATGTAAAAGAAATAGAACGAATTATACAAGGGCATAGTCAGCGTTTAGATCAAAAGAAAAAGACAGTGCATACAAAAGTACAAAGATGGTTAACGGAAAAGAAAAATGAAAAGTTGCACAAAGAATTACTTGGTTCTTATCAACATTTTCAGGAACACAAACAAATAAAAGAAGAAATGGAATTAAAACTAAATGTATTAAAAAAGGTGCCTGATGTAGTAAAGGATTTGGAGTCTAATATTCATAAACAATTGATGTTAGATTCCTTACCAGATTATAAGAGTATAGGGTTATTTCAAGATTTGATTTTTACTGTAATTGTAGATAGACACGGGTATGAAATTATTTTTAAACATCCATTTTTACATTATCAAGAGGTGCATGCATGTGAAGACAATTCGTGATGTTTTAGAAAAGGGAAAAAAAGGAGCTTTTTATGCGAGGGTTTCGTCTGATCGTCAAACAATCGATGCGCAAAGACATCATGTATATGAATTTATAAAAAACTATGAATGTGAAATTGTGAAAGAATATGTAGATCATGGAGAATCGGCATTTAAAAAGAAGTTAATCAAGCGTCCCCAAGTCATGGCGTTATTACGAGATGTAGAACAAGGGAAATATGATTTTGTGATTACGTATGCAGATGACCGCCTTGCGCGATCGGAGATTGAACATGTACAAATACGAGTAATAATGAAAGAAGCGAAAACAGATGTTATATTGACGAGTACGGGAGAATTGTATACAGAGCGTGATATTATTACACAATTAATTCGAGAGGGTGGAACTCGTTATGAAGTAGAGCGAATCAGTGCACGTACGAAAGATGCGTATGGACAAAGAACAGACTATGGTCAATGGATGGGAGGTCCTGTACCGTTTGGATATGTACAGGATGAAAATACTAAGAACTTTTCTATTGTAGAAGATGAAAAGGAAATTGTATTAAATATATACAGGTTATATCAAAATGGTGAAGGGTTTGCAGGTATCGCTAAAAAATTAAATGAGCAAAAGGTGAAAACAAATACAATACATTGGAAAAAGGAACGAGTAAAGCACATTTTGACCAATCCAATTTATGCGGGGTATGTTACATTCGGAAGATTGAAACCTGGATCTGGAAATAGTATTGAAGATTTATCTAAATGGAAGATGGCAAAATGTGAAGAGATTCCAGCTATTATGACCAAGGAAGAATGGTTAGCTACTTTTCAAATGTTTGAGAAAAAAAGAAACAAGGAATTACCTCCAAAACAATTAAAAACAGAGTATGTTCTGCGGGACTTAGTTTATTGTAAAAGTTGTGATGCGCTTTTGCTTCCAAAGAATCAAGAGACTAGGGGGAAAAATGGAAAGAAATATGGAATGAAAAAATATATGTGCTCGAATAAATTATGTACCGTTTGGTTTTCAACAGATGAGCTACATGCATTGGTTTTTGATAGTGTTATAAAGGAGATTACGGATAAAGTTATTTCTAAATCTCAAACGGAACTGATGTATGAAATGGAACAAATTTTAGAAAAAGACATCAAACAAATAACAAAAGAAATTGGGCGTTTGAAAAAACAGGTGGATAATTGTCTAGTTTGGATCAAAGATGCGGAACGTGAAATAGATGAATTATATAATCAAAAGAAGAAATTGGTGGAAGTTGATTCGAAAATAGATCCTTTGTTGGATGTGATGTTGGATTATCGTTTGCATTTGTTGCACGAAATCAGGGAGACAGAGGAGTTAATCGCAAAGAAAGAAGCAGAAATGAAGCATATTGAAGAAGTCGATTCTAACCAAAGTATGTTACAAAAAAATGTGTTACAAGCATTTCGAATAGAATTTACAAATTTACAAAAAGATATGAAACGAGTTCGTCAATTTTTGGTGTATTTAATTGATAAAATTATAATAGATCAAAATGGGAAAACAGAATATATTTTAAAAATAAATTTAGAGCAATAAAAGGTTTAAGATTGTCTCGAATACACAGATTTGTTATAATTATCTAAAATATATTGACAATTGCAAATGACATTATAATATATCATTGTAAATAAAACAATAAGTGGTGTTGAGATGAAAGGTATTCCATTTGTAAGCAGATCATTTTCTAAAAAATATTCTGGTAACATTATACTAACAGCAGATATTCAGAGTAAGTTAAGGTATCAACATAGCGTCCATTCACAGGATGTTGTAACTTGTATGGATGATAATTGTAAGGTTGTTGTAAAAAATACGCACAAGAAATATACTTCCTTAAAATATCCTGATAGTAAAGTCTACGATATTTTCGGAGAAGTAAATGGAAAAGTTTTGTTCATTGTGGGAAGAATGTTTAATGATGGTAATATATATATTATTACAGCTCGCTGGGCTGAGGGGAACGAGAGTGCTTTTTATTATAGAAATAGTGAGGTGATGTGCATTGAAAAAGAATAAATCCACAATTAAAATAGTGAATGATGTAACTGAGTTAAAACAATATAAAAGTAAAGAAATGTTTAATAAAGATGTTGAGACCTATGAAGAATATAAACCAGGATATGTGAATTCAGGAGATGAATATTCTGATAATGAAAAAACAACTAAAATTATGGAACAAAGATAAAAAAACTCTTAATTTATAAGATGAATAATAAAAAGACTTTACTTTTATATAGTAAAGTCTTTTTATTATTTTCTAATATCAAAAATATGGACGTGCTATGGGTTGTCATTTAGAAATATGCTAGTTTCAAAGAATGTATTTTTCTCGGCAAAAAGGTGAAGGAGTTATGACAGGAAAACGTTTACTCGGTATTAAGTTAGTAATGGTATACCACTACTACTTCTTTACCGAGCAATTTTTTTAAAACTAGGACAAGATCATATGATATATAAAGGGTATATTTTTGTCTGTAAATAAAGAAAATTCAGTATAATATCTTCTCGGTGTAAGGATGAGTAAGTCTTTTTTTATTCGGTATCGAGGTGAAGCATAAGTTAATTAATTTTCAAAGATTGATAGAAATTATCATACTTGAGTCAGGAAGGGACATGAAAAATAGAAAGTTACATTGTTTTTATCTAAATAAATATCTCTATTTAAATTAGTTATGTAACATGTGTTATTTAACCATTATGAAGTTAAGTTTTTTTTTATTTAGGGAGTGTTATTTAAAAGTCTCTTTTGTAATTTCAATGCAACATTAAAAAGTGCGATTAAAACCTGAATCTCTATTAGTGGACCGATAACTGTTACAAAGGCTATGTTTGAATGAATTGTCAATGTAACTGTAATTAAAATTAAATTATGATAAGCCATTTAATTGGAATTTCTAAATTGTGAATATATGTTAAGTGAAAATATGGTAATATTGTAATTAGAATTCAACGTGATATGTCAGAAAACAGCAATGTATTTATAGGGCATATTATATTTTTTATATGATAATTTACTGGAGGAATAATATGTCAAGTTCTACACCGGTATTTGAATCGAATTTTATATTTGAAGAATATATTGAAGAGACCCATTTTCGTGGATTTTCTGTAGGTTATGAAATGGAAGAGTATAGATATGATGCTCTTGTAGAGCATATATTTTCAGCTTTAGTAGATTTTTCTCTTCCACATAGTGAGCTATCGACATTTACACCAATAAATGCGCAGAGAAAAATGAGAAGTGCAGCTAAAGCAGTTTATGCTACTGATAAATATCGTAGTCGTGGAGAGTATGGAGAAATCTTACTTCATATTGTTATGAGGGATTATTTTAATACTGTTCCTGCTATCTCTAAAATGTATTATAAGGATGGACCGAATGAAACAGTAAAAGGTTTCGATGCTGTACATATTGTAGATCAAGGAAATGATTTAGAACTGTGGTTAGGCGAGGTCAAATTTTATCAAAGTATTAGTGGTGCAATTAGAGATGTCATTCCTGAACTTCAAGCGCATGTGGGTAAAGATTATTTACGGAATGAATTTTTATGTATTTCTAATAAAATAGATAATTCTTGGGAACATGCTGAAAAAATGAAAATGTTGATTGATGGAAGAACCAGCTTGGACAAGATTTTTAAAAGAATTAGAATCCCTGTTTTGTTAACATATGATAGTAAAGTAGTCAGTTCGTATAAAGAAGTTAATGAAGAATATCAGACGCAATTAATTGAAGAACTTAATAAGTACCACGATAAATTTAGGAGTAATGAATTACCTAAAAATATTGACGTGATTTTAATATTAATTCCTTTTGAACAAAAAAAGCGCTTAGTCGAATTGTTGCATAAAAAATTAAAGGTGTGGCAGCAGATATGAATTATAATTATATAAAGACATTGATTGCAAATGAGAAACTTTCTACGGAGCAATGTTTTTCTATATTTACTTGGATAAATGGAGTTCTACAAGACGAGAAATATGAAAACGAAGGAAGAGATATTTTACTTCGAATGTTGGATAAGAAACAGGATTTACCTAATGAGGTACATTCGATTTTAATGGATTATATTGAACAAATGGGGTATTTTCCTTACTTACCAATTCATGATTATGATGTTTCAACTAAAACGTTATTACACTATGAATTTTATCGTTCTGAAAATATTCCCGATATTGTAATGCATAGAAAGCAAGCAGAAGTATATGATGCTATTTCAAATCAGCAAAGTGTAATTTTAAGCGCACCAACTAGTTTTGGAAAGAGTTTACTGATTGAAGAAGTTGTTGCATCAAAAATGTACGCAAACATTGTAATTATTTTACCGACATTAGCTTTGATTGATGAAACTAGGCTGAAATTAATAAAATATACAGATGAATATAAGTTGATTTTTTCTTCAAAACAAGGTTTAGGAAATAAAAATATTTTTATTTTAACTCCGGAAAGATTTTTAGAAATAGAAAGCATTTCTGAAATAGACTTTTTTATAATTGATGAATTTTATAAATTAGATAGTTCGAAAAGTGAAGATGAAAGATTGAATGTATTAAATCATGCTTTTTATAGATTAATTAAGTCTACGGGAAATTTTTATTTACTGGGTCCGAATATATCTTCAATTCCAAATGGATTTGAGGAGGAATATAACTGTGAATTTATTCCTTCTAATTATGCTACTGTAGCTTGTGATGAAATATTTATTAAACGTAAAAAGAAACAAGAATTAGAGCAACTTGCAGAATTACTTCACACGCTTCATGAACCAACAATGATTTATTGCAGATCACCACAAAGCGCTGAAAAAAATGTAAGGAATTTTTTGTTGCAAAACAAAGAGCATTTGTCCCGAAATCATTCGCATATTGATGCAATAAATTGGATTGCAAAAAATATTCATCCTGAATGGTTATTAATCGAGGCGTTATCATATGGGATTGCTTTTCACCATGGGTCTATGCCTAGACATTTGGGCAGATACATTGTAGAGGAGTTTAACAAAGGAACAATAAAATACCTTTTTTGTACAAGTACATTGATTGAGGGAATAAATACAACAGCTAAGAATGTAATTGTTTTTGATGATAAAAAAGGGACCAATCGGATTTCTTATTTTGATTATCGTAATATTCGTGGGAGAGCAGGTAGGATGACTCAGCATTTTCTTGGTAAAGTTTATTCATTTTATAGTCTTCCTGATGCTACAGACGAAAGTGTAGATATTCCTTGGTATACTCAAGATAATGCTACGGATGAAATTTTGATTCAAATTGCAGATGAAGATTTGAAAGTTTTTTCTAAAGATAAGCTCAAACCCTATATGGAGCAAGATGTATTAGATATTGGGATAATAAAGAAAAATAACAATATCTCAGTGAAGGGGCAAGTGGCATTAGCAGAATTGATACAAAATGATTTAGAATTTTATCATGAAAACCTAAATTGGAATAACTATCCGTCTTATAAGCAATTGGAAGCCTGTTGCATATTAATATATGACTATTTGCGTTTTAAAAATAGTAAAGATTTTGTTTTTAGTGGTAAACAACTTGCTTTTTATGTAAATAATTATGTGAAAGTCCAATCTAATATGGCTAGATATATTAAATTCTTTTTGGATAATGATGATCAGGTAAAAACTGTAGATCAAGCTGTTCAAAAGGCGACGAAAATAAGTCGAAATTGGTTTGAGTTTCGATTACCAAAATTACTACTGGGGTTACAACAAATTCAAGAATCTATATTTACAAAAAACGGGAAAACATGTGGAGACTATAAGTTTTATGCTTCACAAATTGAATCAGCATTTTGTACACCAGTTTTATCATCATTACAAGAATTTGGATTGCCTATTTCTCTTTTAAAACAGTTAGAACCTTACCTATATTTGAAAAAGTTTGAGGAAGAGGAAGATTTAGATGAGGTAATTATGCAGATTAAGAAATTGGATATTAATTCACTTTCATTAGATGCATTTGAAAGTAAGATATTAAAGGATTTTGTGAGAAATTAATTGATAAGAAACAGCCTATAATTCGAACTGCCCTCCGATTGTTAGACCTAGTCTAATAATCGGAGGGCAGTTCGTTTAAGGGGCTGTTTTTATTTTAAATATCAAAGTTAAATTATATTCATTATAGTGAAAAAAATTTACTATAATGAATATGATTTATTCCACGGAAAATAATAAAAAAAACTTCTTTTTAAATGTAAAAAAATAAAAACAGCATAATTATTAAGTAATAAGCGGGAAATCATTTCGGACAATTAAGGTAACTGATTCAAAACAATGGGGTGAAAGGATGCAATCTTATGGTGTATATGTTCGTATTTCAACTGACCGTGATGAACAAGTATCTTCTGTTGAAAATCAAGTAGATATATGTCGGAATTGGTTGGAACGTAATGGGTTTGATTGGGAGGAGCAATGTGTTTATAAGGATGAAGGGATTAGTGGTACATTATTTGTAAATCGCCCTGCCATTCAATTGCTGTTGAAAAAGGCAAAAGCAAAAGAAATCAATATGGTTGTCTTTAAGTCTATTTCCCGTTTGGCGCGCGATTTAAAGGATTCTCTAGAGATTAGAGAAGTGTTCTTTGCCCATAATGTTCGAATTATTTCTGTGGAAGAGGGTTACGACTCTATAAAGGCTGGAAAAAATGATATGGCGTTTGAGTTATGGTCCTTATTTTCGGCACAATATAGTCGCACATTGTCTTCAAGTATTACAGCCGCTTTAGCAGTAAAAGTACGAAGGGGAGAGCACATTGGTAAGGTTCCTTATGGATATGACCGTATTAATCAAAAATTAGTCATCAATGAGGAAGAGTCTGATGTTGTTCAGAGGATGTATAAATGGTATGCCGAAGGTTGGGGATATAAAAAGATTACAAATGAATTAAATCGATTAGGGATAAGGTCAAAAACTAAAAAGAAATGGCAAATGACATCTGTTCAGCGGATTTTACAAAACCAAATTTATAAAGGAACTTTTATTTTAAATCAATATACTTCAGTTAAAGTAAGCGGTAAGAAAAAACAAATTCGAAATCCAAAAGAAAAGTGGTTCGTTTTTCCGAATCATCATCCCGCAATTATAGATCAAGAAGTTTGGAGTAGAGTAAATGAGAAAAATATAACGCATAATAAAACGAAAATTACAGCATGGAATGAATTTCGTAATTTAGCTAAATGCGCAGTTTGTGGTTCTAATATGGTTATTGTACAATCCCACTTTAAAAAGAAGAGCGGTGAACGAACAGAATGGAAATATTTAAAGTGTTCACAGTACAGGAGGGCTGGGAAGCATGGGTGTGTAAATCATGTACCTATTCAATACCGTGATTTTCGTCAGTTCATTATTGATTTGCTGGTGAAAAAAGGCGAGTTTATCACTTTAAAACTTCAAAGTAATGTTGAAAAAGATCGGGAGAAAAAAATAAAAAAGTTAAATCAAATTTTGGCTGGGAATGTCCAAAAGAAAAAAGCGCTGCTGGATTTGTATTTGGAAAAACTCATAAATAAAGAGGAATTTGAAGAAAAGCGGAATGATCTTGAAATAGAAATAGCCAAGGTGGGTAATGAATTACTTAGTATACAAAATAGTGATGCTGTGCAAGTAGATATTAAAACAATAAAACAAGCTTTGGAGCAGTTGCAAAACCAAGAGCAAGATTTGATTCATGTATTTCAAACATTAATTCAAAAAATAAGTATTCGTAAAGATGGAATAGTAGATGTTATATATAAATTTAAAAAAACAGAATAGGGGTGGGAGTCAATTCCGCCTTATTCTGTGGTTGTTCTTTAGTTCTAGAAAATAAAAAATTTTCAATTGTTTTGTTAAAACTATAGATAAAACTTTATTAAGATAACCTAATTGAAATTTAGAAGTATTTTATTTGGTAAATAATTTCCTTGTAAAGAATCTAGCAATGAAACATTGTTCTCGATTTTAAAGTCGTGTACTAATATCCTTTTGAAAGAATTTATAAAATACAAAACCACCTTAATGATAAGGTGGTCAGGGACTTTTAGCAAGCTACGCTAGCTTGGCACGCCGTCTTGGCTATCTTATTTTATGCTTAAAATATACCATGTATTCTTGCTTTAGTCAATAAGATTACTTAAATCCAATCATCGATGTTGGAATTTCCCATCCTGTCAAATAAAGAGATGGAAATATTGATATTGCCGAATTTTTCTTCGGAATTCCAATAGTCCAATAAAAATAATTTTATTTCGGATAAGTCTACATATACTCTTAAAACTTTTAGTACATCATATAATTTAATAACGTATTGTGACCGTATAGGATTTAGGTGTAGTTCCGAGATTAAACGAGCGTTTATTTTTAGCTTGTTTGGTGTTCTAAAACGGTTAACCAATTCAAAATGCGCACAAGAGTTTCGTAACTCCCTGATTATCTCTAAAGAGTTAAAAAACTTCTCCTTATCGTTAGGATGCAATTTGAAATCTTTTAATACTGCATCAAAAGTGCGCTTTTTTAACCCGTACATTAAAACAATTATATCATTTAACATTAAAGTCTTAATAATTACCCAAAAAGGTGGATTGTTATATTCGTTTATGTATGGGAATTTTATCTTACAATCATCAATATAAGTTAAACCTTGGATTGTCTCGTCCTTAGCTATATTTATTGAAAGAAATATTTTTGTCCCAGAAGTTGTAGTCATTGAATGCAACAAGCTCAAAAGTGCTGACTGCTTTGAGTTATTAAAAGTACAGGAACCTTCTTTAACTTCCCTAATTGAAGTAGATCCAAAACGTCCAGAAAAGGAACCTTTTAATGTTGTTGTGTTAGAATTATAAGTCACAATTCCATCAAATGTACCTCTAAATTTCCCTCTGTAATTATATGTGTTTTTAAATAATTTATGAGTTGTTCTAGGATTGTGTTGGTTATAAAAGTAATCTACATATTGCTTAGGACCATCAGTTGTTTTTGGGATGTTATAACATTGAATGTCGATGTAATTATTGTTCTCTGCTAAAGTTGAACAATGATTTTTACAAAAATGATAAGCTATAGATGCTTTTAATTTTGTTTCGAATTCCGAAATTTTTTGGAATATTAAACTGGAGAACTTTTTATCAAAATCATATATTCTTAAAAAGTTCTCAAAAGACTTTTTTGTATACTTTTTTGGCGGATTTTTTGGGTCATCAAGTAAAAGTGTCTCAAGTCCATTTATAAGATTAAAATAGTTTTTATCTAAAAGATGATTTTTAGCGGAAATAAAATCATTAAATTGTAATCCTCTATCTTTTAATAAACGAATTTGATTAGTAATTGTATTAAATTCTTTATCTACTGGCAATGAACTCCCTCCCTATGTATATATTATAGAAAAATGACACTTAATAAAAGTATTAATATAAAATCTTCAGTATTAAATTCTTTTATATAAATTAGTATATAAGTATATTTTTTGTGAAAGTAAAATTGTTTAATTGAGTGTGATAATTAAACATCAAAGAAAAACCGAACTTTGTTTGAAATAGACGCTAGTATCAATTTGTCTGTTTTTATGGGGAAAGTGCTGTTAATTTCTCTAAAGCAGATTATATTGGTTAGCTGTTTAATATAGGTTTTTTATTCCCTTCAAACACTACACATCTCAAACGCAATGCAAAAGCTAGGGGTTAAAGGACGTTCACAAGCAGTTGTTGAGCTTCTTCGTATGGGAGAGCTCGAACTATAAGAAAGCAGCCGACTTTTATACAAGAGGTCGGCTATTTTTTTTTTTGTTTCATGCTCCATATGAATGATAAGGATGCTTCATACATAAATAGGTAGTAAGGGAGGGGATATGTTGAAAAGGGTATTATTAGTTTCAACAAGCGCTCATAACTTGAATGGACACCCGACTGGTTTATGGCTTGAAGAGCTCGCAGCTCCGTATAATTTATTTAAAAAGGCTAAGTTCGATGTTGATCTTGTATCTATAGAAGGTGGAAGGGTACCTATTGATAGAGTGTCAATTCCAAATGGGATACCTCGTGAATTTAAGCAGGTAGCTACGATATTGCAAAATACGAAGCCGATTTCGAAGGTTCATTCTTCAGAGTATGATGCGGTATTATTTGGTGGTGGGCACGGGGCGATTGTAGATTTTTCAGGTAATCCATATGTAGCAAATTTAATTGAGAATATGTACAATAATAACCGGATCGTAGCGGCTGTTTGTCACGGGGTAAGTTCTTTAGTTGGTGTGAAAAATAAAGATGGCTCGTTTTTTGTTGCCGGTAAGCGTATAACAGGTTATACAAACGATGAAGAAAAAGCTGTACATTTAGAAAATCGAGTTCCTTTTTTGCTAGAAAGTAAGTTGAAAGAAGAAGGGGCTTTATTTTATGTAGCACCTAATTTCACGCCGCATGTTGTAGTAGATGGGCGTTTGATTACAGGGCAGAATCCGCAGTCTAGTGTGGGAATAGGTAAGGCTATAAAAAGAGCTGTAAATAAATTATAGAAAAGGTGCCCGCTACTAACAAAGGTAGCGGGTACTTTTTATGTATAGCGTAGATTGAAATTGTAATAAACTAAAAAGACGTAATGAGTATAATAACTTCATTTATAAACATTCATGAATTTGCTATACTATTTTGTATGAACAAAAGAGGAGGCTCTTTTAAATGAGAAAAGTAGCGTGTGCAAATACTTATATTAATAAAATAAAGTCCGTTATTCGAAAGACGAGTTTTAGCCAATTAAAAATAGATGAAATTGCGAAATATATGGATATTAGTAAAGCTACTTTATATAAACGTTTTTCTTCGAAAGATGAGATTATTGAGGCAGTAGTAGAGGATTTTATAAACTATCTTCTTGAAGGAGATGCGGATAATCAAGATGAAAGTATGTCGTTTACAGAACGTTTCCAAAAGACGTTTATCCATTCTTTAAAATGTGTGACGTATATTTCGGATGTCTTTTTACAAGATTTGAAAGAAGCGTATCCGCATTTGTCGGATCAATTAGTCGCTGCACAACAAAATCGCAATCGTAATTTGCAAATGTTTTTTGAGTCGGGTATGGAACAAGGTTACTTTAATAAAATGAATGCGCAACTATTTATGGTGCAAGATGATGTGATGTTAAGACGCATTATAGATCATACTTTTTGCATTCAGTACGATATTACGTTAAAGCAAGCGATACTTGATTTCTACAATTTGAAGAAATATCAACTGTTTAAACCGGAATTTTTAGATGTAGTTGATGATTCTGAAATTGAAAAAGAAATTAAAGCTAATTTACAAATGATTTCGTAAAAAAAGCAGATTTCCCTTACTAGAGGGAAATCTGCTTTTTTAGTACATATTATTTTTGCAACTGTTTTAATACTAATTCAGCTACTGGACCAC
The DNA here is from genome assembly GCF_003315125.1 of Bacillus sp. DB-2. Lineage (NCBI taxonomy): Bacteria > Bacillati > Bacillota > Bacilli > Caryophanales > Bacillaceae > Bacillus > Bacillus sp. DB-2. The sequence continues at coordinate 287,127 of NZ_QNRN01000001.1, read as the reverse complement.
CTGAAGCAGGGTTTTGACCAGTAATTACACGATTATCTTCTACAGCGTAAGCTTCCCAAGGCTGCGCAGCTTTTTCGTAAAGCCCTCCATTTTTAATGAGTTCATCTTCTGTTAAAAATGGAACGAATTGATCCAATTCAGCTAGTTTCTCTTCTTCATTTGAGAATCCTGTTACTTTTTTATCGTTAATTAAACGATCCCCGTTACTTAATGTGATATGGAATAAACCAGCAGCTCCGTGACAAACAGAGGAAACAATTCCGCCATTTTCATAAATGTTACGGCTAATATTTTGAAGTTCTTTGTTTTCTGGGAAGTCCCAAATAACTCCGTGACCACCCGCGTAATAAATAACAGCGTAGTCTTCTTGATTCACTTCACTCGGTTTCATTGTAGAGCCGAGACGATTCATAAATTCTTTCTTTTGATACCATTCCCAATCGATGCTCTCCGCCATCGCTAAACTATGCGGATCAATCGGTGTATAGCCGCCTTGTGGACTGACATAATCTACTTCGTAACCAGCTTCTTCTACTTTTTTAACGAAATGGACAGCTTCACCAAGCCAAAGCCCAGTAGCTCTATTTAAATTTGGGTATTTTTCTACGCTCGTTAATACAACTAACATTTTTTTCTTCATCATAATCCTCCTGTAATGTTTCTTCTATATAAAAGTTCTTTATTTACTTGATTTTATTAAGTTAGAAATTGCAAATTTGAATAACCATGTCAGTCCCCCTTATACCGGATTCGAAATTAGTGTATAACAATTTTTGGACAAAGTAAACTAAAAACACTAAATTAGTTTACTTTGTATATTTTTCGTTGACAAACTGTAATGCTGAAACTATGATAGTTCCATGAATATCGAACAACATAATGTTACGTTTCGAATTCAATTTGTCGCGCGATAAATTTATACATTTGATGAAGTTGTTTAGTAGTGATAGAGGAGCTAAACAACTTTATTTTTCATTTACAGTTACTACAATCAGAAGAGGTGTTACGCATGGGGAAAGATATAAGTAACCATTCAAAATGGTTTGTTTTCACATTATGTTTTATCGTTTTATTAGGACCGATGAATGCGGTTTTATTTAATGTAGCGTTAGAGGATATTGCTAATGATTTATCTATTAGTCAATCGAAAGTAAGTTGGGTTGTAGTAGGTTATTCCTTAGTTGTCGGTATTGGTTCGATGATATATGGGAAGTTGGCTGATCGTTATAGCGTAAAAAAACTATTGATTATTTCAATTATCATATTTGTAGCGGGTTCTATTATTGGATTTATGAATCAATCTTATGCGATTACCATTCTTGCAAGATTAGTGCAGGCGAGTGGGGGCGCGGCGTTTATTGCGCTTAGTATGATTGCAGTGGCAAAATTAGTTGCTCCTGCTAAGAAGCCTGGTGCATTAGCGATGATTAGTTCTTCTATTGCATTAGCAATAGGCATTGGTCCTTTAGTTGGCGGGGCTATTACAAATACATTAGGGTGGCCATATTTATTTTTATTTATGGTTATTTCAGTAGTTGGGATTTTCTTGCTTATAAAATTTATGCCAGAAGAAGCGCAGCATACGGATGAAGCGTTTCATTTTGATTACATTGGAGCGGCGTTATTATTTGCATTCATTACGACTGTTTTATTAGGTGTCAATATTAATAGTTGGCTATTTGTGTTATCGGTAGCTTTCTTATTTTTATTCACGGTTCGTATGAAGAACGCGGAGCATGCATTTATTGATATTGAGTTATTTTCGAACAAACCATTTCTTCGTTTAATAGCGGTCGGGTTTATAATTAATGTGGCGTTATGTGCTAGTCTATTATTATTGCCATCACTGTTAGGAAGAGTGCACGGATTGTCGCCATTCGTTATCGGAATTGCACTGTTTGTTGCATCACTCTTTGGTATTATATCTAGTTTTATTACGGGAAAGATTGTCCCTTCGTTTGGAAATGTGAATATGATTTATGTAGCGTCTGTCATTATGATCGTTGGCTTTTTAATTTTAGGGTTTATTCCGAATGGAAGCATAGTCGTTATTGTATTGGCGATTATTTTAACATTTATGAGTTATTCAGCTATTCAAGTATCATTAAACACATTTATACCGAAAACATTACATCCAGCTAAAGTTGGAGTCGGTCTTGGTTTATATAATTTAATTAACTTTTTCGGTATGGCATTTGGACCAGCTGTAGCGAGCAAAGTTATGGAATCTACAAATAGTTATCGTTTGAATTTTATTTTAATCATCATTTTAATTTCTGCTCATTTCTTCTTATTAATAGGGATGTCTTCTTTCCAAAAAAAGATGGAGCAATAAAGTGAAACTTTAATTAGTGGGATAAATGCGTATTTTGTATAGAAGAAACCGACTTTCATATAGAAGGTCGGTTATTTTTCTGTCTTGCAAATTATGAAAAAAAGGAGCAAAATAAAAAAGGTCCTAGTCTATACAGGTACAAATGAAAATTTTCATACAGAAGCAGTTTAAGTGAGCGAACTTAAAGTGTATAAAATATAATGATAAAATAAGATGATGAATGAGAAAACGGGTGATTAAGTTGAATAGAGCGATCGGTGTTATTGATTCAGGAGTGGGCGGTTTAACAGTAGCGAAGGAATTAATTCGTCAGTTGCCGAAAGAACGTATTATATATTTAGGAGATACAGCACGTTGCCCTTATGGTCCGCGTTCTCGTGAAGAAGTGCGTCAATTTACGTGGGAAATGACGGAGCATTTATTAGATTTAAATATCAAAATGTTAGTTATTGCGTGTAATACAGCAACTGCGGTTGTCTTAGAAGAAATGCAGAAACAATTACCAATTCCAGTAGTTGGAGTTATTCATCCAGGATCACGTACAGCTTTAAAAGTGACAAATACGTATCATGTTGGGATTATTGGAACGATTGGAACAGTAAAAAGTGGCGCCTATGAAGAGGCACTAAAGTCTATTAATAACCGTGTTATGGTAGAAAGTTTAGCGTGCCCACCTTTCGTTGAGCTTGTAGAGAGTGGGAATTTCGAAAGTGAAATGGCGTATGAAGTTGTAAGAGAAACATTGCAACCGTTGAAAAGTACTGACATTGATACGCTTATTCTAGGATGTACACATTATCCGATTTTAGGTCCTGTTATTAAAAAGGTAATGGGGGATCAAGTACAATTAATTAGTTCGGGTGATGAAACAGCGCGTGAGGTAAGCACGATTTTATACCATAGTAAGATGTTAAATGAGGGAGAAGAACAAAGTGATCATCTCTTCTTAACGACTGGTAAAATAGGTCTGTTTAAAGAAATTGCATCAAAGTGGTTCGGTCAGCCGATTGAAAATGTGAAGCATATCAATTTAGAAACAGAATAATAGTAGATTCATATAAGAGAACTCCTGAGAAATCAGGGGTTTTTTCTGTGTAAGTAGCTATAGCTTGTTCTAAAATATGAAACAGCTCGTATACATAATAGTACAAACTTAGATTTTAGGGGGGAATGGCATGCCTAAATCCACTTTTAAATGGGTTGTTGGTGCTACTGTGAGTGCGATTTTATTATCAGGGTGTGGCTTGTTAAATCAAGAGAAAGCGACAGAACAAATTGATCCGCCAAAAAAAGTTACGTATACAGAAGGTGAAAAGAAAGAAACTGCTAAAAAAGATAAACAAGAGCAAACAGTAAATAGAGAGTTATACCTCGTTGATAAAAATGGATATGTCGTACCGCAAACTATTGCAATGCCTACTCCGAAAGCGAATGAAGTTGTACAGCAAACGTTAGAGTATCTTGTGAAAGATGGACCAGTTACAAATTTATTGCCAAATGGATTTCGAGCAGTCCTTCCAGCGAATACGACGATGACCTTGAATTTGAAAAAAGGCGGGACAGCAGTAATTGATTTCTCTAAAGAAATGAAAAATTATTCAAAAGAAGAAGAACGTCAAATTGTTGAATCAGTAGCGTGGACTTTGACTCAATTTACAGAAATAAAACAAGTGCAGTTCCAAATAAATGGTGAAAAGTTAGCGAAGATGCCTGTTGCGGGTACACCGCTTGGTGAAGGTGTAAGTCGTGCGAATGGAATTAACTTTGATGATGAACAAGTAGCAGATGTGACGCATACAAAACCGGTTACACTTTACTTTATGGCGCAAAATAATAAGCAGCAATATTACGTACCGGTAACAAGGCGCGTTGCAGAAGGAAAAGAAAATGATTACTCGGCAATTGTGGATGAGCTTGTAAAAGGTCCGATTCAAGGATCACTACTAAATGATTTTAATCCAGGAGCTAAGCTTATTACGAATCCGAAAGTGAAGGACGGAAATATTACATTAAACTTTAATGAAAATATATTTGTGAACCCAGACAAAAATATGATTTCAAATTATGTGTTGAAATCGTTAGTCTTATCTTTAACGGAAAAACAAGGTGTGAAAAATGTTTCTATTGAAGTGAATGGGAAAGCAAATCTTATGGATGAGAAAGGTGAAAAGTTAATAAAACCTGTTAATCGTCCACAAAACGTGAATACAGGTAGTTTTTAATCGCGAATAATTTGATATACTTATGTAAGAAAGGGGAATTGCTTTTTGAGTTCCCCTTCTTTTATTGTTATACATATCGTACATTTAAATTTGGCTATACTAATGAGAGTATTTATGAGGGGGTTATTTTTATGCGAGTAGATGGTAGAGGAAAAGCAGAGCTACGCCATATACATATTCATACAAATTATTTAAAACATCCAGAGGGATCAGTACTAATTGAAGTTGGGGATACAAAGGTAATTTGTTCAGCGACAATTGAAGAGCGTGTACCGCCGTTTATGCGCGGAGAAGGAAAAGGCTGGGTAACAGCAGAATATTCAATGATTCCACGTGCGACAGAGCAACGTACAATCAGGGAGTCAAGTAAAGGGAAAGTAACAGGGCGCACAATGGAGATCCAGCGTTTAATTGGACGAGCATTGCGTGCGGTTGTTGATTTAGAAGCGCTTGGCGAAAGAACGGTTTGGATTGACTGCGATGTAATTCAAGCGGATGGCGGAACGAGAACAGCTTCTATTACAGGTGCTTATGTAGCGATGGTATTAGCTTTTGAAAAATTATTGCAAGCAGACAAAGTATCTAAAATTCCGGTGAAAGATTATTTAGCGGCAACGTCAGTAGGTGTTGTTGAAGAACAAGGTGTTGTTTTAGATTTAAATTATGCTGAAGATTCTAAAGCAGACGTTGATATGAACGTTATTATGACTGGAAAAGGTCAGTTTGTTGAAGTGCAAGGAACTGGAGAAGAAGCGACGTTTAGCAGAGCTGAATTAAATGAATTACTTGATGCTGCTGAACAAGGGATTTTCCAACTTGTTGAAAAGCAAAAAGAAGCATTAGGTGACATCGTATCTCATATAGAGTAGAGGTGGAAAATATGAAGCAAGTTGTTGTAGCGACGAAAAATCTTGGGAAAGTACGTGAGTTTGCTGAGTTATTTGAGAGATTTGACTTAGAAGTGAAATCTTTACACGATTTTCCTCATATTGAAGAAGTCGAAGAAACTGGTGAAACATTTGAAGAAAATGCAATTTTAAAGGCGGACAGTCTTAGTAGACAGTTGAATTCCATCGTAATTGCGGATGACTCTGGTCTTATTGTAGATGCCTTAAACGGGAAACCAGGTGTGTATTCAGCTCGTTTTGCTGGGGAGCCGAAAGATGATCAGGCGAATATAGATAAGGTGTTACAAGGGTTAACTGACTTCGATTTAGAAAAACGTACAGCTCGTTTTTACTGTGCGCTAGCAGTTGCTTTCCCTGAAGTGGATAAAGAGCCGGTTATTGTAAACGGAACGTGCGAAGGGAAAATTCTAGAACAGCGCCGCGGGGAAAATGGTTTCGGATACGATCCGATTTTTTATGTAGAAGAATATAAAAAATCGATGGCTGAGCTAAATTCGGATGAGAAAAATGCGATTAGTCACCGCGGACGCGCTCTTCGTAAATTAGAAGAAAAAATCCCAGAATGGTTTTTAGAAGAATAAGGGAGAGAGATTGATGAAAGCTTTAATCGTAAGCGATAGTCATAGCTCTGTGAAGGAATTACAGCAGTTAAAAGAGAATTACGAAGGGAAAGTAGATGTCATGATTCATTGTGGTGATTCAGAGCTAACGCCTGCTCACGAAGAGCTACAAGGTTTCCAAGTTGTAAAAGGGAATTGTGATTATGCTAACTTTCAAGATGAAATTGTAACTGATGTAGATGGAATTCGTTTCTTAGTTGTACACGGTCATCGTCATAATGTGAAAATGACGTTACAAACGTTAGCGTATCATGCAGGAGAAGTAGGAGCGCAAGTAGCATGCTTTGGACATTCTCATATATTAGGGGCAGAATTAATTGATGGGATTTTATTTATTAATCCAGGAAGTATTTTGCTCCCACGCTCTCGTGTGGAAAAGACATTCGCTTTATTAGAAATGGATGAAAATCATATAGAAGTTCGTTTTGAAACATTAGATGGACAGCTGGTGGAACAAGCAATTTTTAAAAGAGGATAAGAAAAATTATCCTCTTTTAAAAAAGTGTTGACTTTATAAGTAGTTATGAATATAATAAATATTGTCGATAGGGCAACGGCGCTAACGAAGAAAAATAAAATAACATATGCGGGTGTAGTTTAGTGGTAAAACAAGAGCCTTCCAAGCTCTGGTCGAGAGTTCGATTCTCTTCACCCGCTCCATGTCCCAGTAGCTCAGCCGGATAGAGCATACGCCTTCTAAGCGTACGGTCGGGAGTTCGAATCTCTCCTGGGACGCTAACAAAACCTTGTTATCTTTTGATAACAAGGTTTTTTGTTTGTTTTAAATTAGTTATTAATAAATTTTTCAAAGACAAAACCGTAATCTTTCACGTTATATTGCTTTTTCGTATCAACGAGCCAGTTAAAGGCGATCTCGTTCATCTCTTTAAACTGTTCTGCTAAATTTACTTGTGCATTTGAAATACGGCTGAAAGCGTTAGATGCCATATCTAAACTTTTATGTGCATACTGCAATTTAATGTCGTTGTCGTATGAAATTTCTTCGATTTTAAGAAGAGCCTTATATAAATCTTTTAATTCTTCAATATGTTTTTTATGAACATCAATTGAGTAATGCTCATCTCCCATTTGAAATTTAATTTCTACATCTAAATCAATCGTTCCTGCAGTTTCAAGTGCTACGTTTTTAATTTGATATTTACTATAGCTAAAGCGGCGTAATGTACGTTTTTTGCTTGTGGCACTTGTACCATCTAGGTGAATTAATCCTTTGTTTGTGAAACAATATTCATCTGATTTTGATTTAATAAGAAAGTAAATTTTCTCCCCATCTTCATGCATTACGTAATCATCAGCATCGACCTTATCGTAATCTTTTGGTGTGATAACGGAACCTACATCGCTTAATCCTAAAACGTCAGCTGCCATTTTTTTGAACATATATAATCCCCCTTGTAAATTAAATTCTTAATTGTACAAAAATATATTAACATGATTTTAAATCTATTTTTGAAATCTTACAATTCTGTAAGGTAAGTGTAAGGAAGTTCGATGGTAACAAATTACTAATCCTATATAATGAAGATAACAACGATAAATGAGGAGGAAGAGATGATGAAAGGATTAATCGTAACGGGTTTAACAGTAGCTTTTGGGTTTGTGGCGTATGAAAAGTTAACATATGTAATTGATGTTGTAAAACATTTAGTAGCGTAGAAAAAACTGCCATGAGAGGGAAAGGGAATGAGTGAATGAATGGAATGGTTATTTGGAATTATAGGTACTTGTAGTGTAGTTTTATTGTTCTTTGTCCCGAGTGGTATACTCAGTTCGACAACGAGTTTGTTTTTTTTAAGTTTGTTTGCTTGTACGATGCTCATTATTATGTTTTTAATGAAGCGAAGTAAACCAATCTTCTATTTTAGCATGATTGTTATGGCAATTATTGTTCTCCAAATTATTACCCTTGTTATATACCCCACAATTATAAAAGCTTTCCATTAATGATGAACCCTCTGCCGTCTGTTGCTGAGGGTTTTTGTTTGTGAAAAATGAATTTCATTTAGAAGTTTGTTGCTTTTTTGTTATGAAAATAGAATATTCCTATATTTCGAATAAATGTTTTTGGAATGTTGTGTTCTCATTACGCATTTGATATATTTACTTTGAAGATCATTAAAATCTAGAAAAAGAGGCGGACGTATGGATAAAAAAGAAAATACGGTCGTATTGTTTCCGCAACTATCAGAACGCTATATTGATAAAGGTTTTTTAGCGTTGAAAGAGCGGGAATTCGAAGATGCATTGCGCTGCTTTGAAATATTACGTCAGTATAATGCAGAAACGGAACAAACAGAATTAGCTTCCGTTATTTGTTTGCTAGAATTAAAACGTATGGAAGAAGCGAAAGAAAAATGTGAGCAGTTGCTTGAAACAGGAGCTGTATTATTTGGTGATATTCTTGAAACGTATGTAACTATTTTAGTTCAAACAAATGATTATGAAGGTGTCATTGAAACTGTTGAGGAAGTTTTGCAAACGAAAGATATAATTCCTGAGCAAAAGGAAAAATTGGCGCAGCTTGCTTTGTTTGCGCAAGGGATGCTGAATGAAGAAGATAAACCGCTAGTGGATTCGAATTTTGAATTAGAAGAATTTACCGATGGGCTTTTTGGAGAAAACTTTGGTCAAAAGCTAAGAGTGATCCAGAAACTTTCGTTAAAAGACCTGGATCTCGCACTTCCTACTTTAAAGAAATTTTTAATAGACGAAGATCAGCATCCTTATTTAAAAACTTCTATTTTGTATAAAATGGTAGAAAATCAAATAGAAGAAGAGATAGAAGTAGAGAAGTTTGGAAATACGATAAAGGTGATTCCAGCATTTACAGGTCATAATGAGGAGCAATCCGATAAAATTATACATAAATTCTCAAACCGATTAGAGCAAAATTATCCAGATATATTTAGTACGATGGTTACATACTGGAAAGAATTACAAATTAGCATTTTTCCGTTCCCTCTATTAATGGATAAAGTAGAAATTTGGGCTGCTGTCTTAGAGAGAATTGGAAGAAAGCGTTTCGGATTGGCTATTGATGAAGAAGAACTTATGACAGCATACAATATTGAGTTTGAGGAATTTCATATTGCCTATCAATGGTTACTGCGCATTGAAAGAGAAGGGTATTTGCCCGTATAATTATGAAAAAGAATCGTTCAGTTATTGAAACGAGCACATTCTATGTTATAATGTAAGGGTTGCAAAAGGCAGAAATCTGCCTGTTTGTAAGAGAAGAGGAGTATAATTCTCTTACTTAATATGTTTCATATTAGTCTCGAACAAAATATACCGTAGTTGTCTTTTAGACAATTAGTAGATTGGAACATTGTATCTGAAAGCTTTTTGCTAGAGGGTTATTTGTACATTTGTTATTTCAAGAAAGAGATAATAAAAATTTTGATCTATAAAGGTATGTGCATACATTATTATAGTTGGAGGGAAAGAATAAATGTCTACAAAATGGGAAAAATTAGAAGGTAACGTTGGCGTTTTAACAATCGAAGTTGATGCTAAAGAAGTAAATAACTCTATCGACGCTGCATTCAAAAAAGTAGTAAAAACAATTAATGTACCAGGTTTCCGTAAAGGGAAAATGCCTCGTCCATTATTCGAACAACGCTTTGGTATTGAATCTTTATACCAAGATGCTTTAGATATCATCTTACCAAAAGCATACGGTGAAGCAATCGATGAAGCTGGTATCTTCCCAGTTGCTCATCCTGAGATTGACATCGAGAAATTCGAAAAAGGCCAAAACTTAATTTTCACTGCAAAAGTTACTGTAAAACCTGAAGTTAAATTAGGTGATTACAAAGGTTTAGCAGTAGAAAAAGTTGAAACAACTGTAACTGACGAGGATGTAGAAAACGAAGTAAAAGCTTTACAAGAGCGTCAAGCTGAACTAGTTGTTAAAGAAGAAGGAACTGCTGCAGATGGTGATACAGCTGTAATCGACTTCGAAGGTTTCGTTGATGGCGAAGCATTTGAAGGCGGAAAAGGCGAAAACTATTCTCTTGCAATCGGTTCTGGTACTTTCATCCCAGGTTTCGAAGAGCAAGTAATTGGTCTTAAATCTGGTGATTCTAAAGAAGTTGAAGTATCATTCCCAGAAGAGTACCATGCTGCTGAATTAGCTGGTAAACCAGCAACATTCAAAGTAACAATTCACGAAATCAAAACAAAAGAACTTCCTGAGTTAAACGACGAGTTCGCTAAAGATGCTGACGAAGAAGTTGCAACTCTTGATGAATTAAAAACAAAACTTCGTACAAACTTAGAAGAAGGCAAAAAGCACGAAGCTGAGCACAAAGTACGTGACGAAGTAGTAGAATTAGCTGCTGCTAACGCTGAAATCGACATTCCAGAAGCTATGATCGACACTGAGTTAGATCGTATGGTTCGTGAATTCGAGCAACGTTTAAGCCAACAAGGTATGAACCTTGAGCTTTACTACCAATTCACAGGTACTGACGCTGACAAATTAAAAGAGCAAATGAAAGAGGACGCACAAAAACGTGTAAGAATCAATCTTGTTCTTGAAGCTATCATTGAAGCTGAAAACATCGAAGTTACTGAAGAAGAAGTAACTGCAGAAGTTGAAAAAATGGCTGAAATGTACGGTATGCCAGTAGACGCTATCAAGCAAGCTCTTGGAAGCGTAGACGCTTTATCTGAAGATCTTAAAGTGCGTAAAGCTGTAGACTTCTTAGTAGACAACGCTGCATAATAAAATAACAAGGCGCGATTTTAATCGTGCCTTGTTTTATAAATATAGAAATATATTTATAAAACTTTTCGATGAAGAAGGAAAAGTGCCTTTGTAAGTCGAATATACATATTTCAAAAGTTTTAAAATTTTTTTATTTGTACATAACTAGTCATATTATTTGTATTTCTCGCTACGTAGTGACATAATATGTATTTACATACGATACATTTATCGTGTACATACGAAGGCAAGAGGTTAGCACTTTGTAAGGGGTGTGAAAATATGTTTAAATTTAATGATGAAAAAGGTCAATTAAAATGTTCTTTCTGTGGTAAAACACAAACGCAAGTTCGAAAGTTAGTTGCAGGTCCAGGTGTTTACATTTGTGACGAGTGTATCGAGCTTTGTACTGAAATTGTACAAGAGGAGCTTGCGAAGGACGAAGAAGTAGAATTCAAAGATGTACCGAAACCGGTAGAAATTCGTGAAATCTTAGATGAGTATGTCATCGGACAAGATAACGCGAAAAAAGCACTAGCGGTAGCGGTATATAACCATTACAAACGCATTAATTCTAACAGCAAAATTGATGATGTAGAATTAGCGAAGAGTAATATTTCACTTATTGGGCCAACTGGTAGTGGTAAAACATTATTGGCACAAACATTAGCGCGTATTTTAAATGTTCCATTTGCAATCGCGGACGCAACATCTTTAACAGAAGCTGGATACGTTGGGGAAGATGTAGAAAACATCTTACTAAAACTAATTCAAGCGGCTGATTACGATGTAGAAAAAGCGGAAAAAGGAATTATTTATATTGATGAGATTGATAAAGTGGCACGTAAGTCCGAAAATCCATCAATTACACGTGATGTATCTGGTGAAGGTGTACAGCAGGCACTTCTGAAAATTTTAGAAGGTACTGTAGCAAGCGTTCCACCTCAAGGTGGTCGTAAGCACCCACATCAAGAGTTTATTCAAATTGATACAACGAACATCCTATTCATTTGTGGTGGAGCGTTTGATGGCATCGAGCCTATTATTAAACGTCGCCTTGGTGAGAAAGTAATTGGATTTGGTGCTGAGAAGAAAAATGCTGATGTAAATGAGAAGCATGTTTTATCTCACGTTTTACCAGAGGATCTTTTAAGATTCGGTTTAATTCCGGAGTTTATCGGTCGTCTTCCAGTTATTGCGAACCTAGAGCCGCTTGATGAAGATGCTCTTGTAGATATTTTAACTAAACCGAAAAATGCACTTGTTAAGCAATTCCAAAAATTATTGGAGCTTGACGATGTTGAGTTAGAGTTTGAAGAAGGTGCACTAGTTGAGATTGCGAAAAAAGCAATTGAACGTAAAACAGGTGCTCGTGGACTTCGTTCTATTATTGAAGGTTTGATGCTTGATGTAATGTTCGAACTTCCATCTCGCAAAGATATCGAGAAGTGTATTCTTACGAAAGAAACAGTAGCTGATAATGAACCGCCGAAATTGGTGTTACAAGACGGTACTGTACTTGATACAAAAACATCTGCATAATTCGAAGAAGAAACAGCAATTTTTATAATTGCTGTTTTTCTTTATGTTTAGCACTATTCCTCCCAGGAAATACTAAAAGGTAAAACATAGCGGGAGGAAATGAATTATGAGCTGGACAAATATATTTTTACTTGTTCAACTTGTTTTTGGCGTAATTGTCGGATTGTATTTTTGGCATTTACTTCGAAATCAGCGAACACAAAAAGTTTCAATTGATCGAGAATCGAAAAAAGAATTAGAGCAGCTTCGTAAAATGCGTGAGGTTTCTTTAACAGAGCCGCTTGCGGAAAAGGTACGTCCTACATCCTTTATAGACATTGTAGGGCAAGAAGACGGGATTAAGTCGTTAAAAGCGGCTCTTTGTGGTCCTAATCCGCAACATGTGATCATATACGGTCCGCCAGGTGTCGGAAAGACAGCGGCAGCACGCCTTGTATTAGAAGAAGCGAAACGAAATCCGAAATCTCCATTTCGTACAAATGCAACATTTATCGAACTTGATGCGACGACAGCTAGGTTTGATGAGCGTGGTATTGCGGATCCATTAATTGGTTCAGTGCATGATCCTATTTATCAAGGAGCAGGTGCAATGGGACAAGCGGGTATCCCGCAACCGAAAAAAGGGGCTGTAACAGATGCGCATGGTGGTATTTTGTTCATTGATGAGATTGGTGAATTACATCCAATTCAAATGAATAAAATGCTAAAGGTGTTAGAAGATCGGAAAGTGTTTTTGGAAAGTGCGTATTATAGTGAAGAAAATTCGATGATTCCAACGTATATACATGATATTTTTCAAAAAGGTTTACCTGCAGATTTTCGCTTAGTTGGTGCAACGACACGTTCACCAGAGGAAATTCCTCCTGCAATTAGGTCGCGTTGTTTAGAAGTGTTCTTCCGTGAGTTAGATACAGAAGAAATTCAAAAAGTAGCGAAAAATGCAGCTGACAAAGTGGAGATGCAAGTAGGTGAGAACGGTATCGAAATGATTGGAATGTATGCAAGAAATGGACGAGAAGCAATTAATCTCGTGCAAATTTCTGCTGGTATGGCGATAAATGAAGAACGACCTTTCATTAAAGATGAAGATATTGAGTGGGTTGTTCATTCTAGTCAGCTTACACCAAAGTACGAAAAACGTATTTATCCAATTCCGAGAATCGGTCTTGTGAACGGGCTTGCTGTATATGGGCCGAATACAGGTGCGTTATTAGAAATTGAGGTAACAGCTATTCCTGCGAAAGATAAAGGATCAGTAAATGTCACTGGAATTGTAGAAGAGGAAAGTATTGGAAATCAAACGAAATCAATCCGCCGTAAAAGTATGGCGAAAGGTTCTGTTGATAATGTGTTAACAGTACTTCGTTCTCTAGATGTGTTGCCAGAAGGATATGATATACATATTAATTTTCCTGGTGGTATCCCGATTGATGGTCCTTCAGCAGGTATTGCTATGGCAACAGGTGTCTATTCAGCAGTGCATCGTACGTATGTGAATAATGAAGTAGCGATGACAGGTGAGATAAGTATCCACGGAGAAGTGAAACCTATTGGTGGTGTGTACGCAAAAATAAAAGCTGCGAAAAAAGCGGGAGCTAAGAAAGTCATCATTCCGGCTGAAAACATGCAACCATTTTTGTATACAATAAAGGGAATTGAGATCATTCCTGTTCGCAAATTAAAAGAAGTATTTGAATTAACATTTATGCAGGAAAATATGCATCGTGAGCTTGATGCACATAATGATTTGGACGAAACAGATGCACAATCAATGTGAGAATATACAATAATAAAAATTTGCCAGACTTCGTTTAAGTTTGTATGCTTAAGCGGAGTCTTTTTTCTTTTCGTGAGGCACAAAAAAACAGGGGATTAACAATTGCGAAGAATCTCTGCAATTGCATCTAGATGTATTGTAATATAAAATAGTTGAACAGGAGTTTAATTTATTATGGAGGTGCTATGTCTAGTATGAATACGAATGAAAGAATTGTGCCCCTCCTACCATTAAGAGGCATTCTCGTATATCCAACGATGGTTCTGCATCTTGATGTAGGACGTGATAAATCGATACAAGCACTAGAGCAGGCGGCAATGGATGAAAATATCATCTTTTTAGCAATGCAAAAAGAAATGAATATCGACGATCCGAAAGAAGATGACATATATAGTGTAGGTACAGTGGCGAAAGTGAAGCAAATGTTAAAATTGCCGAACGGTACGCTTCGTGTCCTTGTAGAAGGTTTACATAGAGCAGAAGTAGTAGAGTTTATCGAAGAAGAAAATATAGTGCAAGTTTCTATTAAAACGGTAACGGAAGAAGTAGAAGATGATTTAGAAGAGAAGGCTCTTATGCGTACGTTACTGGAGCATTTCGAACAATATATTAAAGTTTCGAAAAAAGTTTCAAATGAAACATTTGCAACGGTAGCTGATGTAGAAGAACCGGGAAGACTAGCTGATTTAATTGCTTCTCACTTACCGATTAAAACGAAGCAGAAACAAGAGATTTTAGAGATTGTATCTGTGAAAGAACGACTACATACACTTATTTCAATTATTCAAGATGAACAAGAGTTACTTAGCCTAGAAAAGAAAATTGGACAAAAAGTGAAACGTTCAATGGAGCGCACGCAAAAAGAATATTTCTTACGTGAGCAAATGAAGGCAATTCAAACTGAACTTGGTGATAAAGAAGGCAAGGGCGGGGAAGTTGAAGAACTTCGTGAGAAAATTGAACAGTCAGGAATGCCTGAAGAAACAATGCAGGCTGCACTGAAAGAATTAGATCGTTATGAAAAATTACCTGTAAGTTCTGCTGAGAGTGGTGTCATTCGTAATTATATTGATTGGTTATTAGCTCTCCCATGGACAACAGCAACAGAGGATATGATTGACCTCACTCATTCGGAAGAAATTTTAAATAAAGATCATTACGGTCTTGAAAAAGTGAAAGAGCGAGTACTTGAATATTTAGCTGTACAGAAGTTAACGAATTCATTAAAAGGGCCAATTCTTTGTCTAGTAGGACCTCCTGGGGTTGGGAAAACTTCGTTAGCACGTTCTATTGCAACATCGTTAAATCGTAATTTTGTACGTGTTTCTCTTGGTGGTGTGCGTGATGAATCTGAAATTCGTGGTCACCGTCGTACATATGTAGGAGCGATGCCAGGACGTATTATTCAAGGTATGAAAAAGGCGAAAACAGTTAATCCAGTCTTCTTATTAGATGAGATTGATAAAATGTCTAACGATTTCAGGGGAGACCCATCAGCGGCGTTACTTGAAGTGTTAGATCCAGAACAAAACCATAACTTCAGTGATCATTACATTGAAGAGCCATATGATTTATCGAAAGTTATGTTCGTTGCAACTGCTAATACACTTGCAAGTGTTCCAGGCCCATTGCTTGACCGTATGGAAATCATTTCGATTGCTGGTTATACAGAACTTGAAAAGGTGCATATTGCTCGTGAGCACTTATTGCCGAAACAATTAAAAGAGCACGGTTTGCGAAAAGGTAATTTGCAAGTACGTGATGAAGCGCTTCTTGAAATTATTCGTTATTATACACGCGAGGCTGGTGTTCGTACGTTAGAGCGTCAAATTGCAAAAGTTTGCCGTAAAGCAGCAAAAATTATCGTTACAGCAGAACGCAAGCGCATTGTTGTAACAGAGAAAAATATTGTTGATTTACTTGGTAAGCATATATTCCGTTATGGTCAAGCTGAAAAAACAGACCAAGTTGGTATGGCAACAGGTTTAGCTTACACAGCAGCGGGCGGCGATACACTTGCAATTGAAGTGTCTGTAGCGCCAGGAAAAGGGAAATTAATTTTAACAGGGAAACTTGGGGATGTTATGAAAGAATCCGCACAAGCCGCGTTTAGCTATATTCGTTCTCGTGCAGAAGAACTTCATATTGATCCGGATTTCCATGAGAAAAACGATATTCATATTCATGTTCCAGAAGGAGCAGTTCCAAAAGATGGACCGTCAGCAGGTATTACGATGGCAACGGCACTTATTTCTGCACTAACAGGTATTCCTGTAAGTAAAGAAGTTGGTATGACAGGTGAAATTACACTTCGTGGTCGTGTATTACCGATTGGTGGTTTGAAAGAAAAAACATTAAGTGCTCACCGCGCGGGATTAACAAAAATTATTTTACCGGCGGAAAATGAGAAAGATTTAGATGATATTCCAGAGAGCGTAAAAGAAAACCTTACGTTTGTGCTTGCATCTCATTTAGACGAAGTATTGGAGCACGCATTAGTAGGAGTGAAACAATGAAAGTAACAAAAGCAGATATTGTAATTAGTGCCGTTAAACCGGAACAATATCCAGACAGTGATTTACCAGAAATTGCCTTAGCAGGTCGTTCTAATGTCGGGAAGTCTTCCTTTATTAATAAAATTTTAAATCGTAAAAAGTTAGTACGTATTTCTTCTAAACCAGGAAAAACGCAAACGCTGAACTTTTTCTTAATCAATGAAATGATGCATTTTGTTGACGTTCCAGGTTATGGATATGCGAAAGTATCTAAAACAGAGCGCGCGGCATGGGGCAGAATGATTGA
Organism: Bacillus sp. DB-2; assembly: GCF_003315125.1. Taxonomy (NCBI): domain Bacteria; kingdom Bacillati; phylum Bacillota; class Bacilli; order Caryophanales; family Bacillaceae; genus Bacillus; species Bacillus sp. DB-2. Next base: position 270,189 of record NZ_QNRN01000001.1, on the reverse strand, counting down.
GACTTACTTTACAACACGTACGCAATTAGACGCAGCTGTATTAGTAGTTGATTTACGTCACCAACCAACAAAAGATGACATTATGATGTATGATTTCTTAAAGCATTATGAAATCCCAACAATTATTATTGCAACGAAAGCCGATAAAATTCCGAAAGGGAAATGGCAAAAGCATTTAAAAGTTGTAAAAGAAACGCTTGCTGTTGAAATTGGCGATGAAATCGTTCTATTCTCTTCTGAAACAGGACTTGGAAAAGAAGAAGCATGGAAAGCAATTCATAAAATGACAAAAACAAAAAACGCGTGACGAATGTCGCGCGTTTTTTTTATTTACTAAACTTTTAGCGTACGTTTAATGTAACTTCAATATTTCCTCTTGTTGCTTTAGAGTAAGGACATACACCGTGAGCGGCTTCTACAAGTTCTTGTGCTTCGGCATGAGAAACACCAGCAACATGTACGTCAAGTACAGCAGATAGTCCGAAACCACCATCTGTATCTTTACCGATAGAAACGTGTGCAGCCACTTCTGTACTTTCCACCTTCATACGTTTTGTACGAATTACAAGTTGCAATGCACTATCAAAGCAAGCTGCATAACCAGCTGCAAATAATTGTTCTGGATTTGTTGCTTCTCCGCCTGCGCCACCTAATGCTTTTGGCATTTTTACATCAAGATTTAATATGCCATCATCTGAAACTACCTTACCGTTTCTTCCACCTGTTGCTGTTACTGAAGCAGTATATAATTTATCCATGTTTATTCCCCTTTTCTGTCATTAATTTTTTTCATTGTTTCAATTAATGTGTTTAATTGGATTAATAAAGAATGATATTCTTGCTCTGTAATTCCTAAATTTGTAGCCATCGTTGTTGGTAATGAACAAGCTATTTCTTTTAAATCTTTACCTTGTTCTGTTAATTCAATACAAACTTTTCGCTCGTCTTCTTTTGAACGAACACGTTGTACAAGTTTTAATGATTCCATCCGTTTTAACATAGGTGTTAAAGTACCAGAATCTAAAAATAGACGTTCTCCAATTTCTTTCACTGTTAGTCCGTCTTGTTCCCAGAGTACGAGTAAAGTAATGTACTGGGGATACGTAATGCCCATTTCTTCTAAATAGGGGCGGTAAAAACGGGTAACCTCTCTAGAACAAGCGTAAATAGAAAAACAAAGTTGGTTATCTAGATGCAAAGGATTTTCTTTCATAGGCAACTCCTTATATTTTTAAGTTGTGCACAATTTAATTTTGTAAAACCAATATAACGAAAAAGAAATACAATGTCAAATGCATTGCATCGAGAAAGTGAGTACTATATTTTGGAACAATCATACATATTTTCCTTCATGATGAAAGAAGATAGAAAAGATGATGTTATAATTAATATGGAATAGTTTCCATCACTTGATTATGAGGACTTTTTTTGGTAACGTACAAATAGAGTTATTATTTTATAATTATTATAAAGTAGAAAGTTCTTTATTAATCTTACTGAAGCTCCTTTATTACATATGGAGAATAAATAAAAAATAATCAGTTGTTCACACGATTGTCAGATTCATAAGAGGAAAGTTGTATTATGATAGTAGATAAAGTGATAAAACGGGTGAAGGGGGACATGCTGCGTGCATATTCTTGTTGTTAGTGTAAATTATCGAACAGCCCCTGTAGAATTTCGTGAGAAACTCACATTTCAGGCAGCAGAGCTAGAGCAAGCAATGACTACATTACAAAACCAAAAGAGCGTGCTAGAAAATGTCATTGTATCAACTTGTAATCGCACTGAGATTTACGCTGTTGTCGATCAATTACACACGGGACGGTATTACATTAAGAAGTTTTTAGCTGATTGGTTTCAGCTTGAAATAGAAGAAGTCGCACCATACTTGTCTATTTTTGAACAAGATGGCGCAATAGATCATTTATTCCGCGTAACATGCGGTTTGGATTCTATGGTTGTTGGAGAGACGCAAATTTTAGGTCAAATAAAAGATAGCTTTTTAGAAGCACAACAAGTAAAAGCGACAGGTACAATTTTTAATGAGTTGTTTAAGCAAGTGGTTACGTTAGCAAAACGTGCGCACTCAGAAACAACGATTGGTGAAAGTGCGATGTCTGTTAGTTATGCTGCTGTTGAGCTCGGAAAGAAAATATTTGGCGATTTAACAGATTGTCATGTACTTATTCTTGGTGCGGGTAAGATGGGTGAACTTGCACTGCAAAACTTATACGGAAGTGGAGCTCGTAAAGTAACGGTTATGAATAGGACGCTTACGAAAGCGGAAGTGATGGCTGAGAAATATATGGGACATGCAAAGCCTTTAAGTGAATTGCAATGTGCATTATTAGAAGCGGATATTTTAATTAGTTCAACGGGTGCATCAGAATATGTCATTACGAAAGAAATGATGACAAAAGTAGAGAGAATGCGCTCTGGTCGTCCGTTATTTATGGTTGATATTGCAGTACCACGTGATATTGATCCGGCGATTGATGAATTAGAAGGCTCTTTCTTATATGATATCGACGATCTGCAAGGTGTAGTTGAAGCAAACCGTGCTGAACGTTTAAAAGAAGCAGAGAAAATTCAATTTATGATTGAAGAAGAAATGGTTTTATTTAAAACGTGGTTAAGTACGCTAGGTGTTGTACCGTTAATATCAGCTCTTCGTGATAAAGCGCTAGCAATTCAAAGTGATACGATGGAAAGCCTTGAGCGAAAAATACCAAACCTTAGTGATCGTGAGAAAAAAGTAATTAGTAAACATACGAAAAGTATTATTAACCAATTGTTAAAAGACCCAATTTTAGTAGCTAAAGAATTAGCTGTTGAAGAGGGAGCTGGCGAAAAATTAGCTTTATTTGCGAAGATTTTTGATTTAGAAGTGGAAGAAGCGGGAAATACGGAAGAAGTAGAACATAAAAGAGCGTGGACACCATCCGTTCCATCTTTATAACTTGGAAGGATGATCGGATGAGTTTTTTAAATAACAGTATTATTTATCATATTGCAATTATTTTATATGCTTGTAGCATTAGTTTATATTTTATAGATTATTTCCAAAGTAACCGAAAGGCGAACCGCTTTGCTTTTTGGTTACTTTCGATTGTATGGGTTCTGCAGTCTATCTTTATGTTGCTTAGGGCTACAGATTCAGAAACGAATCCTATTTTAACTTTATTATCAGGGATTTATTTTTATGTTTGGTTATTGATTACGATGTCATTAGTCATTAATCGATTTATGCGTATTGACTTTTTAGTCTTTTTTACAAATGTTGTAGCATTTGGCGTAAGCGCTTTTTCTATTTTTACACCGCTCGGGAAGATGTCGCCAGTACTTGCAGAGCAACTAGTTTCAGAACTTGTATACGTGCATGTCGGTATGGCGATTATTTCTTATGCAACGTTTACTGTATCGTTTATTTTTTCTATTATGTATTTATTGCAATACCGACTATTAAAAAAGAAAAAGTGGAATGCGAGATTAAGAAGATTAGGAAATTTGCCGAAGCTTGAATCTATGTCTTACGGATTAAATTTATTTTCTGTTCCGTTTTTCTTATTAGCAATTATATTAGGATGCATATGGGGATATACAAAATTGGATAATTTCCATTGGTATGATACGAAAGTAATTGGGTCTTTTGTCGTTCTATTTGTATATTGCGTGGGCTTATATTTACGAGCGGCAGATGTGTTGCAAGGTAAGAAAATTGTGCAGTGGAATATCGGGGCATTTCTCGTAATGCTAGTTAACATTTTTCTATTAAGCAGTTTATCTAATTTCCACTTTTGGTATTTATAATGAGGAGAGAGAATTATGCGCAAAATTATTGTAGGTTCACGAAAGAGTAAACTAGCATTAACACAAACTAATTGGTTTATTGATCAATTAAAAGCGCTTGGTTTACCATATGAATTTGAAGTGAAAGAAATCGTCACAAAAGGTGATGTTATTTTAGATGTTACTCTTTCAAAAGTAGGCGGAAAAGGTTTATTTGTAAAGGAAATTGAACATGCGTTACTTACGAAAGAAATTGATATGGCTGTACATAGTATGAAAGATATGCCAGCTGTACTTCCAGATGGATTAACGATTGGTTGTACGCCAAAGCGCGTTGACCCTCGTGATGCTTTTATTTCTAAAAACGGAGAATCGTTTAAAGACTTAGCAGAAGGCGCGATCTTAGGAACGAGTAGTTTGAGACGTAGTGCACAACTACTAGCTGCGAGACCAGATTTACAAGTGAAATGGATTCGTGGGAATATCGATACACGCTTACGTAAGTTAAAAGATGAAGATTACGATGCAATTATTTTAGCGACAGCTGGATTACAGAGAATGGGCTGGGACGGAGAAGTTATTACAGAACATTTAGATGAAACGTTATGTGTACCAGCCGTAGGACAAGGTGCATTAGCGATTGAATGTCGTGAGGATGATACGGATTTACTTCAGTTGTTAGCGCATATTAATGATGCAGTAACAGAAAGAACAGTGGCTGCTGAACGAGTATTTCTTCATAAACTTGAAGGTGGATGCCAAGTTCCAATCGCTGGATATGCAACTCTTAAAGAAAATGATGCAATCGAATTAACAGCGCTTGTCGGTTCTATGGACGGTTCTGTTTTATTGAAAGAGATAGTAGTAGGCAATGATCCGAAGCAAGTTGGATTAGAGGCTGCGGACCGTTTAATTAAACAAGGAGCAAAAGAGCTCATCCTTGCTGCAAATAAGGAGCAACAATAAATATGAACGCTCTCGCTGGCAAAACAGTATTGATTACACGTGCCCAGCATCAAGCGAAACAAATGAGTGTAGCAGTGAAAGAAAGGAGCGGAATTCCATTGGAAATTCCGCTTTTGCGTATGAAAGGCACATCTCATAGGCAAATTCAACGTATAACAAGGCAACTACATTCGTATGACTGGGTTATTTTTACGAGTAAAAATGGTGTAGCTTTTTTTCTAGATGGTTTAGAAACAAAAATACCATTAACTATTAAAATCGCTGCGGTAGGCGTGAAAACAAAATTAGAGTTAGAAAAAAGGGGCTATCAAGTTCATTTTGTTCCGACCTCGTTTGTTGCAGAAACATTTGCCGAAGAGTTTCTAAAAGAATTAAGTGGAAACGAGCGTATTTTATTTCCGAAAGGGAATTTAGCAAGAGATGTAATCCCGGTTAAACTTAGGGAGTTTGGTGTTTTTCTAGATGAGTTAATTGTATATGGTACGAAGGTGAATGTAGAGAAAAAACAAGAACTTATAACAGCATTGAAATTAGGAGAAGTAAATATTATTACATTTACGAGCCCTTCAACTGTTGATAGTTTTGTTCGTTTACTTGAGGGTACAAACTGGAGAGAATGGACGAAAAAATGTACAATTGCTTGTATAGGGCCTATTACGGAAAAAGAGGCGAACCTCTATTTTCCACATGTTATTGTGCCAAAAGAGTACACTGTAGAAGCATTACTGCAATGCATTTGTGAATCTATAAAATAAAAGAATGGGGATAGAAATCTATGAATTCTTTACAATTTAATCGTCATCGTCGTTTAAGACAAAGCGGGGGCATGCGTGCGCTTGTACGTGAAACATTTTTACATACAGAAGATTTTATTTACCCTATTTTTGTATTAGAAGGAGAAAATACTCGTAATGAAGTTCCTTCTATGCCAGGCGTATATCAAATGTCTTTAGATTTATTGCAAGCTGAAATGCAAGAGGTCGTTGATTTAGGTATTCGTTCTGTTATTGTATTTGGTTTACCTGCTGAAAAGGACGAAGTTGGATCATCGGCATATTGTGAGCATGGAATTGTACAGCGTGCAATTAAGCAAATTAAAGATGAGTTCCCAGAGCTAGTAGTAGTTGCAGATACATGTTTATGTCAATTCACAAGCCATGGTCATTGCGGTGTTATTGAAGATGGCGTTATTTTAAATGATGAGTCTCTTGCAGCTCTTGCAAAAACAGCTGTAAGTCAAGCGAAAGCAGGGGCAGACATTATTGCACCATCTAACATGATGGACGGATTTGTAACAGCAATTCGCCATGCATTAGATGAAAATGGTTTCGCGCACGTACCAGTTATGTCGTACGCTGTGAAATATTCATCAGCATTTTACGGACCGTTCCGTGATGCAGCACACGGTGCACCGCAGTTTGGTGACCGTAAAACATATCAAATGGACCCAGCGAACCGTATGGAAGCATTCCGTGAAGCAGAATCAGATGTAATGGAAGGGGCAGACTTCTTAATTGTAAAGCCAGCTCTTTCTTATCTAGATATCGTTCGTGATGTGAAAAATAACTTTAACTTACCAGTCGTTGCTTATAACGTAAGTGGTGAATATTCGATGATTAAAGCAGCAACACAAAATGGTTGGATTAATGAAAAAGAAGTTGTACTTGAGAAATTAATTAGCATGAAACGCGCAGGAGCAGACTTGATTATTACGTATCATGCAAAAGATGCAGCAAGATGGTTACAAGAAGGAGGCGCTAAATAATGAAAAAATTTGATAAGTCGATTGCGGCGTTTGAAGAGGCTCAAAATTTAATGCCTGGAGGCGTAAACAGCCCTGTTCGTGCTTTTAAGTCTGTTGGTATGAATCCGCTGTTTATGGAGCGCGGAAAAGGCTCTAAAGTATATGATATCGATGGGAATGAATACATCGATTACGTATTATCGTGGGGACCTTTAATTCATGGTCATGCGAATGATCGTGTTGTTGAGGCTTTAAAAGCTGTTGCTGAAAAAGGAACAAGCTTTGGTGCACCAACAGAAATTGAAAATAAATTAGCGCAGCTTGTTATTGAGCGTGTACCATCAATTGAGATTGTGCGTATGGTTAACTCTGGAACAGAGGCGACAATGAGTGCACTACGTTTAGCTCGTGGTTACACTGGACGTAACAAAATTTTGAAATTCATTGGTTGTTATCACGGTCATGGTGATTCTTTATTGATTAAAGCAGGTTCGGGTGTAGCAACGCTAGGTTTACCAGATAGCCCTGGTGTACCAGAAGGTGTAGCGAAAAATACGATTACAGTAGCGTATAACGATTTAGAAAGTGTAAAATATGCTTTCGAACAATTCGGTGATGACATCGCTTGTATAATTGTAGAACCAGTGGCAGGGAATATGGGTGTTGTTCCCCCGCAACCAGGGTTTTTAGAAGGACTTCGTGAAGTGACAGAGCAAAACGGTGCACTACTTATTTTTGATGAAGTAATGACAGGATTCCGTGTTGCTTATAATTGTGGACAAGGTTATTACGGTGTAACTCCTGACTTAACTTGTTTAGGTAAAGTAATCGGTGGTGGCTTGCCGGTAGGAGCATACGGTGGGAAGGCAGAGATTATGCGTCAAGTTGCACCAAGCGGACCGATTTACCAAGCTGGAACATTATCGGGTAATCCACTTGCAATGACAGCAGGTTATGAAACGTTAGTGCAGTTAACGCCAGAATCATATGTGGAATTTGAGCGTAAAGCAGAAATATTAGAGGCTGGACTACGTAAGGCAGCTGAAAAGCATAATATCCCGCATCACATTAATCGTGCAGGTTCTATGATTGGTATTTTCTTTACGGATGAGCAAGTTATTAATTATGATGCAGCAAAATCTTCAAACTTAGAATTCTTTGCAGCTTACTATCGTGAAATGGTAGAACAAGGTGTATTTTTACCACCTTCTCAATTTGAAGGTTTATTCTTATCGACAGCACATAGTGATGCAGATATTGAGGCGACAATTGCAGCGGCCGAAATTGCAATGTCAAAATTAAAAGCATAATTTCTTAGAGAAAATCGCTTTCCATTAGGGGAGCGATTTTTTTTATTCATAAAGTAGCCTTAGGGAACATAAATCTGTAATGACATATAGTTTGGGAGGGGGAAAAGAAGTGGCAACAGATCATTCATTACGATTTTCATTAAAAGAATCTGTTTGGTTCCAGAAGGGACAGGAAGTCGAAGAACTTTTGTCAATTTCGTTAGATCCAGACGTTGAGATAGAGGAGCTCGATCATGAAGTTATCGTGAGGGGGCAATTAGATTTAACGGGAGAGTACGTTGCAAGGCAAGATGATTCAGCTTATTCATTAAGAGAGCTATCACCAGCAAAGGCAATTGATTATGTAGAAACAAGGGGAGACGGGGTTAATGAGCTTGTCCATTCCTTTCCGCTCGAAATATCAATTCCAAGAAATCGAGTGAAAGTAATTGAAGAATTATATGTATCAATCGAGGAATTTGATTATGAATTAAAGGAAAATGGTTGCTTACAACTATTAGCGGATATATCTATTACAGGCTTATGTGATGAGGAAAGAACCGAGGATGAAGAGGAAGAGACGGTGTATGCTGAGTTGGAAGCTGATTCAGCTGAAGAGGATGAAAGTAGACCTGTGCTGCACGAAGAGGTACCAGTCTATAAAGAATCAGATGGATGGGAAGATTATGCATTTGAACCGTTTCAGCTAGAGGAAAGAAAAGAGCAAGAAATAGAAGAAGAGGCATTAGAAGAACATGAACTTGTGGAGCGTGAAGAGGAGCAAGAAAAGACGCCACAATTTGAATTGTTCGGGCGGAAAAATTTCAAGAAAGAAAAAGCGAAAAAGCAGGAAGAGCCAGAGGAAGAAGCATATTCACAGCGAGATGAAAATGCACTTTATTTAACGAAATTATTTACGAAAGAACCAGAAGAAGAATTTACGAAGTTAAGAATGTACTTCGTACAAGAAGGAGATACAATTGAATCGGTTGCAGAACGTTATGAAACGACTGTACAAAGCTTATATCGTGTAAATCAATCAGAAGATATATATTTAACTACAGGGCAAATTATATATATTCCTGTTTCAAAAGCAACAGTGAAATAAGTGAGTGAGTTTTTTCACTCACCTCTTTTCTTTTCCTAGAAGCTATGTTTTGAATAAGAAAGGGTTATTCGTATGGATATTGAATTACGAAATCGCTATGAACCCATTGTGAGGCAATATAGATTGGACACTCAGCATATGGAAGAGCACGGAAGTGTAATGAAAATTTATACGAATCAAGGTCCGTATGCGTTAAAGAAAATACAAGATAGAAAATTAGAGCGGAATAATTTTTTACACCATATTCAATATTTGAAGGAGAAAGGTTTTTCGAATTATGTACCTATCTATCACACGACGGACGGGAATTATGTTTTAAGTGATGGGGCGTATAGCTATTATTTAATGCCTTGGTTAGAACGTGCGGAAGGAAACGGCGAAGATAATGATCAATACCATAAGATGTTTCAAACGCTCGGGACGTTGCATCAAAAAACGGTGAAAGAGGAGACTTATACAGAAGAAGATTTAGAAAAACATTATACAAATATATCCGACCGTTGGGAAAATGATGGCGAGATATTAGAAGAGTTTCTCATAGAATCTGAAGCGAAGTGGTATATGTCTCCATTTGAATTACAATATTGTACGTATTATCACCACGTTATGAGAGCACGTGAGTTCGCAACGAAACAATTAAGTGAATGGCATGATGCAATGAAAGAAAAGGAAAAAACACGTACTACTTTCGTTCATGGAAATGTATCGCTTAATCACTTTTTATTTGATTATGAACGAAACGGTTATTTTATTAGTTTAGAAAAGTCTCAGTTTGCTACACCGGTACAGGATATCGTCAGCTTTTATTCAAGGTCTTTGAACACATATCCAATTGCGCGGAGCGACCGCTTTGAATGGTATCAAATGTATCAAAAAAATTTTCCATTTACGAAAGAGGAGCAGCTTCTTATGTTTGCGTATATGACGTACCCGTCGCATTTTATTCGGCAAATTCAGTCGTATACGAAAAGAAGAAAGAGTCGTAATGAAGAAAATGAGCTTCGCGGGGTGAAAATTCTGCAGCAATCGCATTGGCTCATTAGTAATACAGAATATTTCCTTTCGCAATTACAAGCTGCCCAGCAAGGGAACGGATAAAGAAGATAAGTAGGGAGAACCCTGCTTATCTTTTTTTATTAGTTCCATAAAGAGATAAAAGCCGTAGTTTCAAATTTATCTTGACGAATAAGGTTTCGTTTTTTACACTATTGTATATAATAATTAACAATCACATAAATGCATTGAAGGGGAAGAGTATAACATGAAACGTCTTCAGAGAGGGGAACCATTGGCTGGGAGGTTCTCTAGATAGTTATGTTAGAAGGTAGCCCTGGAGCATCTTTTCTGAACGGAATGATTCTTATTAGGAAAAGACGGATTTGTCCGTTATCAAATTAAGAGTATAAGCAAATTCTGAATTTGTTTGTAAATAAAGGTGGTACCGCGATGTCCCTCGTCCTTTTTTGGATGAGGGGCATTTTTTATTTTAAGGAGGGAAAATAATGTCAAACACGGAAAATAATTTACCAACTAAATATGATCATATGTCCGTTGAAGAAGGCCTTTACAAGTGGTGGCTTGAAGGCAAATATTTCGAAGCAACAGGAGATGAGAAGAAACAACCATATACAATTGTAATTCCACCTCCGAACGTAACTGGTAAGTTACACTTAGGTCACGCCTGGGATACGACGCTTCAAGATATTTTAACTCGTACAAAGCGTATGCAAGGTTACGATGTATTATGGCTTCCAGGAATGGATCATGCTGGTATCGCAACGCAAGCGAAAGTAGAAGGGAAACTTCGTGAAGAAGGTATTTCACGTTACGATCTTGGTCGTGAGAAATTCCTTGAAAAAGCTTGGGAATGGAAAGAAGAATACGCTTCTCACATTCGTCAACAATGGGGGAAAGTTGGTTTAGGACTAGACTATTCTCGTGAACGCTTCACATTAGACGAAGGTTTATCTAACGCTGTTAATAAAGTATTCGTTCAATTATATGAAAAAGGCTTAATTTACCGCGGTGAGTATATCATCAACTGGGATCCAGCAACACGCACAGCTCTTTCTGATATTGAAGTAATTCATAAAGAAGTTCAAGGTGCATTCTACCATATGAACTATCCGCTAACAGACGGTTCTGGTCACATTCGCCTTGCAACTACTCGTCCAGAAACAATGCTTGGTGATACAGCGGTAGCAGTTCATCCAGAAGATGATCGCTACAAACATTTAATCGGAAAAACAGTTACACTTCCAATCGTAGGCCGAGAGATTCCGATTATTGCTGATGAATACGTAGAAAAAGACTTCGGAACAGGCGTTGTGAAAATTACACCAGCTCATGACCCGAATGACTTTGAAGTAGGTAACCGTCATGACTTACCACGTATTTTAGTAATGAACGAAGATGGAACGATGAACGAAAAAGCTGGTAAGTATAACGGTATGGATCGTTTCGAATGCCGTAAAGAGTTAGTGAAAGACTTACAAGAAGCTGGCGTATTAGTAGAAATCGAGCCTCATATGCACTCAGTAGGTCATAGTGAGCGTAGCGGTGCAGTTGTTGAGCCTTATTTATCAACACAATGGTTCGTAAAAATGGCTCCACTTGCAGAAAAAGCGGTAGAACTTCAACAAAAAGAAGAAGAAAAAGTAACGTTCGTACCAGAGCGTTTTGAAAACACATACTTACGCTGGATGGAAAACATTCATGACTGGTGTATTTCTCGTCAATTATGGTGGGGACACCGCATTCCAGCTTGGTATCATAAAGAAACTGGTGAAGTATACGTAGGTACAGAAGCGCCAGCAGATCTTGAAAACTGGAATCAAGATAATGACGTGCTTGATACATGGTTCAGTTCAGCATTATGGCCATTCTCAACACTTGGCTGGCCGAATGAAGATGCAGCAGACTTTAAAAAGTTCTATTCAACAGATGCTTTAGTAACTGGTTATGACATCATCTTCTTCTGGGTATCTCGTATGATTTTCCAAGGTTTAGAGTTTACAGGAGAGCGTCCATTTAAAGATGTATTAATTCACGGTTTAGTTCGTGATGAGCAAGGACGTAAAATGAGTAAATCTCTTGGTAACGGTATTGATCCGATGGATGTTATCGAGAAGTACGGTGCAGATGCGATGCGTTACTTCTTATCAACAGGAAGTGCACCAGGTCAAGATTTACGTTTCAGCATGGAAAAAGTAGAATCTACTTGGAACTTCATTAATAAAATTTGGAACGCATCACGTTTCGTATTAATGAACATGGATGACATGAAGTATGAAGAAATCGATTTAACTGGTGAAAAATCAGTTGCAGATAAGTGGATTTTAACTCGCTTAAACGAAACAATCGAAAGTGTAACACGTAACATGGATAAATATGAGTTCGGTGAAGCTGGTCGTTCATTATACAACTTCATTTGGGATGATTTCTGTGACTGGTACATTGAGATGGCGAAACTTCCACTATACGGTGAAGATGAAGCAGCTAAGAAAACAACTCGTTCGATTTTAGCTTACGTATTAGACCAAACAATGCGTCTATTACATCCATTCATGCCATTTGTAACAGAGAAAATTTGGCAGCATTTACCGCATGAAGGCGAGTCTATTACAGTAGCAGCATGGCCAACAGTTCGCGAAGATTTACAAGATAAAGAAGCGGCAGCGGAAATGCACCTTCTAGTTGATATCATTCGCTCTGTTCGTAACATCCGTGCGGAAGTAAATACGCCAATGAGCAAAAAAGTTCAAATGCAAATTAAAGCAAAAGACGAGGCAGTACTAGCCCAGCTTACGAAAAATAGCTCTTACATTGAGCGTTTCTGTAACCCAAGTGAACTAACAATTAAGATTGATTTACAAGCGCCAGAAAAAGCGATGACTGCAATCGTATCAGGTGCAGAGTTATTCTTACCGTTAGCTGATCTTATCAATCTTGATGAAGAGAAAGCGCGTCTTGAAAAAGAACTTGAGAAGTTTGGTAAAGAAGTAGAACGTGTACAGAAGAAACTTTCAAACCAAGGATTCGTAGCGAAAGCTCCTGCAGAAGTTATTGACGGAGAGCGTGCGAAAGAGCAAGATTATCTAGAAAAACGCGAAGCGGTTCGTCAACGTCTAGCTGATCTTGAGAAATAAAAATGTTTTTCAGAGACTCACTATATTGGTGAGTCTCTTTTCTTTGCGTATAATAGAAGTATGAAGGTTGTCTTTTGAAAGGGGAATAACACACGTGATACATACATACGAAGAAGCGATAAACTGGATTCATAGCCGATTGAAATTTGGGATAAAACCAGGGCTAGAAAGAATGCAATGGATGTTAGAAGAACTCGGAAATCCAGAGCGTCATATAAAATGTGTTCATCTAGCCGGCACAAATGGAAAAGGTTCAACTTTAACATACATGCGCTACATGTTAGAAGGTGCGAAATATAAAGTAGGATCGTTTACATCGCCTTACATAGAAACATTCAATGAACGTATTAGTGTAAACGGAATACCGATTGCAGATGAAGAGATTGCAGAACTTGTAAATATGGTAAAGCCAGTCGTTGAAAAATTAGATGAGACGGATTTAGGAGAAGCGACTGAGTTTGAAATTATTACAGTAATGGCAATTTATTATTTCGGTAGAGTTAATTTCTGTGATGTCGTTTTATTTGAAACGGGGCTTGGGGGAAGATTTGATTCTACAAATGTTATTCATCCGGTTCTCACGATTATTACGAATATCGGTCACGATCATATGCATATTTTAGGCAATACACTAGGAGAAATTGCATATGAAAAGGCAGGGATTATTAAGTCTGGTGTTCCAGTTATTACTGGTGTGAAAAATGAAGAAGCATTGCAAGTAATTCAAAAGGTTGCTAAGGAAAATCATGCAAGCTTATATGAATTTGGAAAACAGTTTACAACATTACATAAACATTCTAATAAAGATGGGGAACATTTTGATTTTGCTTGTCCATTCGCCTCGTTTGAAAATGTTCGGATTTCAATGAAAGGTATTCATCAAGTAGGCAATGCAGCGCTAGCACTTATGGCAGTCATGTATTTAAAAACATATTTATCATTTTTAATTAATGAAGAGGAAATAAAAGCTGGCTTACAAGAAGCATACTGGATTGGTCGATTTGAAAAGTTACAAAGTAATCCAGATATTATAATAGATGGTGCTCATAATCCAGAAGGTATTGAAAGTCTTGTAAAAACAGTAGAGGCACATTATAAAAAGAAGAATGTAATAGTTTTATTTACTGCTCTTGGTGACAAACAGTTACATAACATGGTAGGGCAATTAGAAAAAGTTGCTGATGAAATAATATTTACGACGTTTGCCTTTGATCGTGCCATTTCTGCTGACAAGCTTGCATCGTATTCACAACAAGAATCAAAATTAGTTTTTGAAGATTGGAAAGAGGCAATTGATACAAAAGTTGATATGATTGGAGAAAATGATGTCTTTATCATAACAGGTTCTCTTTATTTCATTTCTGAAGTTCGAAAATATATTCGCGAGAAAAACTAGATAGTCTTTGCTATCTAGTTTTTTGTTCTACAAATGAAGTCAAATGCATACATATAAGATAATAATATAGGGTTATTTGACGAATTCCTCTGACAAATATCTCGTTTTTTTGTGGAATGAATATGATATGATGCGGACAATGACAAGAGGTGAGGTGTGAGTGTATGGACAAGCAATCACGAACGATCTCGGTGAAAGTAAATGGAACAGAAGCGAAGTATGAGGAAAAAAAGAAGGATGAGTTTGACTGGATGGTAGCAGAAAGTGAGAGACCGAAAAATGTCGTTCCGTTTCAAAAAGCGAAATCAGTATCTATGGAAAAATATCGAAAGAAGTGGAGCAATACGATAATCGCAATCGTTGCAACTGCAATAATTATTGGTACTGCATTTGGGATGGGTATGATTCATTTATTAACTGGACAAGGGACGACAGAAGAAGGTAAGGTAACGGCTTCGAAGCAGGCAGGTAATGAGGAACAAAAGGTGGGTGGAACGGCAGAACAAACACCAACACCGAAAGAGGAAAAACCAAAAGCACAGGTAGGAACGTCATTAGACCCAATGAAACTATTTTTCGTTCAAGGAGGGCTTTATTCCTCTGAAGAAAAAGGACAGGCTGCTATTGAAGAGTGGAAAAGTAATGGGGGCGTGGCTACTTTGAAACCGAGTGGTGATAAGTATGCGTTAGTTGTTGCTATTACGAGCGATGAACAGGCTGTTAATCAATTAATAGATCAGTATAAGCAAGATGGTGTTTCAGTTTTGAAAAAAAATTGGGATATTACAGATAAAGCATTGCTCAAAAATGATAAAGAAGTAGGAATGTTTTTAGCGAAAGTGCAGCCATTATATACTCATTTAGCAAAATATGTGTCCAGCGTACAAACTAGTGGAAAAAGTAATCCAAAAGATATAGAAGCGATTCAAAAAGAGTGGAAAGCTATGGAAAAGGAAGGGAAGAGTATGAAGCGTGAAGATGCAAAGAAGCTTTATATGTATACGTCAATAGCGGTGCAAACGATTAAGGAAGGGAAGAGCGATAAGGAATCTGTAGCTAAATTAAATCAAGTTATTATTGATGGTATACTTTCGTATGAAAAAATGGTTTCACAAAAAGTAAAATAATAAGATAATGATGAAGGGGAAAGAAGTACATATACTTCTTTCTTTTCTTTTGAATTTAGAACAAAGTGCTTTCTGTATGGGCAGCATATAATCGTATTTAAAAAGAACTATTATTTTGTTTAGAGAAAATGATATTTCTAGAATTTGTGGGGAAACTATTCCTTTGATACGATTGATTTGAATTATTCTGCTTCATGTGAGAAGGGAAGGAGAAAATATGAGGAAAATTATTTTAGCTTCAGGGTCACCTAGGAGGAAGGAACTGCTTGAATTAGCAGATGTGCCATTTGACATCGTTGTTAGTGAAGTAGAAGAGAAGATTGGTGCATATTCATCACCTTCTGATATTGTCATGTCGCTTGCTTTGCAAAAAGCATCTGCTGTGGCAGAAAACCATAGTAATCAAGTTGTACTAGGTGCAGATACAATTGTTACATATGATTCGCGTATTCTTGGAAAGCCGTCTAATGGGGCTGAGGCGAAAGAAATGTTACAATTATTATCAGGGAAAACACACGAAGTATACACAGGTGTTGCAATTATATCGAAAGAAAAAACTGTAACTTTTTATGAACGTACAGAAGTAACATTTTGGGGATTAACAGAAGAAGAAATAGACGTATACGTTGCATCGAAGGAACCACTTGATAAGGCAGGAAGCTATGGAATTCAAGGTAAAGGGTCTATTTTTGTTCAACATATTCAAGGGGACTACTACAGTGTAGTTGGCTTGCCAATTGCACGTCTTGTCCGTGAATTAAAACAGTTTGATAGCGATGTAACCCATGTGTAAAATTGCATGGGGTTTTCTTTAGGAGAAATCGTAAAAAAAGGGGTGGAGAGATGAACGGTATTCGTGATGTTGTGAGAGAAGAACAGCCACGGGAGCGTTTATTGTTAGAAGGAGCAGGAAGTTTATCGAATCGAGAACTTCTTGCAGTTTTACTCAGAACGGGTTCTAAAGAAGAAACGGTGTTAACGTTATCAGATAATATTCTACATCATTTTGACGGCTTACGAATGTTAAAGGATGCAACGTTAGAAGAGATGATGAGCATTCATGGTGTTGGGATTGCAAAGGCGTCGCAGCTTATGGCTGCTTTTGAATTAGGTAGAAGAATGGTACGTTTAGAATATCAAAATAGATATAGTATTCGAAGTCCAGAAGATTGTGCGAGTTATATGATGGAAGAGATGCGTTTTTTGCAACAGGAGCATTTTGTTTGTTTATATTTGAATACGAAAAATCAAGTTATACATAGGCAAACTATTTTTATTGGAAGTTTAAATACGTCGATTGTGCACCCAAGGGAAGTTTTTAAAGAAGCGTTCCGTCGGGCAGCAGCCTCTATTATATGTCTTCATAACCATCCCTCAGGAGATCCGGCGCCGAGCCGTGAAGATATTGAAGTTACAAAACGATTAGTAGAATGTGGTCGAATTATCGGAATTGAAGTACTTGATCATATCATAATAGGTGACCATAAATTCGTGAGTTTAAAGGAAAAAGGTCATATTTAAGACTATTCTTTTTACTTATTTTGTTTTATAATGTGATTTATGAGTTTTTTGTAGAAAATTATCTACAAAAAGGATGCAGATATAAAAAAACGTACTGTTTTTATAAATATAAAGTAAGAAAAATGAGTCCGTGAAAATAAGAAGGGAAGATAAATGATATGTTTGGATTTGGTGGATTTACTCGCGATCTTGGAATAGACTTAGGAACGGCGAACACGCTTGTATATGTGAAAGGGAAAGGTGTAGTTTTACGTGAACCTTCAGTAGTAGCATTACAAACTGATACGAAACAAATCGTTGCGGTAGGTAGCGATGCAAAACAAATGATTGGTCGTACACCAGGAAATGTAGTGGCACTTCGCCCTATGAAAGATGGTGTAATTGCTGATTACGAAACAACAGCAATAATGATGAAATACTACATTCAACAAGCTCAAAAATCAAATGGATTCTTCTCACGTAAACCATATGTAATGGTATGTGTACCATCTGGTATTACAGCTGTAGAAAGACGTGCAGTAATCGATGCGACTCGTCAAGCTGGTGCTCGTGATGCTTATCCAATCGAAGAGCCATTTGCAGCAGCAATTGGTGCAAACTTACCTGTTTGGGAGCCGACTGGTAGTATGGTTGTTGATATCGGTGGTGGTACAACAGAAGTTGCAATTATTTCTTTAGGTGGTATCGTAACAAGTCAATCAGTTCGTGTTGCTGGTGATGATATGGACGATTCAATCATTCAGTACATTAAGAAAAGCTACAACTTAATGATTGGTGAAAGAACAGCAGAAGCACTAAAATTAGAAATCGGTTCTGCAGGCGAGCCAGAAGGTATTGAGCCTATGGAAATTCGCGGTCGTGATTTAGTAAGTGGTTTACCTAAAACAGTACTAATTCAACCAGAAGAAATTGCAGATGCATTAAAAGATACAGTAGATGCAATTGTAGAATCAGTTAAAAATACGTTAGAAAAAACTCCACCTGAATTAGCAGCGGATATTATGGACCGCGGTATCGTATTAACGGGTGGCGGGGCATTACTACGTAACTTAGATAAAGTTATTAGTGAAGAAACAAATATGCCAGTTCTTGTTGCAGAGGATCCATTAGATTGCGTAGCAATTGGAACGGGTAAAGCATTAGACAATATCGACCTTTTCAAAACTGCTGCTCGATAATATTGCAAAATAAAAATCAATGAAATTAAGAGGGTGTGAACGTGCCACAGTTTTTCTTAAACAAAAGATTAATTGTTTTGTTAGTTAGTATTATTCTTCTCGTGGCATTGATTGGAATCTCATTGAAAGAACGGAACAGTTTATCATGGCCAGAGCAGTTTATAAAAGATACTGTCGGTGTTGTAGAACGTGTATTCCAAAAGCCAGCGAATTATGTTGCCGGATTCTTCGAGAACGTAGAAGATGTAAAGCGCACGTATGAAGAGAATAAAAAGCTGAAAGCAAAATTAGATTCTACCGCAGATTTATCTGCAGTAGTGAAAAATTTAGACGATGAGAATAAAAAACTACGAGAATTAACTGGTAAAGAAAAGTCCCGTGGTGATTATACGGAAGTACAAGCTAGTGTGGTTTCTCGTAATCCCGATAAATGGTACGATTTAGTTGGAATTGATAAAGGAGCACAGCAGGGGATCAAAAAAGATATGGCTGTTGTAACTCCGAAAGGTTTAGTTGGACGCGTAAAAAGTGTATCTCAGTTTACATCTTCAGTAGAGTTGTTAAGTTCGATGAGCCGAACAAACCGTGTTTCTGCTATTGTACAAGGACAAGAAAATATCTTTGGATTAATTGAAGGTTACGATAAAGAAAAACAACTACTTCTTTTCACAAAGATTAGCTCTGATGCAAAAGTAGAAAAAGATCAACTAGTTGTAACATCTGGACTTGGTGATATCTTCCCAAAAGGTCTTGCGATTGGGAAAATTGTTGATGTTCAGCCAGATCCATACGGTTTAACAAAAACAGCTTATGTAAAACCATCCGCTGATTTGAATGATGTAGAGCATATTATAGTTGCAAAACGTGATATGCCTACAGCGCCGTTAGAATAGGAGGGAGAGAAGAGATGATGACGATTTTAAAAAGAGCAGCTCTTCCTCTTTTGCTCCTTTTTGTTTTTTTATTTGAAAATATGTTCTCTACTGTTGTTCCAACAGACGTCTTTTGGAAAGGCAGTATAGCAGCACCGCATTTCTTTATAATTGTGTTATGTTTTATTACAGTGTACTATAGTCCGGTTCAAGGGATTTACTACGGACTATTATTTGGTTTCTTATTTGATACCGTATACACGGAACTTGTCGGTATATATATATTTGCTTATCCGATTTTAGCTTATTTAGTTTATAGTGTGATGAAAGTATTACAATTGAATTTATTTATTGTCGCTTCTATCGTACTGGCTGGCATTGCAGCATTAGAGTATTATGTGTATGGGTTTTTAACTTTGTTAGGACGTACTCACATGTCAGCATCTGTCTTTTTCACAGATCGTCTCCTTGCTACTTTATTGCTAAATGGAATTTTCTTATTAATAGTTTGTTTCCCACTGAGACGATATTTAGTGCGTCTTTCAAAAGCGATAGAAGAAAAAGAAAAAAGGATTTTCTAATTTTATGTCGAATTGAATCGGTGGGGTGAACTTTAGTGGAAGAAAAAAAGCAACAAAATGTAACGATAAAAGGGACAAAAGATGGAATAACACTTCATTTAGATGATTGCTGTTCATTCTCTGAGCTACTAAAAGAATTGGATGAAAAGCTTTCTACACATTACTATGAGAGTGACGGACGTTCTTTAATTGAAGTGCGTGTTAAAGTAGGAAATCGCTATTTAACAGAAGTACAACAAGAAGAGATTCGTACGTTAATTCGCAATAAGAAGAACCTTGTTGTAGAATCAATCGAAAGTGATGTTATAACAAAAGCAGAAGCAATAGCTTGGAAAGAAGAAACAGAAATTGTCCCTATTTCCAAAATTGTTCGCTCTGGACAAGTGTTACATGTAAAAGGCAATTTATTATTAATTGGAGATGTTAATCCAGGCGGAACGGTTATCGCTGGGGGGAATATTTTTGTCTTGGGATCATTAAGAGGAATTGCACATGCGGGGTATGATGGAGATTCAGAAGCTGTTATTGCTGCATCTATTATGAACCCTATGCAACTCCGAATTAGTGATGTGACAATGCGGGCTCCGGAAGAGAAAGAAGACGGAGCAGAGGCGGCAGAATGTGCGTACATTAATGAGAATAATCACATTGTTGTCGATCGCCTGCAACTTCTCACTCATCTTAGACCTAATTTAACAAAGTTAGAAAGGGGAATTGTATAGCTGTGGGAGAGGCAATAGTAATTACATCTGGAAAAGGCGGAGTAGGTAAAACTACAACGTCTGCGAACATTGGTACAGCCCTTGCGTTATCTGGAAAAAAAGTGTGTTTAATTGATACAGATATCGGTTTACGCAATTTAGACGTAGTAATGGGGCTAGAAAATCGTATTGTATTTGATCTTGTTGATGTCGTTGAAGGGCGTTGTCGTTTACCTCAGGCTCTTATTAAAGATAAGCGTTTTGATGATCTTTATTTATTACCTGCAGCACAAACGAGCGATAAATCGGCGGTAACACCTGAACAAATGGATGAATTAATACAAGTATTACGTCAAGATTATGATTACATATTAATTGATTGTCCTGCGGGGATTGAGCAGGGGTTTAAAAATGCAGTAGCAGGTGCGGATAAAGCAATCGTTGTAACAACACCAGAAGTATCCTCAATGCGTGATGCGGATCGTATTATCGGGCTTTTAGAGAAAGAGGATATTGAACCACCGAAACTTGTCATTAACCGTGTGCGTAGTCATATGCTTCATGAACAGGATATGTTAGACGTTGATGAAATCGTACGTACACTGTCAATCGAGCTTCTTGGAGTTGTCGAGGATGATGATGAAGTTATTCGTGCTACGAATACAGGTGAACCTGTAGCGCTGCAACCTAGTGGGAAAGCAGCAATAGCTTATCGTAATATTGCAAGACGCTTGTTAGGTGAGAATGTACCATTACAAGCATTTGAACAAGAAAAAGTATCGGTATTTACAAAGATGAAAAATTTCTTTGGAATCCGTTAAAAGCACTTCGCATAAATGCGGAGTGCTTTCTTTTTTCTTCGCATGAATATCTTCCTTCTATAACTCATACATATGTACAAACTGTATATAACTGTTTCTATTTGAATAAGGCTAACGAAAGAAAGGAGACAGTATGAAGAATAGACGTGTGGAAGAAATTAAAAAGCGGATTGCGAAAAGGAAAGCAGAGCAAGAATTGCTAGAAGAAGAGCAGTATTTTGCGGGAGGAGATTTTGATAGCGAAACGGTCTTTATTGAAGAGGGGGAGAAGGAAATTCATCCTCTATTTCGAAAAGAAGTTTTTCTCTTCAAAGTTTTGCTATCAGCAATATTAGTTCTTTCGGTTGCTATTTTATTTAAGAACGCACCTTCTTCTTTTGATGGTACTAGAGCTGTTACAGAAAAAGTTATGCAAGAAGAATTTCAATTTGCTACTATATCGAAATGGTATGAAAATCAGTTTGGAAAACCTCTCGTGTTCTTTTCTCCAAATGAGAAAAAAGAAGAGGCTATTCAGCAAAAGGATTATGCGATTCCTGCCTCTGGAAAGGTGATGCAAGGATTTCAAAAAAACGGCCAGGGTGTATTTGTTCAAACGGCTACAAATGCAACGGTGGAGTCAGTAAATGAAGGTATAGTTGTTTTTGCGGGCAAGAAAGAGGAACTTGGAAATACAGTTCAAATTCAGCACGCTGATGGCACGGAGTCATGGTATGCAAATTTAAATGATATGTCAGTAAAATTATATGATTACGTTTCCAAGAAACAAAGAATTGGAATAGTGAGTAATGATGAAAACAATAAAAATGGAAAATTTTATTTTGCAATAAAAAAGAATGAAAAATTTATTGATCCAATTCAGGTGATTTCATTTGATTAAATATAGGGATGTTTTCACGAAAATTTCTGTGCATCCGTTATTTTGGGTTATTATTGTCATTGGTATTTTTACGGCGCGTTTTAAAGAGTTACTATTGTTATTTTGTATCGTTTTAGTTCATGAACTTGGGCATGCTTTTGCCGCAGCGTATTATAATTGGCGTATTAAACAAATTCAGCTTTTGCCGTTTGGTGGCGTAGTCGAGATGGAAGAACATGGGAATAAATCATTAAAAGAAGAATTAATTGTCGTTATGGCGGGGCCAATTCAGCATATATGGATGATTGCGGTCGCTTACATTTTGTATAAAGCGGGCTGGGTAACTGATGATTTGTACCATTTCTTTGTATGGAATAATGTCATTATTTTAGGGTTTAATTTATTGCCTATTTGGCCACTTGATGGCGGAAAAGTATTATTTAATGTATTATCATATCGTTTTCCCTATTTACAAGCACATGAAAAGATGATGAAATTGTCATGTGTTTTTTTTAGTGTAATATTAGGATGGCAGTTACTTTGGAATAGTAATAACATTATGATGTGGGTATTACTCGTTTTTCTAGCGATTTCTTTATATCAAGAATGGAAACAAAGACGGTACGCATTTATGCGTTTTTTATTAGAGCGTTATTATGGGAATAAAAGAGATATTGAAAAAATAGCACCTATTGAGGTGAAAACGGAAGATCATTTATATACGATTTTCACAAAATTTCGCAGAGGATATAAACACTCTATTATCGTCCATGGAAAATATAAAGAGCATTACACATTGGACGAAAATGAATTGTTGTATGCGTATTTTGCTGAAAAACGAACAACCTCATCTGTTGAAGAATTAATTGGTTAGTGTTGACGACGACACTAACCTTTTACCCCGCATTAACTGCCCGTAAACGCCCGATTGGTTCAACTAATAATCAGTGGGGGATGAATAAAACCCCCACTGATTAAAGTTTCACTTTATATTGTAAGGAAAAGAAATGAAAAGTGAGGAAAGAATTTTGAAGACGTTATATATTAACTACACTGGTTCGGAAAAGCGTGTTGCGATAGAAGAGAAGCAAAAAGTTGTCGAGCTTTTATGGAAACGGAATGAAGAGCAGGAGATTGTCGGACATATTTATGTTGGGCGTATCGTAAGAACAATTGCTGGAATGAACGCAGCCTTTGTAAATATCGGATTAGAAAAACATGCATATCTTTCATTTGATGATGTACCATCTTCATATCGCATACATGAAGGACAGGCGATACTTGTACAAGTTGTGAAAGAGGCAATTGATACGAAGGGGCCAAAATTAACGGCGAAGATAGAATTTACCGGAAAATATGTCGTTTACATGCCCTATGATGACATGCGCGCTGTTTCTCGGAAAATAAAAAATAATAAAAGAAGACAACAGTTACTGGGAATTGAAGTAGAAGGAACAGGTGGATACATTTTCCGTTCTGCTTCTGAAAAAGGAACGATCGATGAAATACAAGCTGAAATGCAAGGGTTGCAGCAGTTATATGAAGAGCTAAAAAGAAAAGAAGATCAAGGGAAGGCGCCCTTACTACTTCATCAACCAGCGACGTTTTTAGATCGTGTATTTCAGGAGAACCCAATTGAAACAATTGAAAAAATAGTTGTAGATACGAGAAGTATAGTAAAAGAATTAGAAGAAAAAGTAGGGAAAGAAAGAGTATCCTTTTATAATGAAAAATCTTCGATGTTTAACCATTTTGGAATAGATCGTGAAATCGAGAAAGCACTTCAAAAAATTGTGTGGCTACCAAATGGTGCCTATCTAATTGTAGAACAAATGGAGACGATGACTGTAATTGATGTGAATACAGGTAAATTTACTGGAAAACAAAATTTACAAGATACCGTATTTCGCACAAATGAAATGGCTGCTGAAGAGATTGCTCGTCAATTAAGACTTCGTGATATTGGCGGGATGATATTAATTGATTTTATTAATATGAAAAGACGAGAAGATAAAGAGAAGGTAAGAGAGCGTTTAATGATAGCTTTACAAGATGATCGCACATATACAAGAGTGCTTGGGTTTACAGAGTTAGGTATTTTAGAGATGACGCGTAAGCGCAAGAAACATTCGTTACGTGACGTATTATTAGAAGAGTGTGCGCCTTGTAAAGCGACAGGTTACGTTATATCTAATGAAACAATTGCGTATGAGCTAGAGAGAGAGCTTATTACTTATGGTAATATAGAGGATGAAGCTGTATTGATTGGTGCTTCAAAAAAAGTACAAAAACATTTTTCACAAAAAGAATTACAAAAAAATATTCCATTTGAAATTTATTTCAAAGATGATATTATCGAAAAGTACGCTATTATCCGTTTTGGAAGTAAGAAAGAAATTGTAGAACGGAAAAAATAGTTAGCAGAACATTCATTGACAATAGTCAATGAGTCATGGTAATATTTTTATGTTATAGTTTATAGCACCTAAACTGCTATATGCTACAACCGCACAAGACAGGTTCCCTAAAGACATTTTATGTCTACCTCGTTTTTGGCGAGTCTTAGTAATTAAGAGGAGGTGCAAGTATGTACGCAATTATCGAAACAGGTGGAAAACAAATTAAAGTTGAAGCTGGTCAAGCAATCTACATTGAAAAATTAGATGTTGAAGCTGGTGAAACTGTTACTTTTGACAAAGTTCTTTTCGTTGGTGGCGAAAACGTGAAAGTTGGTAGCCCAGTTGTAGAGGGTGCAACAGTTACTGCGAAAGTTGAAAAACAAGGTCGCGCTAAGAAAATCATCGTTTTCAAATACAAAGCGAAAAAGAACAATCGTAAGAAACAAGGTCATCGTCAACCTTACACTAAGCTAGTAGTTGAAGCTATCAACGCTTAATTCTGGTTAAGATGATTAAGATTACGATAAGTCGCACGAAACTAGGAAGTATCCGATCATTTAAAATGACTGGACATGCCAATTATGCGCCACATGGACAAGATCTTGTCTGTGCTGGAACTACAGCGGTTGTGTTTGGTTCTATAAATGCAGTGGAAGAACTTTGTAATGTGCAGGCAACTATTGAACTCGGAAGTGATGGCGGATTCTTGACGTATGAATTGCCTAATGATTTAGACGTTCATACAGCAGAAAAAGCACAAATACTTTTAGAAGGATTGGTTGTTTCACTTAAGACGATTGAACTTGATTACGGAAAGTATATCCGTTTAATAGAAAAAGTGCAGGAGGTGTAACGTATGTTAAGATTAGATCTTCAGTTTTTCGCATCTAAGAAAGGTGTAGGTAGTACAAAGAACGGTCGTGACTCTCAGTCAAAACGTCTTGGTGCTAAACGCGCAGATGGTCAAACGGTTTCAGGTGGTTCAATTCTTTACCGTCAACGCGGTACAAAAATTTATCCAGGTGTTAACGTTGGTCGTGGTGGCGATGACACTTTATACGCGAAAGTTGACGGCGTAGTACGCTTTGAGCGTCTTGGTCGTGACCGCAAACAAGTGAGCGTATATCCTGTTGCTCAAGAAGCATAAGAACTCACGGAAAACTCTAACCTGAGTGCAGGTTAGAGTTTTTCTATATTAAGGGGTATCTAAATGAATGAAAAATGGACAATTATAGATGCGTTGAGCCACTCGAGACATGATTGGCTCAATCGTTTGCAGATGGTTAAAGGAAATCTTTCCCTTGGAAAAGTGGAAGAGATTCATAGGCTCATCGATCGTTTTGTCCAAGAAGCGAGACAAGAATCCAATCTGATGGGGCTATCAATGCCTTTATTTTCAGAGTGGATTTTAACATATAATTGGAAACAGCAACCGTGCTTATTGGAGTACGAAGTATTAGGGAAATTACATAACTTATCTCATCTAGATGAGACTGTATGTACATGGACGAATCAGTTTTTCTTAATGCTTCAGCATAGTTTAGACGTATATGTTGAAAATTATGTTTGTATCACAATTGAAAGTGACGCGGAGAATGCTCGTTTCTTTTTTGATTTTCGTGGAAAGCTAACGAATGTAGAAGAACTACAAACGTGGCTTGCGAACGAAAACAATAAATGGTATTCCATTTCTTATACAGTACGAGACGAAGAAGTCTCAGTTATATTACAACTAATCGAAAAAAGTGTGGTGAAATAATGTTTGTAGATCAGGTCAAGATATATGTAAAAGGCGGCGACGGTGGTAACGGAATGGTTGCGTATCGTCGTGAGAAGTATGTACCTAAAGGTGGCCCAGCAGGTGGCGACGGTGGTAAAGGTGCAGATGTTGTTTTTGTTGTTGAGGAAGGCTTACGTACATTAATGGACTTCCGCTACCAACGTCATTTCAAAGCTGATCGCGGTCAGCACGGAATGAGTAAAGGTCAGCACGGTCGTAAATCTGAAGATTTAATCGTAAAGGTTCCACCAGGAACAATAGTGAAAGATGAAAAAACAGGTGAAATTCTTGCCGATTTAGTAACGCATGAACAAACAGCTGTAATCGCAAGAGGTGGCCGTGGTGGCCGTGGTAATTCACGTTTCGCAACAGCGACGAACCCAGCGCCAGAAATCGCTGAGAACGGGGAACCAGGTCAAGAACGTGATGTCACGCTAGAACTTAAAGTGCTAGCAGATGTTGGACTTGTTGGATTCCCAAGTGTAGGTAAATCTACATTATTATCTGTTGTATCATCAGCGCGTCCGAAAATTGCAGAATATCACTTTACAACAATCGTTCCGAATCTTGGTGTTGTTGAAACTGGTGATAACCGCAGCTTCGTTATGGCTGACCTTCCTGGACTAATTGAAGGCGCACACTCCGGCGTTGGACTTGGACACCAATTCTTACGTCATATCGAACGTACACGTGTAATTGTGCACGTTATCGATATGTCTGGTTTAGAAGGACGTGAGCCATATGAAGATTATGTCACAATCAATAATGAACTAAAAGAATACAATATGCGTTTAACTGAGCGTCCACAAGTTGTTGTTGCAAACAAAATGGATATGCCAGATGCAGAAGAAAACTTACAAGCATTTAAAGAGAAATTGGGAGACGAAGTGAAAATTTTCCCAATCTCAGCTGTAACGAAACAAGGTGTTCGTGACTTACTATTTGAAGTAGCGAACTTATTAGAAACAACACCAGAATTCCCAATGTACGATGATGTAGAAGAATCTGAAGCAAGTGTAATGTACAAATTTGAATCTGAATCTAATTTTGAAATTACACGCGAAAGTGATGGCACATTTGTTATTTCTGGTTATGACATTGAGAAAACATTCAAGATGACAGACTTCTCACGTGATGAATCTGTACGCCGATTTGCTCGTCAAATGCGTGGAATGGGTATTGATGAAGCCCTTCGTGCACGTGGTGCAACAGACGGAGATATTGTGAAAATTCTTGAATATCAATTTGAATTTATCGATTAAGACTGCCGAAATATGGCGGTCTTTTTTTTTCGTTATTTGAGTCCAGTAAAAACCTAATTCATATAGGCGAACCATAAGTCGATATAGGAAAAAATCCCCATTGATTAAAGTTTCAATTTATAATAGAAAAAGGAGTGATTTTAGAAGAATATTTTATGGGGAGAAAAGGAATATGTATAAAATATTAATTGTAGAAGACGATGAAAAAATTGCAGAGATATTAGAGGAGCATTTAGAAAGGTATGGATATCAATCTTTCAGAGTGAGCGATTTACGGCATATAAAAGATGAGTTTGTAAAAGTAAGTCCTCATCTTGTGTTACTTGATATTAATTTACCATACTTTGATGGCTTCTACTGGTGCCGCCAAATCCGCACTGTATCGAATGCGCCAATTATTTTTGTTTCTGCAAGAACAGGGGAAATGGATCAAGTAATGGCGATTGAAAATGGCGGAGATGATTACATTACGAAGCCATTCCATTTAGATATCGTAATGGCAAAGGTGAAAAGTGCACTCCGCCGCGGGTATGGTGAGTATGCTTTGGCCGCGGAAAGTGACTGCTTAGGTGTTAATGGATTGTTATTATTCCCATCACAGCACACAGTAGAGTGGAAAGGTCAACAAACGGAACTTACAAAAAATGAGTTTTATTTATTAGAATGTTTAATGAAACAAGCAAATCAATACGTGACACGTGAAGAGCTGTTAGAGGCTTTATGGGATGAAGTAGCTTTTGTTGATGATAATACATTAACCGTGAATGTAAAGCGTGTAAGGAAGAAACTTGAGGAGTTAGGCATTAAAAATGCAATTGTCACAAAGCGTGGGTACGGTTATGCTCTTCTTACTGAGTGGGGCGAAGGGCATGAAGGTTAAAAATTACCTCATAGAACGTTTTTCCTTAATCCTTTCTTACATTATAAGCCTTTGTTTATTTGGACTCGTATTGCAGTTGCAAAGCCTTTTAGAAAAGCGTGCGCTGGACTGGAGTACATGGTTATACGGACTTTTATTAGGGACAGTTGTGTTTAGTGTATACCTTATTTACGATTACCGAAAACGAAGTGTGTTTTTAAAGAGAATAGAACAGTATATTGCCGGTGGACATACATTACATGACTCTTTACTTATTGATACTTCTTATACAGCAGAGCAAGAACTGGTCGTTGAAGCGTTTACGCTATTAAGGCAGCAATATATGAATGAAGTTCATAAGCAGCATGCAAAAGAGCAACAGCAAATGATTTTTATGAACCAGTGGATCCATCAAATGAAAACACCAGTATCCGTTATTGAATTATTGTTACAGAAATATGGTAAGGAACACCGTGAAGCAAGGGGAACGATTGAAAGTATTCGTGAAGAAAATAACCGTATTTTAAATGGGTTAGATTTAGCGTTACATATGGCAAGGTTAGATCAATTTTCGAAAGACTATAAAGTAGAAGTAGTAAATGTTATAGAGGTCATTCGAGATATTATTAATGAAAATCGGAAGTCGTTCATTCAATCTTCTGTATTTCCGAAAATGATGTTTGAAGAAGAGACTTGTATGATTGCGTCTGATAGAAAGTGGCTTAGTATCGCGATGAGCCAAATTGTTGTGAATGCAATTAAGTATACAAAAATTTCAGAAGCAGAGAAAAAAGAAATTCAATTTCAAATTGAAGAGAAAGATCAAAAGGTGTTATTACATATTAAGGACAATGGAATTGGTATTCCTGAGCAGGATGTAAAGCGTATATTTGATCCGTTCTTTACGGGAATAAATGGCCGTAAAACGAGAGAAGCGACTGGAATGGGTTTATATATTACGAAGGAAATTTGCGATAATTTACATCATGGAATGTATGTGCAATCGGCTGAAGGGGAAGGGACAACATTCACGTTCCAATTTGCAAAAGATGAAGAATATCATACATTAATGAGAAAAATGACAAAACTGTAAGATAACAAAACGTTTTGTAAGGGAAATCACTCGTTTCTTTTTCTTATTTTTCTTATAGTAAGTGTAAGAAGAAAACACATAGGGGGATTAGAAATGAGTGTTCTTGAAGTAAAAGGATTAACAAAAGTGTACCAATCAAAAGGGTCAGTAGCGACGACTGCTTTAAACGATATAAATTTTAAAATAGAAGAAGGCGAATTTGTAGGAATTATGGGGCCTTCAGGGAGCGGAAAAACAACGCTTTTAAATTTATTAGCAACAATTGATAAGCAAACTTCAGGTCATGTGCTTGTAAATGGTGAAGAAATTAATCAAATGCGTGCTGCAAAATTGGCGGAATTTCGCCGTACACATCTAGGATTCATTTTCCAAGATTTCAACTTACTTGATACATTATCGATTAAAGAAAATATTATTTTGCCGCTTGTAATGGCGAAGAAATCTGTAAAAGAAATTGATGCGAAAGTACTTGAAATTGCGAGGTTTTTAAACATCGAAGAAATTTTAAATAAAAAAGTATACGAAGTATCAGGTGGACAACAACAACGTGCAGCAGCTGCAAGGGCGATTATTCATGAACCAACATTAATTTTAGCGGATGAGCCAACAGGAAACCTAGATTCTAAGTCAGCGAAATCATTAATGGGAGCACTTCAAGATTTGCATGAGCAAAAGAAAGTAACGATTGCAATGGTAACACATGATCCAGTAGCCGCTAGTTATTGCGAACGTATCCTTTTCATACGTGATGGAGAGATTTTTTCAGAAATACATAAAGGAAGAACGAAGCAAGCCTTTTTCCAAGAAATTTTAGACGTACTTGCGATGCTAGGAGGAGAATATCATGAACTTTCGCCAGCTCGCGCTTAATAATGTAAAAGGAAATTGGCGTAATTATAAAGCGTTTCTTATTAGTAGTTGTTTATCGATTGTCGTATTTTTCATGTATGCTTCCTTCATTTATCATCCAGATGTCGTAAGCGGTAATATTAGTATGAAGACGATGATTACAAAAGGGTTAGAATCGATGAATTATATTGTAGTAATCTTCTCAGCACTCTTTATTTTATATGCGAATTCAACGTTTTTACGAGCAAGAAAAAAAGAATTTGGCTTATTAACGTTAATAGGTGGAACAAAGTCTCAGCTCGGCCGAATGATTATATTAGAGCAACTGATGTTAGGGAGTATTGCCATTGTAGTAGGTATTGGGATTGGAATGCTTTGTTCAAAACTTTTCTTCCAAGCACTCAGTGTCTTACTAAAAATTGATAAAACACTGCCGCTTGTGTGGAATGGAAAAGCAGTTCTTATTACAGTTGGTATATACTTTGTCCTCTTTTTAATACTATCATTGTTTAGTGTTTGGACAGTAGGCCGCTTGCAAATTATTGATTTATTAAGAGAGGCAAGAAAACAAAAAGTAGAACCTTTTGCATTTACATGGTTAGGGGTAGTTGGTATAGGCTGTATTATTGCTGCATATGTGCTTAGCTTCCAAGTGACATTTATGAATTTTATAATGCTGTTTTTACCGATTGTAGGGCTGACAATAGGCGGAACGTATTTACTGTTTACGCAAGGTAGTACAGTCGTATTAAAAGCACTGCAAAAAAGAAAACAATCTTTTTATACGTATCCAAATATGTTCGTATTTAGCAATCTTATTTACAAAATGAAAGATAATGCTCGTTTTCTATTTGTAATTTCTATCATTACGGCGGTTGTTTCTTCAGCAGTTGGTACACTGTACGTGTTCTTTGAGGATATGAGTTATAAAACAGTGGCTAGTGCTCCGCATGCTATTTCGTATGAAGAAAAGGGGGTAAATACGCATAACATCATTAGTGAAGGGAAAGCACAAGAACTAATAAAAAAACACGGATTTGAAGAAGCGCGAAAAGTAATGTATGTAAAACTTCCTGCAACTCAAAAGGTAACGATGTTTAACGGTGAACATGAGATGCCGTTAGGGATTATCTCTGAAAAGGAATATAATAAAGAAGCGCGTAAACAGAACGTGCCAGAAGTGCAAAATAAGCCGGGAAGTGCAACGATGGTTGTAGTTGATATGATGAATGATATTGTCAAGCCGGATCTTACGAAGCCATTTGAATTTAAATTGAACGGACAAAAACAGTCTATTAAGCTAAATGATCCAGTATCAAAGTCTGTTTTTAATGATGATGGCTATTTGATTGTGAATGATGAGGATTTTGTGAAATATTCACAGCTCGTAGCAGATGAAGAAAAGACAAAATATTATGGATATTATATTGAAGATTGGAAAGGAACAGAAAATCTTGTACTAGACTTAAAGAAAGAAATTGCACAAGAACAACAACAGAATTTCCACAATTCTATCCTTACGTATAAAGCGATAAAGGAGCAAGGAGCGATTACAATGTTCATCGGCTTCTTCGTAGCAGTACTGTTCTTCTTCTTTGCTTGTAGCATGACATACTTTAAATGGTTTAATGATAAAGAACAAGATCGTATTCAATTTAAGTCATTAAAAAGAATTGGTATGACAGATAAAGAAATTCGTAAAATTGCAATTCGTCAGATGGGTGTTATCTTCTTTATCCCAATTTTAATCGGTACAATTCATAGTGGGTTTGCTCTTCATACGTTAGGGAAAATGCTTTATATCGATTTATGGAAATCAGGTGCGATTGTAATAGGGGCTTATATTTTAGCTTCTGCCATTTACTTTATGATCGCGCAAAGAGGATATTTAAAACACGTGAAAAGCTAGGGAAACCTCTAGCTTTTTGCCTATGTAGTAAGGTACAGGAGGACGATAGATGAACATTCGGCAACTAGCGCTACAAAATATAAAGGGAAATTGGCGTAATTATAAAGTGTTTTTCTTAAGTAGTTGTTTTGCAATATTTGCTTCTTATGCATACATGTCTGTCATTGTACATCCGTATATGCAAGAGACGATGTGGTATCAAAATGTACGCTGGGGACTTATCATATGTAACGTTATAATTATTTCTTTTTTCGTCATATTTATTTTGTACTCTACTTCTATTTTCATAGAAGCACGTAAGAAAGAATTAGGGTTATATATGTTAATGGGAGCGACGAAGTCTAACGTAATAGGAGTGATTATGACCGAGCAAATATTGATCGGAATTTTCGCTAATATTTTCGGTATTGGGCTGGGCATGATTTCTTTAAAACTCTTTTTTATGGTATTTAGTATGTTACTTCATCTTCCGAAAGAACTCCCTGTCATATTTGACATGAGAGCGATTGGTGTAACGTTTGTTACATATATGCTTGTCTTTGTTCTGTTATCTTTTATAAGTGCTTTACGTATATGGAATATAAAAATCATACGGTTATTAAAAGAATTTCGAACAGATAAACGAGAGAGGAAAACATCAAAGTGGCTTTGTTTATTCGGTTTTGCTTGTTTAGGGACGGGATATGCGTTAGCGCTACAAGTGACGATGACAACGATAGCATTATACTTTTTTCCGGTTGTTATACTCATTTCTTTTGGGACGTATTTCTCATTTACACATGGCGCTACACAAATATTAGAAGTGATAAAAAGAAATAAAAGGATTATGTATACATATCCGTATTTATTTATAGTGAATCAATTGTCACATCGAATGAAGGAAAATAGTCGCTTTTTCTTTCTATTGTCTATGGCAACAACGTTTGTCGTTACGGCGACAGGTACGGTGTTCTTATATTTTTCTAGCATGCAAGATATGTGGCGTGGCGGAGGAGTACACTCATTTTCATACATAGAAAAAGGCACTTCTGCTCATGAAGTTTTCGAGAAAGACAAGGTTGAAAACTTATTACATCAATATGGATATGATGATTTTCAATCTATGAGTTTTGTTGGAGTGTATGCATCCTTTCAGTCCAATAAGGGAGAAACAGAGGTAGCACCGCTTATAAAGGAAAGTGAATACAATCAAGAGGCAAGAAAACAAAAACAGAAAATGTATTATCCTAAAAAAGGAACAGTTACACTTGTCTATTATAATAAACGCAATTATCCAAATGTATATAATCAAAAAGAGATTCAATTGCAAGTAATGAATCAAGCGTATCCATTCGCATTTAACGGTCAGAAAGAAGGGGTACAATTTAACTATCACCCTTCATACATTAATGGTCTGTTTTTTGTCATGAATGATGAAGATTTTAACAGTATAGCAAATACAATTCCGGATTCTGAAAAAATGATATATAGAGGGTATACATTACCAAATATCGAAAATACGAAGGAATTAAACGAAGCTTTACGGAAACATATGAAACATGATACAAATGATGCGTTTCGAAGTAATATGGAATTATATGTGAATATGAAAGAAGGTGGTGATATTACTCTATTTATAGGCTCATTCATTAGCATATTATTCTTCCTTACGTCATGTAGCATCGTATATTTTAAATGGTTTCATAATATTGCATCCGATCGAAAGCAGTACGGGGCGCTCTCTAAACTTGGAATGACGAAGGAAGAAGTGTGGAAGATTTCTCGTTGGCAATTGTGTATGCTATTTTTTGCGCCAATTATAGTAGGGAGTATGCATAGTGCAGTTGCGTTATATACGTTTCATAATACTCTTTTTATGGACGGATCATTAAGAAAAGTGGGATTGTTTATTCTGTTTTACATTGCTGCATGTATCATCTATTTCTTCTTCGCTCAAAGAGAATACAAGAAACATTTAGACTAGCGAATGCTAGTCTTTTTTTAATATTCGAAATTCTCATAGAAGAATATTAAAAAGTATGGTATAACAGTAAGAAAACGAAAAAGAGGGAAAAGACGATGATTCGAGTAGGATATTTAGGACCAGAAGCGACATTTACAAATATGGCGGTGAGTCGTTTTTTTCCGGAAGCAGAGCATGTACCGTATCGAACGATTCCGGATTGTATTGATGCAGCTGCAAATGAAAATGTAGATTATGCGGTCGTACCGTTAGAGAATGCCATAGAAGGTTCAGTTAATATAACGGTTGATTATCTCGTACATGAGCAGCCACTTTCCATTGTAGGAGAAATTACAGTGCCAATTCAGCAGCATTTACTCGTACACCCGCAGTACGAAGAAGTGTGGAAAGAAGTATACGCTGTACATTCTCATCCGCATGCCATTGCACAGTGCCATAAATTTTTAAATGAGGAATTAAAAGGGGTAACCGTTCGCGATATGACATCAACAAGCGCTGCTGCGCAATATGTGAAAGAACATCCTGAAGAAAAAATTGCAGCTATTGCAAATGAAGCAGCGGCAGAAAAATACGGATTAACAATTGTAAGGCGTGATATTCATACGCATAAAAACAATCATACACGTTTCCTTGTTCTCCATAAGAAAAAGAAAGCAGTACTCCCAAATAACGGAGAAAACCGAGGAGAGAAAACGACGCTTATGATAACGTTACCTGCTGATTACGCAGGGGCACTATATCAAGTGTTATCAGCTTTCGCATGGAGAAAATTAAACTTATCAAAAATCGAATCTCGCCCGATGAAAACAGGTCTTGGAAATTACTTTTTCTTAATCGACGTAGATAAAGCATATGATGACGTATTATTGCCAGGCGTAATGATGGAACTTGAAGCACTCGGTTTTTCTGTTACAGTGCTGGGGAGTTATTCTTCTTATTGGTTGTAAGAGAGGTGGATGAACTGTCGATATTTCCCTTCTAATCGCTGATATAATTTTATCGGATAATACATTTTGTGATAGATAAATAGAATCCCACCTATAAATGGTGGGATTCTATTTATTTTAACTTCGCAAGACGATCCTCTAACTGACCACGCCAAATCTCGGCTAGTTCTGGAACAGCAAGAACCTTCTCAATGCCATCTTTATCTTTCTTATTATGAAAATAAATTTCGTTAGAGAACAAAACAGATACATTGTTTGATGGACGCTCTAATAATGTAATTTTAGAATCTTGACGTACAGTACCTTCTTGAAGAACGCGGCATAAATAACCAGTATATCCAGTTGCTACAATGCGTGGCAAAATACCAGGAATACCAAGGCGTTTTGAAATTGTGCTACAAGGTACTCTCGCTTGTGTAACTTGAATGATTGCTTCGCCTAGTTGATATGTATCTCCGATGCATACATCACGCTCTAACATATTTGTTACGGTAATGTTTTCGCCAAATGTGGAAGCCGGAAGTGTAGTTTGAAATTCTTCTTCCCATAGTGCGTAATGCTCGTGTGGGTACACGCAAACTGCGCGATCAGGTCCCCCGTGGTGTTTTAAATCCGCTACATCATCACCACGGAATCCGTCTTTTGAGAGGAAGGCCTCTTCTGTAGGATCTTTACATATACCTGTTATCATTTCTTTATCTTCGCCATATTTCATTTGTTTCGGTTTACCGGTGCTAAAGTGAACGAGTTCAATTCCCATATTTGACCCCCTTTACAATTGATTACAATATTATATCACTAAAAAAGCACAGAGAATGATAAAAAACTCTGTGCTTTACATTAATAAACGAGAAATCCAGCGCGGTCTAGTGCCTCGCAAGCGGCATCTAATTTCTCTTTAGAATCTGCTTCAATTGTATGTAAGTGAATACCATCTGTTAGTTGCGAAAGATAGGAAGCGTTTGTGTTTTCGATTTTTTGTAAATATTGCTCTACATCAAAGCGATTACTTACCATAATTGATGCTGTTAAATCGCCGTATACAGGATGCTCAACTTTTACGTCTTTAATCGTAATGCCGTGGTCAACTAACATAGTAAGTTCTTGACGTACTTCTGCCGGTTTATGTTGGCATACGATTACGCGTTCAAAAGCTTGTTGTCTTGTTTGTGGTTTTAAATATAAATACCCTTGTGCAGTCGCAATAATTGGTTCATTTCGTGCTTTTAGTAAGGAAATGTCTTGAACGATAACTTGCCTACTTACGTTTGTCTTTTTAGATAGCTCATTCCCCGATAACGGTTCATTTGCAGCAAGAAGCCACTCAAGGATGAGTTGTCGTCTTTCTTCGCCTAAAATCTTTTTTTGATCATTTTGTTTCATTATGATTTAACACCTCTATAAAATTGATTTCCAATTGTGTGTAGTGCATGAATAGTTGTATCAATTTGTTCTTTCGTTGTGTGATGTCCGAAAGAAAAGCGGACATATTGTTTTGCCTCTTCATACGTTTTTCCAATTGCAAGCATTGTTTTTGAAGGGTCTTGTTTACCGACTTGGCAAGCACTTCCAGTTGAAATGGCTATACCATGACGGTTACATTCTAACATTGTATACTGACCTTCTATTCCTTTTATTGTAACCCCAATAATATGTGGTAAACAAGAAGTAGAATGTCCTTTCACTTCAATTTCTAGAGGAAGTGTTTGTAATTGCTCTAAAAAATAAGATCGTAATTGTTTAAAACGGAAGCTCTCTTCCTTTTGATTCTTTAATATATGCTCTGCGGCTGTTAAAAAAGCAGCAATTCCAGGAACGTTCACTGTACCAGGGCGAAAGCCTTTTTCATGAGAAGTTCCCGGAAATACTTGTTCCCAGCGAACTTGCGGATTTATATAGCAAGCTCCAACTCCTTTTGGTCCGTATATTTTATGAGCTGAAACAGAGAGACTATCAATCTCCATCGCTTTAACGTCTATTGGAAGTTTACCAAACGTTTGAACACAATCCGAATGAAATAAAACATTATATTTTTTTAAAAGTGCTCCGATCTCTGCAATGTTTTGAACGGTCCCGATTTCAGAGTTTCCGTGCTGTATACTTGCTAGAGCAGTATCTTCTGTAATAGCTGCTTCTAAATCTACTAAATGAATTATCCCACTTTTATCCACAGGAATCTCAGTAAT
The DNA here is from genome assembly GCF_003315125.1 of Bacillus sp. DB-2. NCBI lineage: Bacteria > Bacillati > Bacillota > Bacilli > Caryophanales > Bacillaceae > Bacillus > Bacillus sp. DB-2. Next base: position 232,839 of record NZ_QNRN01000001.1, on the reverse strand, counting down.
AGTATAACCTTGCGATTGTAAGGATTGGAAATAACTTCGAATCGATGCGTGTTCCATAGGTGTCGTAATAATGTGCTTTCCATTTCTAGCATTTAGAAGGGATTGAATCGCAAGGTAGTTAGATTCTGAACCGCCGCTTGTAAAGAATACACCTTGTTCCTTACCCCCAATCATTTCTGCAAATGTTTCTCTACAAACTTGTAATAAAGATGATGCACTTCCGCCGATATCGTGTAAACTTTGTTCATTTCCGAAATATGTTTTTGCCGCTGCTATATATGTTTCTAAGGCTTCTTCGCTCATAGGTGTTGTCGCTGCATAATCTAGATATATCATCATGTAATTTCCTCTCTTCAGTAAGAGTGACATTTGTTTTCGTTTTTAGAATGGTAGTGAAAATAAGAATTGTAAAAAAACTCTTGTCATTATTTTAAAACTATGTAAATATAGGTGTCAAGACAGTTGAAAAGTGTAAAGTAGGAGGCAACAATTATGCCAAGTGCAGATGTCTTGATTATCGGAAGCGGCGTTGCAGCGCTTCGTGTTGCGAAAGAGCTTTGTCACGAAAAGAATGTGATAATTATCACAAAAAAAACAGGACGTAATAACAATACACATTTAGCTCAAGGAGGAATTGCAGCAGCTGTTGCTACATATGACGATCCGAGTGGGCATTTTGAAGATACATTAGTGGCAGGTTGCCATTATAACAACGAAGAAGCAGTTCGTTATTTAGTTGAAGAGGGACCGAAAGAAATAAGTAAGCTTATTACGAATGGAATGAAATTTGATGGGGATGAAAAAGGGATCCACCTTGGTAAAGAAGGGGCGCATCGAAAACGGCGCATTTTACATGCCGGAGGAGATGCAACTGGTAAAAATCTATTAGAGCATTTAATACAAGAAGTAGTTCCGAACGTTACTGTCGTTGAGCATGAAATGGTACTCGATTTTATTATAGAAAATAATAAATGCATAGGAGCTTTAACGCGAAATAGTGAAGGGAAGCTGAAGCGTTACTATGCTGATAATACGGTGTTAGCATCAGGAGGAATAGGTGGTTTGTACGCCTTTACATCGAATGATGAGACAATTACAGGCGATGGACTTGCGATGATATATCGAGCTGGGGGAGAACTTGTTGATTTAGAATTTGTACAATTTCATCCGACAATGTTATATGTGGACGGGCGATGTTGTGGTCTCGTTTCTGAAGCAGTCCGTGGTGAAGGAGCTGTCCTTATAAATGCAAAAGGACAGCGTTTTATGATGGATATACATCCCGGGAAAGATCTCGCACCGCGTGATGTAGTGGCAAGGGCTATTCATGAACAACTTCTTGCGGGTGAAACAGTGTACTTAAACATCGAAACCATTCAAAACTTTGAACAACGTTTTCCGACCGTCTCATCATTATGTAAAAAGAATGGTGTTGATTTAAAAGAAAATTCTATTCCGGTCGTACCGGGCGCTCATTTTCATATGGGCGGCGTGAAGACGAATTGTGACGGAGAGACGTCCATTTCAAACTTATATGCGGTCGGTGAAGTGGCTTGTAATGGAGTTCATGGTGCGAATAGATTGGCGAGTAATTCATTATTAGAAGGTCTTGTGTTTGGAAGACGAATAGGAAAACACATTTTAGCTAAGCCAGCAGAGGAAAGAAAAAATGTGCCGGAAGAGAGAGGGAAAAGTTTTATAGCTCTTAATGATTTACCGTTGAAAGAAGAAATACAAGAATACATGATGAAGCATGTTGGGATTGTGCGAACTGAGAAAAATTTATCATATGCTCAGAGATGGTTTAGTAGGTACGGTGTGCGAAATATGATCTTACAATATGATGCACTTACAAATGAAGAGATAACGCTTATTAATATGTTAACAGTTTGTGAGCTTATAACAGTATCAGCTTTGCAAAGAGAAGACAGTGTTGGTGGTCATTATCGCATTGATTATCCAGAAAGAAATAGCGTGAAAAAAGAGATTATCCGAGTGAGAAGAAAACTACAACTTGTTTAATAAGGGGAAGAGGGATTTTATGAATACGTTAAAAGTTAAGGAAGCATTAAATCGATTTTTTCTAGAAGATATAGGAGAAAGAGATGTAACATCTCAGCTTATCTTTCCCGATAATGCACTTGCGAAAGGAACGTTTCTTGTAAAGGATACAGGGGTATTTGCAGGGTGCTTAGTAATTGAAGAAGGATTTAAAGTAATTGATCAGAGAATTGAAGTTGAACTTCATAAAAAAGATGGGGATCTTGTAGAAAAAGGCGAAATAATTGCAACCGTGCAAGGCCCAATCGCATCATTATTAACGGCAGAGCGCGTTATATTAAACGTTATTCAGCGTATGAGCGGGATAGCGACGATGACACGTAAGGCGGTTTTTGCTTTAGATAGCAGTCATACACGCATTTGTGATACGAGAAAAACGATGCCAGGACTACGTATGTTTGATAAATATGCTGTAGTATGCGGGGGCGGATTTAACCACAGATTCGGTTTATATGATGGTGTCATGATTAAAGACAATCACATTGCTTTTGCTGGCTCGATTACAAAAGCTGTTACATCGGTGAAAGAAAGATTGGGACATATGGTGAAAGTAGAAGTCGAAACAGAGACAGAGGCGCAAGTAAGAGAAGCAGTAGAGGCCGGCGCAGATGTTATTATGTTCGATAATCGTACGCCAGAAGAGATTCGTGAGTTTTCAAAAATTGTACCAAGTGCCATCGTTACGGAGGCTTCAGGTGGTATTACAATTGAAGATTTATCAAAATACGGAAAAACAGGGGTAGATTATATTTCACTTGGAGCGTTAACACATTCAGTGAAAGCACTTGATATTAGTTTTAATATTGAGGCCTAATGAGAGTGGTTTAGAGGGGGAGAATCATAAATGGGTATTTTAGAGAAAGTTCAGCCAATTGAAGTAATGTTACCAGAGCGTTATCAAACGATGTCTACATTAGAGATGGAAGAGCGTGTCCGTGAAATTAAAGAAAAAATGGGGGCATTACTATTTATTCCAGGACATCATTATCAAAAAGATGAAGTGGTGCAATTTTCAGATGCAGCAGGGGACTCACTGCAACTCGCGCAAGTTGCAGCGAATAATAAAGAGGCAAAATATATTGTGTTTTGTGGTGTGCACTTTATGGCAGAAACGGCAGATATGTTAACGACAGATGATCAAATTGTCATCTTACCAGATATGCGTGCCGGCTGTTCTATGGCAGATATGGCAGATATTGAACAAACAGAAAGAGCGTGGAAAGAGCTCGCGAAATTATTTGGGGATACGATGATTCCATTAACGTATGTAAATTCAACAGCTGCGATCAAAGCGTTTTGTGGTCGTAATGGAGGGGCAACAGTAACCTCTTCTAATGCAAAACAAATGGTGTCTTGGGCGTTTACACAAAAAGAGCGTCTCGTCTTTTTACCAGACCAACATTTAGGAAGAAATACAGCGTATGATTTAGGTATTCCGTTAGAAAAAATGGCAGTGTGGAACCCGCATACAGATTCATTAGAGTACGATGGAGATATAGAAGAAATTCAAGTGATTTTATGGAAAGGCCATTGTTCTGTTCATCAAAACTTCACTGTGAAAAATATTGAAAATGTGCGGGAAAATCATCCGGATATGAATATTATTGTTCACCCTGAATGTTGTTATGAAGTGGTTGCTGCTTCTGATTATGCAGGATCAACGAAATATATTATTGATATGATTGAAGCAGCTCCGGCGGGAAGTAAGTGGGCGATTGGTACAGAGATGAATTTAGTGAACCGAATTATTCAGCAACATCCAGATAAAGAAATTATTTCGCTAAATCCGTTTATGTGTCCTTGCTTAACGATGAACCGAATTGACTTACCTCACCTGTTATGGGCACTTGAGAACATAGAAAGAGGAGAACAAATTAACGTTATTCGTGTAGAGAAACAAGTAACAGAAGAGGCAGTTCTTGCATTAAATCGTATGTTAGAGCGCGTTTAAAGCAGCGGGATTTCCGTTGCTTTTTTTCGTACATATAATCATAACAAGGATGAAATAGGCATACATTGTGTTGAGGAAATCATTGCGGTTTTTCTATGCTTATTCCACTTCGAATCATATTGAAAATAGAAGAAGTGATAAAAGTAAAAGAAGTTAATGTTGTTTAGAAAGTGTTACTTCAAAGTGTTTTTACTTATAGATAAGTTATACAGGAGGGGGAAAATTTGAAAATTCATATCGTGCAAAAAGGGGAGACCCTTTGGAAAATTGCAAAAAAGTACGGAGTGGATTTTGAAACGCTAAAAAAAACAAATACACAGCTTAGTAATCCAGACCTAATTATGCCAGGGATGAAAATTAAAGTGCCATCGCATAGCGTTCATGTGAAACAACAAACTGGATCGGGTTCAGCGCCCCCGAAACAATATGTAAAAGAGGTGCAGCAAAAAGAGTTTGCATCAACACCAACGCCACTTGCAATAGAAGATGAAGATGAGATCACGTATCAATCAACACCTATTACACAACAACCAGCTATGCAACAAACGCAAAAAGAAATGCAGATAAAACCGCAAAAAGAAATGCAGGTGAAGCCGCAAAAGGAAATGCAAGTGAAGCCGCAAAAGGAAATACAGGTGAAGCCGCAAAAGGAAGTGCAAGTGAAGCCACAAAAAGAAGTGCAAAAAGAAATTCCGATTCAAAAAGAGAAGCCAGTTGAAAAGCCGCCTGTCATTCAAAAACCACCTGTTGTAGAGAAAGTAGAAAAACTAAAACCTACTACGAAAGAAAACACTAAATTTTCTATCAATGTGTTACCACAGCCACCGCAACCACCAATTAAAGCGAAAAAAGAATATAAAATTTCAGATGTAATAAAAAAGGGAAGCGAGTTAATTGCTCCTCAAATTAATAAAATGAAACCTAACAATGTCATTTCTCCGCAAACGAAAAAAGACAATATAGGAAACATAGTGTCACCGCAAGTGAAGAAAGAGAATGTAGGGAATATAGTGTCGCCGCAAGTGAAAAAAGAAAATATAGGGAATATAGTGTCGCCGCAAGTGAAGAAAGAGAATGTAGGGAATATAGTGTCGCCGCAAGTGAAAAAAGAAAATGTAGGGAATATAGTGTCGCCGCAAGTGAAGAAAGAGAATGTAGGGAATATAGTGTCGCCGCAAGTGAAGAAAGAGAATGTAGGAAGCATAGTCTCGCCACAAGTGAAGAAAGAAAATATAGGAAGCATAGTCTCACCAAACGTATCAAAAGAAAGTGTTATTATCCCGCAAGTAATACCGCCTAATATTCAAGTGCCGAATATAATGCCAATAATGGATAACAATCAAATGCCAAATATAATGCCAATAATGGATAACAATCAAATGTCGAACATGATGCCGATAATGGATAACAATCAAATGCCAAACATGATGCCGATAATGGATAACAATCAAATGCCAAACATGATGCCGATAATGGATAACAACCAAATGCCAAACATGATGCCGATAATGGATAACAATCAAATGCCAAACATGATGCCAGTAATGGATAACAATCAAATACCGAACATGATGCCGATAATGGATAACAATCAAATGCCAAACATGATGCCGATAATGGATAACAACCAAATGCCAAATATGATGCCGATAATGGATAACAACCAAATGCCAAATATGATGCCGATAATGGATAACAATCAAATGCCAAACATGATGCCGATAATGGATAACAACCAAATGCCAAATATGATGCCAATAATGGATAACAATCAAATGCCAAATATGATGCCAGTAATGGATAACAATCAAATGCCGAACATGATGCCGATGATGGATAACAATCAAATGCCGAACATGATGCCGATAATGGATAACAATCAAATGCCAAACATGATGCCGATAATGGATAACAATCAAATGCCAAACATGATGCCATATCAACAGCCAATGATGCCGCCATATCCGCAATATCAGCAACAAAATCCATACAATCAAATGCCGTATCAACAAATGGCACCGCAATATACTTCTATGCCAAATCCAAATATGATGCCAATGGATAATAATATGCCGCCACTCGTGCAAGGTGAAGAAGATTGTGGATGCGGAGGAGAAAGTAGGTTATATAGTCCACAACCGGGTGGACCACAATATGCTAATCCTTTATATTATCAACCAACTCAGCCAGCATATGCACCACAGCCAGGAACGATGTATTATCAGCCGGACCCACCAAACGTATTTGGAGAACCAGTTTCAGAAGAAGAGGACGAAGAGGAAGTTTAAAAAAAGGTGGGGTTATTCCCACCTTTTTTGTATTCGTGATAGTTAGGAATATGGTGAATTTACATTAAGTGTTAGAAAATTCCTAGTGAAATATTAACAGTGTAAAAAACCTCTCTGTTACTCATCATAAGGGGGAGCTTTTCGAAAGAGAAGTTCATTCTAACAGAGGGGGTTTTTGTATTGAATACGAAAGTAAAAGTTATTGCTGCTTCTTTGTTAGTTACCAGTGCATTAGCTGCATGTGGTACACCAAAAGATAATAATGCGATGGATGGACGTAACTATAATTACGAGCGTACATCTTATAATGATACACACCAGTATCGTGATAATGTAGCGCGTAACGATCGTTCTACAGATTATGTAACATATAGAAACGGTCGTAACGATACAGGATATAATAATTATTACCGTGATGTAAATTACAATGGGCAAATTGCTAATCCACATCCAACTCGTAATATTACAATGAACAATTCATACATTAACAATGATGGTAAAACTGCGGAGAAAATTACGAATCGTGTGAAACGTATGAATAACGTAGACCGAGTTTCTACAGTTGTATATGGAAACGATGTAGCGATTGCGGTAAAACCACGTAATACAGCGACGAATGAAACAGCGATGGCGAACGAAATTCGTCAAGCTGTTGTGAATGAAGTTGGAAATAGAAACGTATATGTTTCTGTAAGAAATGACATGTTTACTCGTGTCGATGCAATGAGTACGCGTTTACGTAACGGCACAGCTACAAACGATTTTAATCGTGACATAACAAATATGTTCCGAGACATTCGTTACGGCCTGACTGGTACTATGCGATAACAAATTAAAGAGGAAGGGCTAGCCCTTCCTCTTTATTCATCATCGTCTTGTAAACGGCGTTTTGTTATAAAATAACTAACGGAGTAAGACGCTAAAAAGCATATGAAGAGAATACCACCTGTTAAAATAGCTTCAAATAGAGGTCTTTCTGGACTGAAAATGATATAAATAATAGCTATGATAATTCCTACAATAAGAGAGCGTAAAATAATTTTGTAATAAGGAGTTAACTTTATTTCCTTTTCGCTTTCTTCTACATCGATAGAAACGCTTAACTGTAAATAACTAAGTACAATACTTGTAAGAATAAATAATAACCACAATGGAGATTTCGTAATTTGATCCATTCCTTCTGTGAATCCGATATAGCCTAAAATTCCGATTATACCAATTGATTGAAAAAGAAAGGCAATACGTATGTTTTTTAACGTTTGAAGTATGAGGCGTTCATCTTTAATTTTTTTCAAAGCATTCATCCCCTGTTTATATTTATAGTATCAATTGTAACATATATATTGCATTAATCAATTTATAATTTACATAGATTTCAATTGGTTGAAAGAGGAAGAAAAATATATTTAGAAATATATTGCGCTTCTACCTTGTTAATGTTATATTAGCAAAGCGATGAGCTAATTTACGTAAGTCGAGAGATATGCTTAAGTGCTAAACACGCGAATGTGGTCGCCTGGTCTTTCGCCGTAAACGCATCAGACGCCTGCTTTGCAGGCGTCTTTCATTTTATATAAAAGTAAATGATACATGCAGATGAGGATTAACCCTTATCTGCATTTTTTATTTTCCTTAGAAATTTAATGCTATTGTTTATATGGATAAAACCCCCATTTCCGGAAAAGCTACAAATGAAAGTATGATTTTGCCTAGAAGAGGTGAACGGAAATGAAATGGATGCTAATTGCAGTGCAAGCTTTTGTTGTGATGTTTTGCTTAGCTTATGGATCCGATGTGAGGGCAGAAATAACAGAAAAAGTACCTGAGGTTACAATTTTATTAGAGCGTATGTATGTTGATGGAGAAGTAAGCGAGGAAATACTGACAGAAAAAGTAGCGGATTTAGAAAAGTTTTTGCAGCAATATAAAGAATGGCAACTTGTTGATCGTGATGATGTGCAAATCGTATTACAAAGGAAAGTTGATGATATTTCTCCTTTACTGAAAACGAGCGGTTATTTTGGTGTTTCAGAGGAAGGGATATTGCAAATTTTTAAAGGGGTACCGAAAAGTGATAACGCGATCCATTCCTTCTTTCAAATTGATATGAAAAAGCTTGAAAGTTATGAGCGTGCGGAATTGAAACGTGGTATTCGCATAAAATCAAAAGAAGGTTTTGTAAAGACAATCGAAAAAATGAAGCAATACGCAGTGCAAAATAAGAAAAAAAGCAGCTCAGGGTGAGCTGCTTTTTTTCTTATTTATTCTTAGCTAAAATCTCTTTTGCGATTTCATCAATTAGCATATCTTTTCCGATTGGATTGAATGCTTTCGTATTGAAGATTTCATTCGATACTTCATATACGTGATTGTTTTTTACTGCTTTATTATCTTTCCAAACCGCACTGTTTTTATAGTCTTCGTACACTTTATCAGCTTCTCCGCCGAAGTTTACAATAAACATTTGATCAGGCTGGAATGCAACAAGACCTTCTAGTGATACTTGTGCCATCGTTTGTTTTAAATCTGTACCTTTTGTTGCTGGAAGTTTTAAGTCGTTAAAGATGATGTCACCATATCCGAAGCTACCGTATACACGGAAGTTTTGTGGTGTTACTGCAACGAACATAAAGTTCTCATCTTTTGTTTTCTCTTTAATTTTTTTAGATAAAGAGTCTGCTTTTTTATCGTAATCTGCAATCCATTTGTCGGCTTTCTTTTCTTCGCCAAATAGTTTACCTACTTCTTTAAACTTACCGCGCCAGTCTTCTAGATTTGTTTCTAGAACAACTGTCGGTGCCACTTTTTCTAGTTGATCATAAATTTTCAATTGACGATTGTTTAAAATAATTAAGTCTGGTTTTAAAGCTGTAACAGCCTCTAGGTCAACTTTAGGTGCCCAGTACCAGCCGACTGCCTTTACACCGTCTAGCTTGTCCGTTAAGTGATTTTGGATTTTATCTTTATATGTGTTTGCTGTGCCAACAGGTTTATGTCCAAGGATTAATAATTCCTCTGTTGATCCAGATAAATCAACAATTCTCTTTGGATTAGCTGGAATTGTTGCTTCCCCTTTAGCATGTTTTACAACTTTTGTTTTCGGTTGTTCTTTTGCTTTTGCTTCTTCTTTTTGAGAAGAACAGCCAACGATAGAAAGAACAACTAGCATAATAGTAAATAAAATAAATAGCTTTTGTTTCATCCTGATGTAACCCCTTTAATTAATATTGATAATCATTATCGACTTCTGTATATTAATGTTCTTTTTGTATTTATGTCAATAGAAAAAAACGGAAATTGTAAACGGGGAACATTTGTTGGGGCAGTCTCGCTTTTCTATTGTTAAATATGTTAAAATGGAATACATGATTTGAGAGGGAGAGATCGTATTTTGTTTGAATATGTTACAGGTTACGTGGAGTATGTAGGACCGGAATATGTCGTAATTGACCATAATGGAATTGGTTATCAAATTTTCACACCAAATCCGTATGTATTTCAAAGAAGTAAGCAAGAAATCCGTGTCTATACATATCACTATGTGAGAGAAGATATTATGGCACTTTACGGGTTTAAAACACGTGAAGAGCGTTTATTATTTACAAAATTGTTAGGTGTATCGGGGATTGGACCAAAAGGTGCTCTTGCAATTTTAGCTTCTGGTCAAACCGGACAGGTCGTTCAAGCGATTGAACATGAAGATGAGAAGTTCTTAGTGAAGTTCCCAGGCGTCGGAAAGAAAACAGCGCGCCAAATGATTTTAGATTTAAAAGGAAAACTAGCAGATGTTGTACCAGATGCGTTTGTTGATTTGTTCTCAGATACTGAAAGTTTTGATACGAAGAAAGGTTCATCAGTTGAACTTGATGAAGCACTGGAAGCACTGCGTGCACTTGGCTATGCAGAACGAGAAGTCTCTCGCGTTGTACCAGAGTTATTAAAAGAATCACTAACGACGGATCAATATATTAAAAAGGCACTTAGTCTTTTACTAAATGGTAAGAGGTGAGTATAATGGACGAACGTCTCCTTTCAGGGGAATCTGGATACGAAGATGCGGATTTAGAGTATTCATTACGGCCACAGACGCTCCGTCAGTATATTGGCCAAGATAAAGCGAAACATAATTTAGAAGTGTTTATTGAAGCGGCGAAAATGCGTGAAGAAACGTTAGATCACGTACTTTTATATGGCCCACCTGGACTTGGTAAAACGACGCTTGCGAATATTATTGCCAATGAAATGGGTGTTAACATTCGAACGACGTCAGGTCCCGCAATTGAAAGACCAGGAGATTTAGCAGCTGTATTAACAGCGCTTCAGCCAGGAGATGTATTATTTATTGATGAAATTCATCGTTTGCATAGATCTATTGAAGAAGTGCTATACCCAGCGATGGAAGACTTTTGCCTTGATATCGTTATTGGGAAAGGACCGTCAGCTCGCTCTGTACGTCTAGATTTACCTCCATTTACGCTAGTTGGGGCAACGACGCGTGCAGGTGCATTATCAGCACCACTTCGTGACCGTTTCGGTGTACTTTCACGATTAGAGTACTATACAGTAGATCAGCTTTCTGCGATTGTAGAACGTACAGCAGAAGTGTTTGAAGTTGAAATAGATTCGTTAGCAGCATTAGAAATTGCAAGACGTGCCCGTGGTACACCTCGTATTGCGAATCGTCTATTACGACGTGTACGTGACTTCGCACAAGTTCGCAGTGACGGAACGATTGCGATGGAAATTACACAAATGGCGTTAGAACTATTACAAGTAGATAAATTAGGACTTGATCATATCGACCATAAATTACTGCTTGGTATTATTGAAAAGTTCCGCGGTGGTCCAGTTGGATTAGAAACTGTTTCAGCAACGATTGGAGAAGAATCGCATACGATTGAAGATGTGTATGAACCGTATTTATTACAAATTGGCTTTTTACAAAGAACGCCAAGAGGCCGGATCGTAACACCGCTTGCATATGAGCATTTCGGAATGGAGATGCCAAAAGTATGACGGAGATGCCAAAGCTGCTTATTACAGCTGGTATTTTGCTCATTGTTGTTGGATTAGCTTGGAAGTTCATAGGAAGGCTTCCAGGCGATATTTTTGTGAAAAAAGGTAACGTTACCTTTTATTTTCCTATCATTACATGTATTGTGTTAAGTATTGCATTATCTTTCATTATGTATATAATAAATCGATTCAAATAAGAAATAGGTGGATACAGTTATGGATATTAATCTGTTTGATTTTCATTTACCAGAAGAACTCATTGCACAAATTCCGCTTGAAGAGCGTGAAACATCAAGATTGATGGTGTTAGACCGTGAAACAGGAGATATTGAGCATAAACATTTTACGGACATTCTTTCTTACTTACAAGAGGGGGATTGCTTAGTTTTAAATGAAACGAAAGTGATGCCAGCTCGCTTGCACGGTGTGAAAGAAGATACAGGTGCACACATTGAAGTGCTTCTTTTGAAACAAGAGGAAGGCGATAAGTGGGAAACGCTTATAAAGCCAGCGAAGCGTGTAAAAGAAGGAACTGTCATCTCTTTTGGTGAAGGAAAGTTAAAAGCAACTTGCATTGGAACAGCAGATCAAGGTGGGCGTCAACTTGAGTTTTCATATGACGGCATCTTTTATGAAATTTTAGACGAGCTTGGAGAAATGCCACTTCCTCCATATATTAAAGAGACGCTAGAAGATCGCGATCGTTATCAAACGGTATATGCGAAGGAAATCGGTTCAGCAGCAGCACCGACGGCTGGCCTTCACTTTACAGAAGAGTTACTTGAGAAATTGAAGCAAAAAGGCGTCGGGTTAGCATTCATTACACTCCATGTAGGACTTGGAACATTTAGACCAGTTTCTGCAGATACTATTGAAGAGCATCATATGCACGCAGAGTATTACCATATGTCTGAAGAGACTGCGGCTTTATTAAACCGCGTGAAAGAGGATGGCGGCCGTATTATTACTGTAGGTACGACATCAACACGTACGTTAGAAACGATTGCGACAGATCATAGTGGTAAGCTTTGCGCAGCTTCTGGCTGGACAGATATTTTTATGTACCCAGGATATGAATTTAAAGCAATTGATGGTTTAATTACAAACTTCCATTTGCCGAAATCAACATTAATTATGCTTGTAAGTGCATTTTCAAATAGAGATAATGTACTTCATGCTTATAATGAAGCAGTAAAAGAAAAATATCGTTTCTTTAGTTTCGGTGATGCGATGTTCGTTGCATCTCACGCTAAAATGAGAAACAAATAAAAGGAGTAAATTATGACAGCAATTCGTTATGAATTTATTAAAACTTGTAAACAAACGGGTGCGCGTTTAGGTCGAGTGCACACGCCACACGGCTCATTTGATACACCGACATTTATGCCAGTTGGTACACTTGCAACAGTTAAAACAATGTCACCAGAAGAATTAAAAGCAATGGATTCTGGCATTATTTTAAGCAATACGTATCATTTATGGCTACGTCCAGGCCACGAAATTATTCGTGAAGCAGGTGGCTTGCATAAGTTTATGAACTGGGATCGTGCAATCTTAACGGATTCAGGTGGATTCCAAGTATTTAGCTTAAGTGATTTCCGACGCATTGAAGAGGAAGGTGTTCATTTCCGCAATCACTTAAATGGCGATAAATTATTCTTATCTCCAGAAAAAGCGATGGAAATCCAAAATGCATTAGGTTCAGATATCATGATGGCATTTGATGAGTGTCCACCGTTCCCTGCTACTTTTGAATACATGAAAAAGTCTGTAGAGCGTACAAGCCGCTGGGCAGAGCGTTGCCTAAAGGCGCATGAACGTCCACAAGATCAAGGTTTATTCGGTATTGTACAGGGCGGGGAGTTTGAAGAGCTTCGTCGTCAAAGTGCGAAAGATCTTGTTTCAATGGACTTCCCTGGCTATGCTATAGGCGGTCTATCTGTTGGTGAACCGAAGGATATTATGAATCGTGTTCTTGAGTTTACAACACCACTTCTTCCTGATGATAAACCACGCTACTTAATGGGTGTAGGTTCTCCTGACTCGTTAATTGATGGTGCGATTCGCGGTGTTGATATGTTTGACTGTGTACTTCCAACTCGTATCGCTCGAAATGGTACATGTATGACAAGTGAAGGCCGCTTAGTTGTGAAAAATGCGAAATTCGCTAGAGACTTCGGGCCGCTTGATCCGAACTGTGATTGCTACACATGTAAAAACTATTCTCGTGCGTACATTCGTCACTTAATGAAATGTGATGAAACGTTCGGAATTCGTTTAACGTCTTATCACAACCTTCATTTTCTGTTAAACTTAATGGAGCAGGTGAGACAAGCTATTCGTGAAGACCGTCTTGGCGATTTCCGCGAAGAGTTCTTTGAACAGTATGGCTTTAATAAACCGAATGCTAAAAACTTCTAATACATAATTTAAAAGGAGGAACACAAGATGAATGCAGGTATGATGAATATCGTTATGATTGTTGCGATGTTTGCGATTTTCTATTTCTTATTAATTCGCCCGCAACAAAAGCGTCAAAAAGCAGTTGCACAAATGCAAAATGAAATCAAAAAAGGTGATGCTATCGTAACAATCGGTGGTTTACACGCTACAATCGAATCAGTGGATGAAACAAAAATTGTTGTTAAATCTGGTGGTGCACACTTAACTTTCGATCGCAATGCGATTCGTGAAGTTGTGAAAAACTAATGATGAAGGCCCTGCATGAAATGTGCAGGGCCTTTTTTTAACTATTTTGTTTTGACATATTTACACCGAAAATACCTCCGAGTGTACTCGCACCCATTAATGCTAATTGGTAGAGTAACTGTGAGTTCGATAAAGTTTGAGAGAAGCCTAAATAGTTAACGAGAAAGACGAGAATAGCGAATGTAAGGCCTGTTGTGAAACCTACTAGCCATCCTTTTCCTTGTGCCTTTTTACCAGCAATAAATCCAGACATAAGCATAGACAGAAGGGCTATTATAAAAATAATAATTACTAATGTCCCTTCATTAATATTCGTAAATTTTAATAAAAGAGCCATGACCATACTTGTAATAGATGCGAGGATTAATAGGGTAATAATACCGAAGCCGATTGCGCTCGATAATTTTTTCGTTCCATCCATTATGCATTCCCCCTTTTTAATACAAGCATATTTTCATTTTGTTTAAGTTAGACTAGTTTCTTTTTTGTAGGGGAGCCTATAAGTAAAAAAAGGGGATGTAGAAATGGAATGGGTATCAATAATCGGACGAACAATGCTTTTGTATATAATCATTTTAATTATTTTTCGTCTTATGGGTAAACGTGAAATTGGAGAATTAAGTGTATTAGATTTAGTTGTATTCATTATGCTAGGTGAAATGGCTGTAGTGGCAATTGAAAATACAGATAAATCACTTTGGCATCAATTAGTTCCAATGACTTTTCTTATGTGTATACAAATCATTTTGTCGGTCATTTCTTTAAAGTTCCAGCGTTTTCGGCATTTAATAGAAGGGGAGCCTGCGATTCTTGTGAATGCAGGTAAAATTGATGAAAAAAAGATGCGGAAGCAGCGATATAACATAGATGATTTATTGATGCAACTACGTGAGCAAGGAATCGGAGATGTGCGTGATGTAGAATACGCTATTTTAGAACCATCTGGAAAGTTATCTGTCTTTCAAAAACAAAAAAGTAAAAAGAGCAAAAATGATACACCAATTTTTACACTCCCACTAATTATTGATGGAGAAATTCAATACAATCATTTGCAAATGATCGAACATACAGATGGGTGGCTCGTTGAGAAACTGAATAACTTAGGTTATAAAGATGTGAAACAGATTTTATATTGTAGTTTTCAAAATGGACAGTTTTTCGTTGATTTGAAAGAAAATTAGAGGCTTACCATTTTGAATGGCAAGCCTGCTTACTTCAAAAATGAAAGTTTCCGAATGATAGGGAGACGACTTAATTCTTCTTTTCGAATGAGTTTGAAAGCAAAGAGGAGGAAAATATAAACGATTGTTGTTAAAGTGATTTCCCATAATGTTTGTACGCCAAGTGAATGAGAGAAAATAATATACTTATGAAGGTAAAAACCGAAGGCGCCTGCAATACCGATGGCAAGTCCTCCAAAAATATAGTCTTTTGCATAAATGGTAAATTTAATTTTCTTTAAAACAGTAGCATAGTGAAGGAATGTTACGGTCACTATATTTGCTGCAATAGCGAGGGCAACTCCCATCATTTGAAACTCTGGCTTTGAAGCTAGTACAAAAATAACGATTAATTTCACGATAGCGCCAATAAATGTGTTCATCATTGCAGCTCTTGCTAAGTTTAAAGCTTGCAACACAGATGTAAGTGGGCTTTGAAAATAATGAAATAAAAAGCAAGGTGCAAGAAGTTGGATGAACGCTGTTGCACTGTCCGATCCATACATAAGCGTTAAGATGGGTGAAGCAAATACATATAAAATAACGACTGACCATCCACCAGTAATTAAGGAAATTCGAAGGGCTTGTTGTAAACGGTGTTCCACTAATTTGTGCTGTCTCTTTGCCATTGCCTCGCTAATTGATGGGACGAGTGCTGTAGAAAGAGCGTATGTAATAAAGGCAGGTAGTGATAGAAGCGGGAAGGCGTAACCGTTCAATATACCGTATTGCTGTGTTGCGACAGAAGCGGCAACCCCGGCAATTGCTAAGCTTTGCATAACAACGATAGGTTCAAAGAAATATGAAACGGAACCGATTAAACGGCTTCCTGTAGTTGGAAGTGCGATATCCATAAGAGAATAAAATGTATTTTTGCTCTCCTTTACCGTAGTGAAAAAACCAGAGCGTATAGATAAATGTTTTTCGCGCTGGAATAAAGTAAGTAAAAATAATAAAGATGCAACTTCGCCAAGAACAGCTGATAGCATAGCACCGGCTGCAGCATATTCTACGCCGTAAGGTAAAAATAACCGAATGCATACAGCGATAATTGTAATGCGGACAACTTGTTCTATGACTTGAGCGTAAGCGCTCGGCTTCATGTTTTGTTTCCCTTGGAAATAACCACGTAAAACGGAAGAAACTGCAATAACGGGGACGACAGGTAAAATAGCCATTAATGGATAGTAAGTTCTTTCATCTGTTAATAATGTTTTTGCTAAAATAGGTGTGAGTAGCATAATACCAATTGTTAAAATGATACTAATAAAGGATGTAACAGCTAGGGAGACGGTTAATATTTTTTTAACTCTTTGTTTGTCGTTCACTGCTTCCGCTTCTGCTACAAATTTTGCAATCGCAACAGGAAGGCCAATTTGTGTTAATGTAATTGCTAAAATGAAGGTGGGGACAGCCATCATATAAAGGCCAACGCCTTCTTCTCCTAAAATACGTGCCATTACAATGCGGTTAATAAATCCAAGGATTTTTGTAATAAAACCGGCTATCATTAAAATAAATGCGCCTTTTAAAAAGCTTTGTCTCGTCATACTCTTCTCCTACCTTCTCAAAATCAATGGAATGATTTACAATAATTTATATGCACGTATGAGACAAGAATGACAAGCATTTAAGAGAGTGAAGTATGAATGGTACTCTTGAAAGAAGTTATTACTGTCCATTAGAGCGGGATTAAAAGCGACTTTTCGTGCTGAAATAAGAAGGAGATGTTATATATGTTGGATAAAGAGGCTTTGGTAGAATCATACCGCGGACAGTTACAAGTCGTTTTAGAAAGTAAAGTAGAAGAGTTTCAGTTGTTCGGTTACGACCGAGTGACAGATAATGATATTTGGAAGTTTCTCAAGGCGAAAAAGTGGAAAAAGATAGATAGTGATGTTAGGTTATATGAATTAGTAAATGATGTATTAAGAGTAAGTACTAATGAATATATGAATTATTTAACTGTTGAAGCATATCAAGCGCCACTTTGGTCGTTTGATGAATATGAAAATAAATAACCGGCTGTAATTGGTTTGTTCTTCCTTTTGCAGTATAATGATAGGTATTGATAAAGAGGAATTAATTATGTCTAAGATTATATATAAAGGAGGTAGTGAAGAGGGAAAATAAATAATGAATAGTGTAGGTATTGTGAAAAGCTTACCGACACAGCTAGTGATGAACTAGCGGAAATACATGTATTTTATAGAAAGTAAGTCTACTAACTAGGCGTATGCACACGTGCGAAAATGAATCGTAAGAGATTTATTGAAAGTGTTAGTAGCAGAAAGAGGGTACATATGGCAAAGCGTGGTACAAGAATTGCCGCCTTTTTCCTCATCGTTTTATTAATCGGTGGCGTAATTGGTGCGGCAGGAAAAGACATAGCAAAAGGAATTAGTCTAGGACTAGACCTTCGCGGTGGTTTTGAAATTCTGTATGAAGTAAAACCAGCCAAAAAAGGTGATAAAATTGACCGAGAGGCACTTGTAAGTACAGTAGGTGCTCTTGAAAATCGTGTCAATGCACTCGGTGTAAGTGAGCCGAACATTCAAATCGAAGGACAGGATCGAATTCGTGTGCAGCTTGCTGGTGTACAAGATCAGCAAAAAGCACGTGAAATGTTATCAACGCAAGCGAAATTAACATTCCGTGATGTAGATGACAACCTTCTTATGGATGGAGCGGATTTAAAAGGCGGCGGAGCGAAGCAAACATTTGATGATAAAGGTCGTCCAAGTGTTGGACTTACGTTAAAAAGCGCTGAAAAATTCCGTGAAGTAACAGAGAAGATTTCAAAAATGCCACCACCAACGAATTTAATGGTAATTTGGCTTGATTTTGAAGAAGGAAAAGATTCGTATAAAGCAGAATCTGCAAAACCGAATCCAAAGTTTTTATCAGCGGCAACAGTAGAACAAGTATTTAATCAAGCTGAAGTATCTATCGTAGGTGGAAACTTTACAGTTGAAAGTGCGAAAGAACTGTCATCTTTATTAAATGCAGGTGCACTTCCTGTTGATTTAAAAGAAATGTATTCAACATCTGTTGGAGCAAAATTTGGTCAACAAGCATTAGAGCAAACGATTTTCGCTAGTGCAATCGGTATTGCTATTATCTTCTTATTCATGCTTGTATTCTACCGTTTACCAGGGCTTGTAGCGGTTATTATGTTAGGTTTATACATTTTCGTTACATTACTTGTCTTTAACTGGATGCATGCGGTTCTCACGTTGCCAGGTATTGCGGCATTAGTGCTCGGGGTAGGTATCGCAGTAGATGCGAATATTATTACGTACGAGAGGTTAAAGGAAGAGCTGAAAATTGGTAAGTCAATGATGTCAGCATTTCGTGCTGGTAACCATCGTTCATTAGCAACAATTTTAGATGCGAACATTACAACGATTGCAGCAGCGGGTGTATTATTTGCTTACGGTAATAGCTCTGTAAAAGGTTTCGCAACAAGTTTAATTGTTAGTATTTTAGTCGGTTTCATTACGAACGTATTCGGTACTCGTTTCTTACTAGGTTTACTTGTAAAGAGCCGTTACTTCGATAAAAAACAATCTTACTTTGGTGTTAAGGAAAAGGATATTATTCCATTAACAAAAGGTGTAGTACATCCGCCAACGAGATTTGATCGTATTAACTTCGTAAATATCGGTCATAAATTCTTCTTATTCTCAATTGTAGTCGTAATTGCTGGGGCAATTATATTACCGATTTTCAAAATGAATCTTGGTATTGACTTTGCAAGTGGGACACGTATCGACTTGCAATCAAAACAAGCAGTTACTGTGTCTGATGTTCATAAAGATTTTAAAGAATTGAACATCGATGTGAAGGAAGAAAATATTGTACCGACTGGAGATGACAATAAAGGTTTCGCAGTTCGTACATTAGGTGTTCTATCAAAAGATGAAATTGCGAAAACAAAAACATTCTTCCACGATAAATACGGTACAGATCCGAATGTAAGTACAGTTTCACCGACAATCGGTAAAGAGATTGCACGAAATGCATTTATCGCAGTATTAATTGCTTCTGCAGTAATCGTTTTATACGTAAGTATTCGTTTCCGTCTTACGTACGCAGTATCTGCAGTAATCGCATTATTACATGATGCGTTCGTTATGATTGTTGTGTTTAGTCTTTTCCAGATAGAGGTAGACTTAACGTTTATCGCTGCGGTATTAACGATTATTGGTTACTCTATCAATGACTCAATCGTTACGTTTGATAGAAACCGTGAGTTATACAAACAGAAAAAACGAGTTCGCGACATAAAAGACCTAGAAGAAATCGTAAACTCAAGTATTCGCCAAACAATTGGTCGTTCAATTAATACTGTTTTAACAGTGTTGTTCCCAGTAATTGCACTACTTATTTTCGGTAGTGAATCACTGCGTAACTTCTCACTTGCGTTATTAATTGGATTAGTTGTAGGTACGTACTCTTCTATTTTCGTTGCTTCTCAAATTTGGTTAATGCTTGAAAACCGTCGTTTGAAAAGGGGAAAAAACAAGAAGAAGGTTGAGAAAGAAGAACCTGAACCGCAAGTATAAAAAAGATGATGTCTCATTATGAGGCATCTCTTTTTTCGTTTGTGGATACAATAAGATAGCAACTTTTGAAAGAATGAAATGGAATAAAGTGGTGATGTTATCGCTGATTTTGTTAAAATAAAGTGAAACTTTAATAAGTGGGGGGTTTTGTTCATCCCCACTTATTATTAGCCCTCACCAATCGGGCTTTTACGGGCAGTTGATCTCCCACCTAACTTCCTTGTATTTGCCGGATTTTGAGGTGGGGCGCAAATAGCGGGATAAAAAGATAGGTTAAGAAAAGAAGGGATTTCAATTATGGAAAAAGATGAACGTTTTAAACAGGCCGAGTTTGGTGCTATTGTCGGAATCGTTGGTAATATTATATTAGCGATTGTAAAAGCGGTAATTGGTTATATTGGAAACAGTAAGGCACTTTTAGCGGATGCAGTGCATTCTGGATCAGATGTAATTGGCTCGTTAGCTGTACTTTTTGGATTACGAGCGGCAAAGCAACCGCCTGATGAAGATCATCCGTATGGTCATGGTAAAGCGGAATCGATTTCAGCGATTATTGTTGCGGTATTATTATTTATTGTTGGAATAGAGATAGCGATTTCGTCTATAAAAGCTTTTTCACAAGATTTGGAACCACCAAAAGGAATTACGATTTTTGCAGTTATTCTTTCGATTGTAGTGAAAGAAGGGATGTTTCAGTATAAATATCGATTAGGGAAGAGGATAAATAGTGCTGCAATTATTGCAAATGCATATGAACATCGTTCGGATGTGTTTTCTTCAATTGCAGCTTTAATCGGCATTTGTGCAGCTATTATCGGCGGTAAGTTAGGTATAGATTGGCTTGTATATGCCGATCCAATTGCGGGATTATTTGTTTCAATTCTCGTTGCTAAGATGGCGTGGAGTATTGGAGCAGAAGCTATTCATGCAACGCTCGATCATGTTCTGCATGAAGAAGATGTTGTTCCGCTTAGGGAGGCAGTTTTTCAAGTGGAAGGTGTGAAAAAAATCGGCTCTTTATATGCAAGAGAACATGGCCACTATGTTATTGTCGATATTAAAGTATCTGTAGATCCATATATCACTGTAGAAGAAGGTCACCGCATCGGAAAACATGTAAAAGAAAAACTTATGAAACAAGATAACGTACAAAACGTTTTTGTACATATTAATCCGTATTCTCCAAATTAAACATAACAGATATTTAATTATATAGATATCTAATCGTAGTTTGCATTATATTGTCACCCCTTAATCTGTCTTGTATAATGGATAGGTTAAGGGGTGATTTCGTGTTACAACCGAAGACGCGTTGGAAAGAAAAAGAATATAATGAGGAACTAGTGAGTGAATTAGCAAATAAATTGCAACTATCACCTCTTGTGACTTCATTATTTCTTGGCAGAGGCTTAAATACAGAAGATAAGATTGTAGACTTTTTAAATACAGCAGATCAAGAATTTCATGATCCATTTTTACTTGAAGGAATGGATCGGACTGTAGAACGTGTGAAAAAAGCTATTGAAAATGGAGAACAAATATTAATATTTGGCGATTACGATGCGGACGGAGTAAGTAGTACGACTGTGTTATATCTTGCTCTCAAAGAATTAGGTGCAGAAGTAGAGTTTTATATTCCAAATCGTTTTACTGAAGGCTATGGGCCAAATGAAGAAGCGTTTCGTTGGGCGCACAGTGCAGGGTTCTCACTAATTATTACTGTCGATACTGGTATCGCAGCGGTACATGAAGCGAAGGTAGCGAAGGAACTTGGAATAGATCTTATTATTACAGATCATCATGAGCCACCACCAGAATTACCAGAGGCACTTGCGATTATTCATCCGAAATTAGAAGGCGGTGTTTATCCGTTTCATTATTTAGCGGGTGTTGGTGTTGCATTTAAAGTTGCACATGCACTTTTGGGTCGTGTACCAGAGCATTTGTTGGAAATTGCAGTAATCGGTACGGTAGCCGATTTAGTATCGCTTCACGGTGAAAATAGATTATTAGTACAGCGTGGACTGAAGCATATGCGAATGACTCGAAATATCGGTTTAAAGGCGTTATTTAAAGTCGCTAACGTTTCGCAAAGCGAAATTACAGAAGAAAGCATCGGATTCTCACTCGCACCTCGTATTAATGCGGTTGGTCGTTTGGAAGATGCAACACCTGCTGTACACCTTTTATTATCAGAAGATCCAGAGGAAGCGAAAGAGCTAGCTGAAGAAATTGATGAGCTGAACAAACTTCGAAAAGATATTGTAAAGCAAATTACTGAAGAAGCTATCGCTGAAGTCGAAAATAATTTCCCGCCAGAAGAAAATAAAGTATTAGTCCTTGCAAAAGAAGGTTGGAATCCAGGGGTAATTGGAATTGTCGCTTCTAAGTTAGTTGAACGTTTTTATCGTCCGACGATTGTATTAAGCATTGATCCTCATAAAGAAACAGCAAAGGGATCGGCTCGTAGTATTGCAGGATTTGATTTGTTTGCAAACCTTTCAGATTGCCGTGAATTGTTACCGCATTTCGGAGGTCATCCGATGGCAGCGGGAATGACGCTTAATATGAATGATGTGGATGAATTAAGACGCAGGTTAAATGAGCAAGCTGATGTAATTTTAACAGCAGAAGATTTTATTCCGATTACAGCAGTGGATGCATTTTGTAAAGTAGAGGATGTAACGCTTGCCGCGATTGAGGATATGCAAAAGTTAGCGCCATTTGGCGTAGGAAATCCGAAACCGCGTATTGCGGTGAAAGATGCCGACTTAGAAAGTATCCGTGCAATTGGATCTGATGGTTCGCATTTGAAAATGGCTCTTCGTGATGGACAAGCAACACTGGACACGATTGGATTTGGATTTGGTACTTATGCGAAAGAAATCTCTCCAGTTGCGAAGGTTTCTGTAGTAGGAGAAGTGTCCATTAATGAATGGAATAACTTTAAAAAGCCGCAATTAATGGTGCAAGATATTGCTGTAGAGGCATGGCAATTATTTGACTGGCGTAGTATGCGTAATGTAGAAGCAAATTTAGCAGAACTTCCGAAAGAAAAAATAACAATGGTGTATTTTTCTGAAGAGGTATTGAATAAATTTTCTTTAGAAGGCTATAAAGAACAGCTCGTGCATGCATCAGAGGTAGCTCATTTTGATGATCAATACATTGTGCTACTTGATTTGCCGAAAGGAACAGATGAATTAGGTGATGTATTTAAGGCTGGATTCCCAGCTCGAATTTACACGCTATTTTATCAAGAGAATAATCATTTATTTAGTACGGTCCCAACGAGGGAACATTTTAAATGGTACTATTCTTTCTTAAGCCAAAAAACACCATTTTCTTTAAGGCAATATGGGGAACAACTGTGTCGTCATAAAGGTTGGTCAAAAGATACAGTAAATTTCATGACACAGGTGTTTTTTGAGTTAGAATTTGTTACAATAAAAGACGGTGTCATTTTTATGGCAGACAAAAAACAAAAGCGTGATTTAATTGAATCGAACACATATCGTGAGAAAATGAACCACTTACAATTAGAGAAAGAATTGGTTTATAGCACATATCAGCAACTATATACATGGTTTGAAACGATTCGTGATCATAAATAAGTAGAACAGTTAGGGTAAAGGATTTGTATTTACAAACCTTTTATATCTGAGGAGGATTCAGAAATATGGATTTCAAGCAACATATCGCAATTGTACCAGATTATCCGAAAGAAGGTATTGTGTTTAAAGACATTACACCTTTAATGAACGACGGAAAAGCATATAAAGCAGCAACAGATGCAATCGTTGAGTATGCAAATAAAAGAGACATTGATGTTGTAGTAGGACCAGAAGCGCGTGGTTTTATTATTGGTTGCCCAGTTTCTTATGCATTAGAAGTAGGTTTCGCACCAGTTCGTAAATTAGGAAAATTACCACGTGAAGTAATTACAGTTGACTACGGTAAAGAATATGGAACGGATGTTTTAACAATCCATAAAGATGCAATTAAGCCAGGCCAACGTGTATTAATTACAGATGACTTATTAGCTACAGGTGGAACAATCGAAGCGACAATTAAACTAGTTGAAGAACTTGGTGGAGTTGTAGCAGGAATTGCATTTTTAGTAGAGCTTACTTACTTAGATGGTCGTAAAATGTTAGATGGTTACGATGTATTAGTATTAGAAAAATACTAATCATTATATAGGTGAAACTACGGTGATAAAAAAGTACCCGTGAATCTCTTGGAGAGGAGCGGGTACTTTTGTATAATTGCACAAAAAAACATGGTGAAATGTCAGTAAAATCTTTTCCTTTTCACAATTCACAATCATTGGGTTATAATGATAGAATATAATTTATTCTATTCAATAAAGATAAAGTCAATTTTCAATAAAAGGTGATTCGATGGCAAATGAGCAAGTACTAACAGCTGAACAGGTACTCGAGAAAGCAAGTCAATATTTAGCGGATGGAGATATTGAGCTAGTGGCACGTGCCTATGAATATGCGCGTGATGCACATAGCGAACAATATAGAAAATCGGGTGAACCATATATTATTCACCCAATTCAAGTTGCAGGTATTTTAGTTGATTTACACATGGATCCGGCTACAGTATCGGCAGGTTTCTTACATGATGTAGTGGAAGATACAGAAATTACATTAGAAGACATTGAACGGGAATTTAATAAAGAAATCGCTATGCTTGTCGATGGTGTTACAAAGCTTGGAAAGATTAAATATAAATCCCATGAGCAGCAACAAGCAGAAAACCATCGCAAAATGTTTATTGCAATGGCTCAAGATATTCGAGTTATTTTAATTAAACTAGCTGATCGTCTTCATAACATGCGTACATTGAAACATTTGCCTCAAGAGAAGCAGCGTCGCATTGCGAATGAAACGTTAGAAATCTTTGCACCTTTAGCACATAGACTCGGAATTAGTACTATTAAATGGGAGTTAGAGGATACGTCACTCCGCTATTTAAACCCACAGCAATATTATCGTATTGTAAATTTAATGAAGCGTAAACGTGCAGAGCGTGAAGAATATTTAGATGAAGTAATGACTGGTATTCGTGAGAAATTAAAAGAAGTTTCAATTCAACCTGAGATTTCTGGAAGACCAAAACATATTTACAGTATTTATCGTAAAATGGCATTGCAAAATAAACAATTCAATGAAATTTACGATTTACTAGCTGTACGTGTCGTTGTGAATAGTATTAAAGATTGCTATGCGGTGCTTGGAATTATTCATACGTGCTGGAAACCAATGCCAGGTCGTTTTAAAGATTATATTGCAATGCCGAAAGCAAATTTATATCAATCTCTTCATACGACTGTAATTGGACCAAAAGGTGATCCGCTAGAAGTGCAAATTCGTACGAAAGAAATGCATGAGATTGCAGAATTCGGAATCGCGGCACACTGGGCGTATAAAGAAGGAAAAACAGCAGAAACAACTGGTACATTAGAGAAGAAACTAACTTGGTTCCGTCAAATATTAGAATGGCAAAATGAAGCTTCTAATGCAGAAGAGTTTATGGAATCATTAAAAATTGATTTGTTCTCTGACATGGTATTCGTCTTCACACCGAAAGGCGATGTAATGGAATTACCACTTGGATCTGTTCCAATTGACTTTTCGTATCGTGTCCATTCAGAGATTGGGAATAAAACAATTGGTGCAAAAGTAAATGGGAAAATGGTGACCCTTGATTATAAATTAAAAACGGGTGACATCATTGAAATTTTAACATCGAAACATTCTTATGGCCCAAGTCAAGATTGGGTAAAGCTTGCTCAAACATCTCATGCGAAAAATAAAATACGTCAATTCTTTAAGAAACAACGTAGAGATGAAAATATTGAAAAAGGCCGTGAGCTTGTTGAAAAAGAAGTGCGTGGCTTAGAGTATGAGATGAAAGAAGTATTAGCGCTTGATAATTTAAAACGTGTCGCTGAGAAGTTTAACTTTGCAAATGAAGAAGATATGTTTGCAGCAGTTGGATATAACGGAATTACAGCAGCGCAAATTGTTACGCGACTAACGGACAAGTTCCGTAAACAACGTGAAGAAGAAGACATCGTTGAAGTTAAAGAAGTTCGTAAACCGATGAAAATTCGAAAATGGGATTCTGGTGTAAAGGTAAGTGGTGCAGATAATTTGTTAATTCGTTTATCAAAATGCTGTAACCCAGTTCCAGGTGATGATATCGTTGGTTATATTACGAAAGGTCGAGGCGTATCAATTCACCGTTGCGATTGCGTCAATGTGCATACAGAAGAAGCGGTGGAGCGTTTACTAGAAGTAGATTGGGAAGGTAGTCCTGAAAAAGAAATTGAGTACAATGTTGATATTGAAATTTCAGGCTATGATCGTCGTGGTTTATTGAATGAAGTATTACAAGCTGTTACAGAAACGAAGACGTATATCTCAGCTGTTTCTGGTAGAAGTGATCGTAATAAGATGGCAACGATTAACATGTCGATTTCTATTCGAAACTTACAACACTTGAAAAAAGTAGTAGAGCGCATTAAACGTGTTCCGGAAATTTATGCCGTACGACGCATGATGCATTAATAGGGAGTGTAGAAAAGATGAGAGTTGTTTTACAACGATCAAAGGAAGCGTCTGTCACAGTAGATGGCGAGATTGTAGGACAAATTCCATTCGGTTTAACATTACTAGTTGGCATTACGCATGAAGATACAGAAAAAGATGCAACTTATATCGCAGAAAAAATTGCAAACCTACGTATTTTTGAAGATGAGAGCGGAAAGATGAACCACTCTGTACTTGATATGAAGGGACAAGTTCTATCTATTTCGCAATTTACATTATACGGAGATTGCCGCAAGGGAAGACGTCCAAACTTTATGGATGCTGCGAAACCTGATTATGCAGAACATTTATATGATTTCTTTAATGAAGAAGTTCGTAAACAAGGACTGCATGTGGAGACAGGACAGTTCGGAGCAATGATGGACGTTTCTTTAATCAATGATGGTCCGGTGACCTTAATTGTGGATAGTAAATAGTGTTGCTTAAGAAGAGGGGATTATATAATCCTCTCTTTTTTATACATTGTTGTATGTTTTGTTCATTTATCCCGCTATTTGTGGGAGATCCACTGCTCGTAAAAGCCTGATTAGTGAGGGCTAATAATGAGTGGCGATGGACAAAACCCCTATTCATTAAAGTTTCACTTTATTTGGAATCAATAGCTGTTTTCAGTTATGTATAACTCTTTCATCAATATGGAACAATAACAAGTAAAACATCCATATTGAATGTGAGGGATATACGTATGCGTATGAATGAAAAAGGGCATTCTGTTACAAATGGTGCAAATCAACTGTTTAACGTGAATTTTCATGATTTTATTTCAAAAGAGCAAAACAATACTTCAATGGAGCTTGCTTCAGAGTTCGGAATTTCACTGCAAGATGTAAAGCGCCTAAAGAAGCAAATTGAGCGCTCTTAGAGCACTTGACAATCCTACTCAACAAACGTATAGTAATTTTATATTTACATATGAATATAGCCGTTGATAGAGGAGAGTAAATGAGATACACATGGAAAGAGAAGAAATGTCCTAGGCTGAAAACATTTCTACATGATGACTGATTGAATGACACTCTGTAGGTTTCAACTTGAAAGGCTTATACGCTTAGTAGAG
This sequence comes from Bacillus sp. DB-2, assembly GCF_003315125.1. NCBI lineage: Bacteria > Bacillati > Bacillota > Bacilli > Caryophanales > Bacillaceae > Bacillus > Bacillus sp. DB-2. The sequence continues at coordinate 205,340 of NZ_QNRN01000001.1, read as the reverse complement.
ATGAACGCAAATTTAAGCGTTATTAAAAAAGTGGAAGCATACGTGCTTCAATTAGGGTGGCACCACGGGTATAATACTCTCGTCCCTACTGTTCAAACAGTAGAGGCGGGAGTTTTTTTATTTTTATTAAGATTAAAACAATTTGAGGAGGAACTGAATATGTCTATTCAAATCCCACGCGGAACGCAAGATATTCTTCCAGGTAGTGTTGAGTTATGGCAGTATATCGAAGGGCAAGCGCGCGACATTTGCCGTCGTTACAATTATAAAGAAATTCGTACACCAATTTTTGAGCACACAGAGCTATTTTTACGTGGTGTTGGTGATACGACAGATATCGTACAAAAAGAAATGTATTCATTCCAAGACCGTGGAGAGCGTAGTTTAACATTACGTCCAGAAGGTACTGCACCTGTTGTACGTTCTTACGTTGAGAACAAAATGTTCGGTGATGCAACACAACCAACAAAATTATACTATATCGGCCAAATGTTCCGTTATGAAAGACCACAAGCAGGTCGCTATCGTCAATTCGTACAATTCGGTATTGAAGCAATTGGTAGTAACGACCCAGCAATTGATGCAGAAGTAATTGCACTTGCTGTAGAGTTTTACCGCGGTATGGGCTTAAAAAATATTAAAGTTGTATTAAATAGCTTAGGTGATGCAGCGAGTCGTCAAGCACACCGTGATGCGTTAATTGCTCACTTTGAGCCGCGCATCGGAGAATTCTGTTCTGATTGCCAATCTCGCTTAGAAAAAAACCCTCTTCGTATTTTAGACTGTAAGAAGGACCGTAATCATGAATTAATGAGCACGGCACCATCTATTACAGAATACTTAAACGAAGATTCAGCAGTATACTACGACAAAGTACAAGAACTACTAACGATGATGGATGTTCCATTTGAGAAAGATCCGAATTTAGTACGTGGTTTAGACTACTACCAACACACTGTTTTTGAAATTATGAGTGAGGCAGAAGGTTTCGGTGCTATCACAACATTAAGTGGCGGTGGCCGTTATAACGGACTTGTACAAGAAATCGGTGGACCGGAAATGCCAGGTATCGGTTTTGCGATGAGTATTGAGCGTTTAATTATGGCACTGAAGGCTGAAAATATTGAGTTACCAATTGAACATAGTATTGATTGTTACGTTGTAGCACTTGGTGAAAAAGCGAAAGACCGTGCTGCAAAAGTTGCGTTCGATCTTCGTAAAGCTGGATTATCAGTTGAAAAAGATTATTTAGATCGCAAAATGAAAGCACAATTTAAATCTGCAGATCGTTTAAATGCGAAATACGTAGCTGTATTAGGGGAAGATGAGCTAGATAAAGGCATCATTAACTTAAAAGATATGGCAACAGGCGGACAAGAAGAAGTAGCGTTAGATGTATTTGCTTCATATGTAGCAGAGAAATTAATATAGGGGGAACTTAAAGTGGCTGAAAGAACACATGCATGCGGGAAAGTAACAGTAGAAGCGGTTGGACAAACAGTTCAATTAAAAGGTTGGGTACAAAAACGCCGTGATTTAGGTGGATTAATCTTTATCGACTTACGTGACCGTACAGGTATCGTACAAGTTGTATTTAATCCTGAAACATCAAAAGAAGCGTTAGAAGTAGCAGAAACGATTCGTAGCGAATACGTATTACACGTAGAAGGTACAGTTGTTGAACGTGGTGAAGGCGCAATTAATGATAATATGGCAACTGGTCGTATTGAAGTACAAGCATCGAAAGTAAATGTATTAAACGCAGCGAAAACAACGCCAATCATTATTGCTGATGATACAGATGCATCAGAAGATGTGCGTTTAAAATATCGTTACTTAGACTTACGTCGTCCTGCAATGTTCAACACATTCAAAATGCGTCATGACGTAACGAAAACAATTCGTAACTTCTTAGATACAGAAGAGTTCTTAGAAGTTGAAACACCAATTTTAACGAAGAGCACGCCAGAAGGAGCTCGCGACTATTTAGTACCAAGCCGTGTGCATGATGGTGAATTTTATGCATTACCTCAATCTCCGCAGCTATTTAAACAGCTTCTTATGGTCGGTGGATTTGAACGTTACTATCAAGTAGCACGTTGTTTCCGTGACGAAGATTTACGTGCGGACCGTCAACCGGAATTCACGCAAATTGATATCGAGGCATCATTCTTAACGCAAGATGAAATTTTAGAAATGATGGAGCGTATGATGACGAAAGTCATGAAGGATGCAAAAGGTGTAGAAGTTAGTGCACCATTCCCTCGTATGAAATATGCTGATGCAATGGCTCGCTTTGGTTCTGATAAGCCGGATACACGCTTTGAAATGGAACTAAAAGACCTATCTGAATTTGCAGTAGGTTGTGGATTTAAAGTATTTACAAGTGCTGTAGAAAACGGCGGACAAGTAAAAGCGATTAACGCAAAAGGTGCAGCGAGCAAATACTCTCGTAAAGACATCGATGCATTAACTGAATTCGCCAAAGTATACGGTGCAAAAGGTCTAGCTTGGCTTAAAGTTGAAGAAGACGGCTTAAAAGGACCGATTGCGAAATTCTTCGGTGAAGAAGATGCAAACGTGTTAATGAGTACATTAGAAGCGGATGCTGGTGACTTATTACTATTCGTAGCAGATAAGAAAAGCGTTGTTGCAGATAGCTTAGGTGCACTTCGTTTACGTTTAGGTAAAGAGCTTGAGTTAATTGACGAAAGTAAATTTAACTTCCTATGGGTAACTGATTGGCCACTTCTTGAGTACGATGAAGATGCAGATCGTTACTTCGCAGCTCACCACCCATTCACAATGCCATTCCGTGAAGACGTTGAGTTATTAGAAACAGCACCAGAAAAAGCACGTGCACAAGCATATGACCTTGTATTAAACGGTTATGAGCTTGGTGGTGGATCACTTCGTATTTACGAGCGTGACGTACAAGAAAAAATGTTCAAAGCACTTGGATTCTCACAAGAAGAAGCACAAGAACAATTCGGATTCTTATTAGAAGCATTCGAATACGGTACACCACCACACGGCGGAATCGCATTAGGTTTAGACCGTCTTGTTATGTTACTTGCAGGTCGTACGAACCTTCGTGATACAATTGCATTCCCGAAAACAGCAAGCGCAAGCTGCTTATTAACAGAAGCGCCAAGCCCAGTTGCAGAAGCTCAGCTTGAAGAGCTAAGCTTAAAATTGAGCTTGAAAGAAGAGAAGTAAGAATAGAGTCTAGATGGTTATACTAACCCCATCTAGGCTTTTTTTATAGAGGTTGTTTAAAAAGTCCGGTTCAGATAACCGTCGCATCTCATCGTTGCTTATGCTAGTCCGGTGCTCGAGTAGTAAAGCTACACTGTGCTCCTCCTAGCATAAGTGCCTCGATCTGCTCGGTTCTCTAAATCCTCCTTTTTAAACGTATATTGAAGAGGTTGTTTAAAAAGTCCGGTTCAGATAACCGTCGCATCTCATCGTTGCTTATGCTAGTCCGGTGCTCGAGTAGTAAAGCTACACTGTGCTTCTCCTAGCATAAGTGCCTCGATCTGCTCGGCCATCTGAATCCTCCTTTGTAAACTTGCATTTAGGAAGAAGTAAAAGCCCGGTTTACACTATGTTTTCATTTTTAAAATATGTATTTTTAAGGATTCTATAACTTTTTCTATACAAATAGTCGGAAAAACGCTAGAATACATGGTAGACCATTTTTGTAATAGGAGTGTAGAGCTGAATGTTACATCAATTTTCACGTAATGAATTAGCCTTTGGAAAAGAAGGCCTTGAAATATTAAAAAATAGTACAGTCGGTATTTTAGGTATTGGCGGTGTAGGATCATTTTCGGCAGAAGCGTTAGCACGTTCTGGCGTAGGACGTCTTGTATTAGTTGACAAAGATGTTGTAGATATTACAAACGTAAACCGTCAAATTCACGCGTTAGTATCTACTGTAGGACGTTCAAAAGTAGAATTAATGAAAGAGCGTATTGCAGATATTAATCCAGAGTGTGAAGTAATTGGACTAGAGATGTTTTATACAGATGAAACATATGAAGAGTTCTTTAAACACGGTTTAGATTTCGTAGTAGATGCATCTGATACGATTACGTTCAAAATTCATTTAATTAAACAATGTTTACGTCGTAAAATCAAAATTATCTCATGTATGGGTGCGGCAAATAAAATGGACCCAACTCGTTTCCGTATTGCGGACATTTCTAAAACGCATACAGATCCAATTGCGAAAGTAATTCGTACGAAGCTTCGTAAAGATGGTATTAAAAAAGGTGTAAAAGTTGTCTTCTCTGACGAAAACCCAATCGTAATTCGTGAAGAAGTACGTAAAGAAATCGTACCAGACGAAAATGCAAAAATTCGTAAAGCGAAATTACCACCTTCTTCAAATGCGTTCGTACCATCTGTGGCTGGTTTAATTATGGCAAGTCACGTTGTACGTGAGCGTATTAAAAACGTAGAAGTGAAGCGTGTAGGGCAAGAATAAAAAGGAAGCATATATCGTTTAGGATATATGCTTTTTGTATGTTTTAAAGAAATATCGATGTCGAATCGTTAATATAATTACATTTACTGTGGTGCTTTTTTACTAAGGGAAAATAAACAGGGATGTCACTTAGTTGAAAAAGTGGCATCCCTGTTTTTAGTTTTCTGCAGAATATATAATATCTAAATTTCCATTTTGATCGGTTTTGAAAATCGGAGCAATTTGCTCTTCTTGTTCTTCGACCGAAACAAGTTTTCGAGCACGATCCATAATTCTAACAAGCATTGCATAATCTTCTTCGATTGCTTGTTGTTTTTTTGTGAGAACAGCTAATTTTGCTTCAAGTTCATTATTCATTTTTTGCAGGGAAGTGAGCTGATCTTGTAATACGTCATTTTCAGTTTGTAACTTTGCGAGTGAAGGGTTATTGTGCTCCAAGTTTTGCAAAAATGAGATGACATTTTGCATTGTAAGACCTTGTTTATTTGGGACAATATCTTCTGAAAACTCGGCATCGATTACGAGCTGCCGAGTTTGTGTGAACTGCTCTTTTTCTATTTTAGCTTCCGAACGCTTTAATTCTTTACGTTGTTTTTTTGCGATTTGCACCGCATCTTCATAATATGGTCTTACTTCAGCATTCCATCTAAAGCCACAAGCTGCTGAAGTTCGGTTTAATGTATCACCGACTTCATCGAATGCTTTTATTTGTGTACTTCCGCTGCGAATATGTCGTAAAACAGTTTCTGCTAAAAGGAGATCGTCTTCTTTTGTCCATGCATCTTGACGTGTTTTCATAAGCGAACCCTCCGTAATGGTGACGTTTTCGCTTATATTACCCTTTATTCTTCGTTTTATGCGAACTTTGTAATCTTTCATAAACAGTAGAAAGTGCTTGTTCAAATTTTCCTGTCGTTTTCGGTTTATAATATTGCTTGTTTTTAATTTTATCAGGTAAGTATTGTTGTTGTACCCAACCGTTTGGGTGATCGTGTGGATATAAGTATCCGATGCCTCTTCCTAACGATTCGGCTCCTTTATAATGACTATCTTTTAAATGACTTGGAATATCGCCTGTTTGGCCATTACGTAAATCGTGTAGTGCGGCATCGAGTGCTTTATAGGCCGAGTTTGATTTCGGTGATAGACAAAGTTCAATAACAGCATTTGCAAGTGGTATGCGTGCCTCTGGGAAGCCGACCCGTTCAGCTGATTCAATCGCTGCAAGTGTACGTTGTCCAGCTTGTGGGCTAGCAAGTCCGATATCCTCATATGCCATAATAAGCAGACGTCTACCGATGCTTTGTAAGTCACCAGCTTCAATAAGACGTGCTAAATAATGAAGCGCGGCGTTCACATCACTTCCGCGTACTGATTTTTGAAAAGCAGATAAAACGTCATAGTGAGCATCGCCACCTTTGTCGTGAACAAAACTCTTTTTCTGTAAGCATTCTTCCGCGATTTCAAGTGTAATTTCCGCGGCTTTGTCGTCAGTTGTAAAGCTAGATAAAACAGCTAGTTCAAGTGCATTATAAGCTGAGCGCATATCTCCGCCTGACGCATTTGCAAAGTGATGTAATGCTTCATCCGTAACAGTTACATCATATTCCCCAAGCCCTTTTTCTTTATCTTCAAGCGCTCGTTTTAAGCCAATTAAAATATCATCTTCTGTTAATGCGTGTAATTCGAAGATTTGACAACGGCTTCGAATAGCAGAATTAATAGCATGGAACGGATTGCTTGTCGTTGCACCAATTAAAGTAAGAAGTCCGCTTTCTAAATGGGGTAATAGAAAGTCTTGCTTCGCTTTATCTAGCCTATGAACTTCATCCAAAATTAAAACGAGGTGCCGATGCATCTTCGCTTCTTGTACGACAACTTCCATATCTTTTTTATTATGAGTAACAGCGTTTAAGAGGCGAAACAGGGTTCCAGTACTTCCTGCAATTGCGCTAGCGATTGATGTTTTTCCTGTGCCTGGAGGACCGTATAAAATCATTGATTGAAAATGATTTGCTTGGACCATACGCCATAAAATCTTGCCTTCACCAACTAAGTGCTGTTGTCCGATAATTTCTTGAATATTTGTAGGGCGCATTCGATGTGCGAGTGGTTGTTTCATTTGACCCTCTCCCTTAATGTATAATCTCATTCTATCGTATCATTTTTTTTGATGAAATTTGAAATAGGATGCTGTTTTGTGGGGAAAACGAATACGAATATTCATATTTTTCTTTCAATTGTAATAATTTCCGAGTTTTTCAATGTGATTTTATGTTATCATTTTGATACACAAGTTGAAATTTCTTATAATACTATATTATGCTATAATTTCATAGGATTTTAAATTGTGTTCTTTTATAAAGTGAAACTTTAATTAGTGGGGGTTTTGTTCATCCCCCACCTAACTTCTTTGCTCCAGCCGAATTGTGAGGTGGGAGTTTTACTGCCCGCAAATAGCGGGATAAATAAGATATAACCAATAGAAGTGAAAATTTGAAAAGAGGTGCAAAATAGATGAAGATTTCAACAAAAGGCCGCTACGGCTTAACAATTATGATCGACCTTGCAAAAAAGTTTGGTGAAGGCCCAATTTCATTAAAATCAATTGCACAGGCACATGACCTATCTGAGCATTACTTAGAGCAATTAATTTCACCACTTCGTAACGCTCGTCTTGTAAAGAGTACGCGCGGGGCATATGGCGGATATGTATTATCTGATCAGCCAGTCAACATTACAGCTGGAGATGTAATCCGTGTACTAGAGGGTCCAATTAGTGTTGTAGAAATGATAGAAGAAGAAGAACCAGCACAACGCCAATTATGGATGCGTGTTCGTGATGCGGTGCAAGAAGTATTAGATAGTACAACTTTAGAAGATTTAGTACGTTATGAGGAAGAAAATCACGGGGGCTATATGTTTTACATTTAATTCCTTGTGAAACGATTTGGAAAGAAGGAGATTTAATGGAACGCATTTACTTAGATCATGCTGCGACATCTCCGACTCACCCAGAAGTGGTCGAAAAGATGATTCCATATATGACAGAAACATTTGGAAACCCGTCTAGTATTCACTTTTATGGGCGTCAAACGCGCCATGCGGTAGATGAGGCGAGACGTGTGTGTGCACGTAGCATTCACGCGAGTCCAAATGAAATTATATTCACGAGCGGTGGTACAGAAGCTGATAATTTAGCACTTATAGGTGTAGCGCGTGCGAATCGTCATAAAGGTAACCACATTATTACAACGCAAATTGAACATCATGCGATTTTGCATACGTGTGAATTGTTAGAGCGTGAAGGATTTGAAGTGACGTATTTACCTGTTGATGAAACAGGGCGTGTTCAAGTTTCTGACATACAAAAGGCACTAACGGAAGAGACGATTCTTGTATCTATTATGTTCGGGAATAATGAAGTAGGGACAATACAACCAATTGTGGAAATAGGAAAGCTGTTAAAAGAGCATCAAGCTTATTTCCACACAGATGCTGTACAAGCTTACGGTTTAATAGAAATAGATGTGAAAGAGTTTGGTATTGATTTATTATCGATTTCTGCTCACAAAATTAACGGCCCAAAAGGTGTAGGGTTCCTATATGCTGGTGCAAATGTGAAATTTGAACCGTTATTAATAGGCGGAGAGCAAGAAAGAAAACGTCGTGCTGGTACTGAAAATGTACCTAGTATTGCTGGACTTCAACATGCAGTTTCGCTAGCTGAAAAAACTCGTGAGCAAAAAAATGCCCAATATGAAGAGTTTAAAGATATAATGGTATCTGTCTTCAAAAATGAGGACATTCATTTCGAGGTAAACGGAGACTTGGAATATCGCTTACCACATGTGTTTAATATAAGTTTTACAGGAATGAATATTGAACCGTTTCTTGTAAACCTAGACTTAGCTGGTATTGCAGTATCAAGTGGTTCTGCTTGTACAGCTGGTTCGATTGATCCATCACATGTATTAGTGGCGATGTTCGGAAAAGACTCCGATCAAATACGTTCATCCGTACGCTTTAGTTTCGGACTTGGAAATACGAAAGAGCAAATTGAAAAAGCGGCGTACGAAACAGTGAAAATCGTGAAGCGATTAACACAAAATTAGCATGGGAGGTGACATGATGAACAAACTACCTCAAGAAACACGCGTTGTCATCGGGATGTCCGGTGGCGTCGATTCATCTGTAGCAGCTCTTTTATTAAAAGAGCAAGGTTATGATGTAATCGGAATTTTTATGAAAAACTGGGATGATACAGATGCAAATGGTGTCTGCACAGCAACAGAAGATTACAATGATGTAATTGAAGTGTGTAACCAAATCGGCATTCCGTATTATGCAGTAAACTTTGAAAAACAATACTGGGATAAAGTATTTACGTACTTTTTAGATGAGTACCGAGCTGGTCGTACACCAAACCCAGATGTAATGTGTAACAAAGAAATTAAATTTAAAGCATTTTTAGAGCATGCAATTGCACTTGGTGCTGATTATGTAGCAACAGGTCATTATGCACGCGTTGCTTATATGGACGGCGAATATAAAATGCTTCGCGGCGTTGATGACAATAAAGATCAAACATATTTCTTAAATCAATTAAGCCAAGAGCAACTATCAAAAACAATGTTCCCATTAGGTGAATTAAAGAAACCACAAATTCGCGAAATGGCGACAGAAGCTGGTTTAGCGACAGCGGCGAAGAAAGATAGTACTGGTATTTGCTTCATCGGTGAGCGTAACTTTAAAGATTTCTTAAGTAACTATTTACCGGCGCAACCAGGTGTGATGCAAACATTATCTGGTGAAGTGAAAGGGAAACATGATGGTTTAATGTATTATACAATTGGACAACGTCATGGCCTTGGTATTGGTGGTAATGGTGATCCGTGGTTTGCTGTGGGGAAAAACTTGAAAGAAAACATTTTATATGTTGATCAAGGATTCCATAACGAACTTCTATATGGTGATGAAGTTATTGCTACGAATGTAGGCTGGGTAAGTAATAAAGCGAAGGAAAAAGAATTTACGTGTACAGCGAAATTCCGTTATCGTCAAGCAGACAATAAAGTAACGGTTCAAATCGTTGATGAAAATACAGTTCGTATTCTTTGTGATGAGCCAATTCGTGCGATTACGCCAGGCCAAGCAGTTGTTTTCTATGATGGAGATGAGTGCTTAGGCGGCGCTACAATTGATGAAGTATATCATAGTGGTAAGAAATTAGATTATTTAGGATAACACGAGAAGCCTCTGCCGATTAGCGGTTAGAGGTTTCTTTTACATAAAGCGAATTTTTGTTCGCTTGGAAAATACATTCTTTGTTATAATTTGTTGTAGAGGTGAAGGATATGTCAAACAAACTTGAAACAGGTATTAAATATATGCAAGAAGGAAACTGGGAAGAAGCAGCTAAAAATTTCACAGAAGCAATCGAAGAAAATCCGAAAGATGCGCTTGGATACATTAACTTTGCGAATTTATTAGATGTATTAGGTGATAGTGAGCGAGCAATTGTATTTTATAAACGTGCATTAGAATTAGATGGTAAATCTGCGGCTGCTTATTATGGCTTAGGAAATGTATATTACGGTCAAGAGCAATTTGCAGAGGCAAAGGCTGTATTTGAACAAGCGATGCAAGTGGGATTACAATCAGCTGATGTAACATTTATGCTAGGTATCACGCATGTGCAACTTGGCAATGACCGTCTTGCGCTGCCATTTTTACAAAGAGCAACTGAATTAGATGAAAATGATGTAGAAGCTGTTTTCCAATGCGGACTTTGCTTCGCGCGACTAGAACATATTCAAGAGGCGAAACCTTATTTTGAAAAGGTATTAGAAATGGATGAAGAGCATGCAGATGCGTATTATAATTTAGGTGTTGCGTACGTATTCGAAGAAAATAACGAGAAAGCTCTTACTTTATTTAAGAAAGCGACTGAAATTCAAGCAGACCACTTTTTAGCTGGTAATGGTATTCGTTTATTAGAGCAAGAAGCTGAATAAAGTGAAATTATAGTTTAATGCGCAGTTACCCCTCATCTAAAGACTGTGAAAGAGGTGGGGGATGTACTGCTCATTAAAGTGAAAAGAACTCGGAAAGGAGAGGAAATATGGGAAATCAACATGCAATGGATTTGTTTGAGGAAGAGAAAAAATTTATAAAAGCGCAAGTTCTTCATACCATTTTCCACAACGAAGAAAACCTCTATTCCGTTGTCAGTATGAAAGTCATTGAAACGAATGAAACATACGACGAAAAAAAAGTAATGATAAACGGTCATTTTCCCCGTATGCATGAAGATGAAGTGTTTACATTAACAGGTCATTTTAAAGACCACCCAAAGTATGGAAAACAATATTTAGTTGAAACGTTTAAAAAAGAACTGCCACAAACAAAAGCAGGTATGGTGCAATATTTAGCGAGCGATTTATTTAAAGGGATTGGAAAGCGTACAGCCGAAAAGATCGTGGACCATCTCGGTGAGCATGCGATTTCTAAAATTATGGATGATCCTGATGCGCTAAATGGTGTTGTAAACAAGCAAAAGGCGCAGGAAATATATGAGACGATTATTGAGCATCAAGGGCTCGAGAAAGTGATGAGTTTTTTAAATGGTTACGGTTTTGGAACAAAACTTTCTATTAAAATTTATCAGCAATATAAAGAGATGACATTAGAAGTGATTCGTAATAATCCGTATAAACTTATTGAAGAAGTGGACGGAATTGGATTTGGAAGAGCAGATGATATAGGGCGTGCAATCGGAATAACGGGCAATCACGACGACCGTGTACGTGCAGGGTGTTTTTATACGTTAGAGAATATTTCATTACAACTCGGTCACGTGTATATGGAAAAAGGTCAGCTTGTAAGAGAAACGATGTCACTTTTAAATAATCAAGAAGGCAGAGTGACTGAGGAAGATATTGTAGGCTGCGTTGAAATGATGCAAAGCGAAGGGAAAGTCATTATAGAAGAAGAGCGAGTGTATTTAGCTTCTTTATTCTATTCTGAGAAAGGCGTTGTAAAGTCAATTCGTCGTCTTATGAATCAAGAAGAAACCCCTGCATTCCCTGAAGCAGAAGTGTTAAAAACATTAGGAGAAATTGAAGAACAGCTAAAGGTACAGTATGCGCCGCTTCAGCAAGAAGCAGTTCAAACTGCACTTCATAAGCCGATGATGTTATTAACAGGTGGACCAGGGACGGGGAAAACAACAGTTATTAAAGGAATTGTTGAAATGTATGCGTCACTTCACGGAGTATCATTAAATCCGAATGAATATAGTGATGATAATCCATTTCCAATATTATTAACGGCCCCAACTGGAAGAGCGGCGAAGCGCATGAGTGAATCGACAGGACTTCCAGCTTGCACAATTCATCGTCTGCTTGGATGGACGCCAGAAGGATCTTTTCAGCGCAATGAAACAGACCCTGTACAAGGGAAGCTCCTTATTATTGATGAGTTTTCGATGGTAGATATTTGGCTTGCAAATCAGCTATTCAAGTCACTTCCGACAAATATTCAAGTTATCGTTGTAGGTGATGAAGATCAGTTGCCATCTGTAGGACCTGGACAAGTGTTAAAAGATTTATTGAATGCAGGTGCGGTTCCAACGGTCAAGCTTACAGAAATTTATCGTCAAGCGGAAGGGTCATCTGTTATTCAACTTGCCCATGCGATAAAAGACGGAACACTTCCACCAGATTTAGCGCAAAATAAAAAAGATCGTTCATTTATCAGCTGTGCAGGTGCTCAAATTGTTGAAGTTGTAAAAAAAGTATGTGAAAACGCGAAGACGAAAGGGTTTAGCGCAAGAGATGTACAAGTGTTGGCACCTATGTACCGCGGACCAGCAGGTATTAATGTGTTAAATGAAGCTCTCCAAGAAGTGTTCAATCCGAAAAAAGAAAAAAGTAAAGAAATTGCCTACGGTGACGTTGTATACCGCAGAGGTGATAAAGTACTTCAATTAGTCAATCAGCCGGAAAGCCAAGTATTTAATGGTGATATCGGAGAAATCGTTTCGGTGTTTTATGCGAAAGAAAACGTTGAGCAACAAGATATGATTATCGTTTCATTTGATGGGATTGAAGTAACGTATACAAAGCCAGATTTAAATCAAATTACACATGCATATTGCTGCTCGATTCATAAATCACAAGGTAGTGAATTTCCGATTGTTATTATGCCGATTGTAAAAAGCTATAACCGTATGTTACGTCGTAATTTAATTTACACGGGTATTACAAGGAGTAAGAAATTCCTTATTATTTGCGGGGAGGAAGCAGCGTTTCAATCCGGTGTAAATCGCCTTGATGATGCAATGCGTCAAACGACTTTAGCTGGCCGATTGCAAGAATCACAAGGAGAAGTGCAGATGGTGACGGTTAATGGTGAAGAAATGGACGTGGAAAACATTTCACCGTATGATTTCATGTAACAAGGTGAAATTATATAGTGAACCTTTCAAACGTATAACGTTGAAAGGTTCTAGCAATGTATAAATGAATGCAGTTTGGACATAATGGCGAATAGAATCTGGGAGACTGTAAGGAGATGAAAGCCATATGTTCAGTTGTCCAAATTGCAAAGGGAAAGACATCGGAAAAATAGGTGTCAACCAATTTTATTGCTGGAATTGTTATATCGAATTATCGGTTTCAAAGGGGAAAATCCATACACATCAAGTAGAGGAAGATGGTTCATTAAGCTCTCTTGATGATTTATTTGATGATAATGAAAGAACGATCGGATAACGAAAAGGGGGATTTACTTTGAATCTACGCAATTCATTAATCGCATTAGGTGTTGGAGCTGCAGCATATCAATATGCTCGCAAACAAGATGTATTCTCAAAACGCAATGTGAAAAAAGCACGTAAGATGATTAAGTCTTATTTATAAGGCGTAAAAAACTCCCTTTATGATAAGGGAGTTTTTTTATGCGCTTGTATGCAAATATAAAAGTCCGATTTCAGAGAAGAGATAAGATAAACCGTAGCATCCAACGCCAAGCATTCCATAATGCCATAAGTGCTTAGCTCTTTCCTTTCGTGAGGAACGAATAAAGAAGCCTTTCCAAATACCAAACCCGATACAAATCCATTCAAGAAGCATAAAAAGTGCGGATAATACAAGCATAAATAAGATCATTATGAGCCCTCCTGATTATATTTTGACATTCTGTATTTTCAGGGGTGGTTGTCCTTATTATGTTAAATATATGTACGTCTTTAAAAAACAGTATGGTCTGTATAAAAAGATTTTAAAACTTTTGCACATAACCTAACCTATTTATTTTCAAAATAAAGATGGAGGAGGTTTTTCGTGTGAAGAATCTTAAAATCATTTGGATATATCGTTTAGGATTATTGTTACTCGTTTTTCTTTGTTTGCTCGTCTTTTTAAAAATTAAGCCACTATGGGCACCGATTATTTTTGTATTTAAAGTGGCGATCACACCGTTCTTTATTGCTTGTTTTATTGCTTATTTATTACACCCTTTAATTGAAAAAATCCATAAGGAAGGAATGCCACGCACACTTGCTATTTTGCTCATTTATATTCTTTTCTTTGGCGGAATTGGCTATGGAATTTATAAAGGAACGCCAGTTGTTATTAAACAGTTACAAGAAATTAATGAACAATTTCCACAGTTTACAAAAATGTACGATTCTTGGATGGATGGAGTTACAGAACAAACAGCGAATTTCCCATCATTTATTCATGAAAAGGTGAAACAAATTTTTGGTGGTGTAGAAACGAAGATTCAAGCGCTTTTAAATAAAGTCATGAGCACAGCTCGTGGTGTACTGGATTCGTTACTCATTATTTTCTTAATTCCATTCATTGTATTTTACATATTAAAAGATTACGGTGAGTTTTATCATATATTTTGGAAATTAGTCCCGAGTAAGTGGCGTAGTACGGGTCAATTGCTTGCGAAAGAAATTGATAAGTCACTCGGAAGTTATATTCGAGGACAGTTATTTGTTTGCTTAGTATTAGGGGGAGTATCTGTTCTTTCTTTTTGGTTTATCGGTATGAAATATCCATTGCTGCTCGGCATTATTATTGGGGTAACGGATATAATCCCGTACTTTGGTCCTATTTTAGGGGCGATTCCCACGTTGATGATTGCGGCAACGGTATCAACGAGTTTACTCATTAAGGCGGGGATTACAATTGCTATTTTGCAATTTTTGGAAAGTAACATTTTATCGCCTTACATCGTTGGTAAGTCGCTTCGTATGCATCCGGTTATTATTATGCTCGCATTACTAGTTGGAGGAGAGATAGCCGGGATTGTAGGATTGCTAATATCGGTTCCAATTTTAGCTGTTATTCGTACAGTGATCGTTCATGTGAGGCCTCTTTGGAAAAGAGAAGATATTTAAAATGAAAAGCAGATGCTTATGTAGCTAACGAAAATGTGTGTAGTACAATATAATTATTATTATCTACATTGACAAACTTAAGAGAATTCTATTATATTTAGTCATATAATACATTAAATCAATGACGGAACAAGTATGTTACAGTCCATTTATAGAGAGAAGCTTCCAATGGCTGAAAGAAGCTTTAAATGAAGGGTAACAGAAAGCTAATCCTGAGAGCAGCTAATCACTGCCGTCTTGCCACGTTACGGCACCATGAGGTGATGAATTGATTGTTATAATAATCAATTCATAATTAGGGTGGTATCGCGAGTTAACTCTCGTCCCTTTTATTAGGGGCGGGAGTTTTTTATATTTAAGGAGGAAAATACAATGAAACAACTAACAGGCGCACAAATTCGTCAAATGTTTTTAGACTTTTTCCAAGAAAAAGGACATGCAGTAGAACCAAGTGCATCACTAGTTCCTCATGAGGATCCATCTCTTCTATGGATTAATAGTGGTGTAGCGACATTAAAGAAATATTTTGATGGTCGTGTAATCCCACAAAATCCACGTATTACAAATGCACAAAAATCAATTCGTACAAACGATATTGAAAACGTTGGGAAAACGGCTCGTCACCATACATTCTTTGAAATGTTAGGGAACTTCTCAATCGGTGATTACTTCAAAGAAGAAGCAATTACTTGGGCTTGGGAATTTCTAACGAGCGACAAATGGATCGGATTCGATAAAGAATTACTATCTGTTACAATTCACCCGGAAGATGAAGAAGCATTCACAATTTGGAATGAGAAAATGGGTGTTCCAAAAGAACGCATCATCCGTTTAGAAGAAAACTTCTGGGATATCGGTGAAGGGCCAAGTGGACCGAATACAGAAATTTTCTATGACCGCGGTGAATCTTACGGTAATGACTTTAGTGACCCAGAATTATATCCGGGCGGAGAAAACGAGCGTTACTTAGAAGTATGGAACCTTGTATTCTCTCAATTTAACCATAATCCAGACGGTTCATATACGCCACTTCCTAAGAAAAACATCGATACAGGAATGGGTCTAGAGCGTATGACATCTATCGTTCAAGATGTACCTACGAACTTTGATACAGACCTATTCATGCCGATGATTGGTGCAACAGAATCAATTTCTGGTGAGAAATATCGTAATGGCGATTTAGAAAAAGATATGGCGTTTAAAGTAATTGCTGACCATATCCGTACAGTAACATTCGCTGTTGGTGACGGTGCTCTTCCATCTAACGAAGGCCGTGGTTATGTGTTACGTCGTTTATTACGCCGTGCTGTTCGTTATTCTAAGAAATTAAACATCAACCGTCCGTTCATGTTTGAATTAGTACCGGTTGTTGGAGAAGTAATGAAAGACTTCTATCCAGAAGTACTTGAAAAGAAAGATTTCATCGCAAAAGTTGTGAAGAATGAAGAAGAGCGTTTCCATGAAACACTTCATGATGGTGAATCAATTTTAGCTGAAGTAATTGCAAAAGCGAAAGAAGAAAAAACAACTGTTATTTCTGGCGTAGATGCGTTCCGCCTATACGACACGTACGGTTTCCCAATTGAATTAACAGAAGAATATGCAGAAGAAGCTGGTATGACAGTTGATCAAGCGGGCTTTGAAAATGAAATGGAGAAACAACGTGAGCGTGCACGTGCTGCTCGTCAAGACGTTGATTCTATGCAAGTTCAAGGCGGTGTACTTGGTGAAGTTAAAGTAGCGAGCGAATTCGTTGGTTACGGTACAGTTGCAACAGAAAGTAACGTTGTTGCACTTGTGAAAAATGGTGAGTATACAGATAGCTTACAAGCAGGTGAAGAAGGACAATTAATGCTTGATGTAACGCCATTCTACGCTGAGAGCGGTGGGCAAATTGCAGACCGTGGTTACCTTCTTGCTGACGGCGTGAAAGTTGTTGTAAAAGACGTACAAAAAGCACCAAATGGTCAAAATTTACACAAAGTTGTTGTTGAAGAGGGTACATTAACGAAAGAAGCGGCTGTAAAAGCTCTTATCGATACGAAAAACCGTAGTAGCGTTGTGAAAAACCATACAGCAACTCACTTACTGCACCAAGCATTAAAAGATATACTTGGAACGCATGTTAACCAAGCGGGTTCTCTTGTAACATCTGAACGTTTACGTTTTGACTTCTCTCACTTCGGTCAAGTACAAGCTGATGAATTAGAAAAAATTGAGCGTATCGTAAATGAAAAAATTTGGGAAAGTATTGATGTTGCGATTTCTCAAAAAGCAATCGAAGAAGCGAAAGAAATGGGCGCAATGGCATTATTCGGTGAAAAATACGGTGATGTTGTACGCGTTGTACAAGTAGGCGATTACAGCTTAGAGCTTTGCGGTGGTTGTCACGTTGATAACACAGCTTCTATCGGTATTTTCAAAATCGTTGCTGAGTCTGGTATCGGTGCAGGAACTCGTCGTATTGAGGCGGTAACTGGTAAGTCTGCATACGAATTAATGAACGATCAAGTAGGTTTATTAAAAGAAGCAGCAGGAAAAATGAAAACAAATCCGAAAGATATTTTAACAAGAGTTGATGGTTTATTTACTGAAGTAAAACAACTTCAAAAAGAAAACGAATCTCTTGCTGCGAAATTAAGCAATATCGAAGCTGGAAACTTAACTGATTCAGTAATGACAGTTGATGGCGTGAACGTATTAGCGGCAAAAGTAAATGTTGCAGATATGAACAACTTACGTACAATGATGGATGACCTTAAAAATAAATTAGAGTCTGCAGTTGTTGTATTAGCGTCTGTAAATGACGATAAAGTAAATATTTTAGCTGGCGTAACGAAAGATTTAATTAGTCAAGGTTACCATGCGGGTAAACTTGTGAAAGAAGTAGCTTCTCGTTGTGGAGGCGGCGGTGGTGGCCGTCCTGATATGGCACAAGCAGGCGGTAAAAATCCAGCGCAAGTAGAGGAAGCTTTAGCGTTTGTACAAGAGTACGTTAAATCTGTTTCAAAATAAAGAGATAGTAGTGTACAATGGTAGGGAGAGGAGAAGTTCTTCTCCCTATACTTACTACTTACAAGTGAGGTGCTTGAAATGGACGGTTTTGATAAGACAATGAAGTTTAGCATTCAAGATGAAAAACAGAGTGTCCATGTAAATGATGTACTTTTAACTGTGTATGATGCACTTCAAGAAAAAGGTTATAATCCGATTAACCAAATCGTCGGTTATTTATTAAGTGGAGATCCAGCATACATACCTCGCCATAAAGATGCACGAAGCATCGTTCGCAAGCTTGAACGTGATGAGATAATTGAAGAACTTGTGAAGTCTTACTTGAAACATCATCGTGAGGAGTAGTTTATGCGGATATTAGGTTTAGATGTTGGTACTAAAACAGTCGGTGTTGCAATGAGCGATGAGATGGGCTGGACAGCACAAGGGCTGGAAACAATCAGGATTAACGAAGAACGAGGCCACTTTGGTTTTGACCGTATTTCTGAGCTGGTAAAACAGTACAATGTGGACAAAATAGTAGTAGGTTTACCTAAAAATATGAATGGTACAATCGGCCCTCGTGGTGAAGCGTGCCAACAATTTGCAGAAAACCTGCGAAATCTGTTACAATTAGAAGTTGTAATGTGGGACGAGCGTTTGTCGACGATGGCAGCGGAACGTCTGCTCATTTCAGCTGATGTGAGCCGTAAGAAGCGAAAACAGGTAATCGATAAGATGGCTGCAGTCGTGATCTTACAAGGATTTTTAGATAGTAAATAAGAGGTGACCAAAATGGAAGAAAATCAAATTACAATTGTAGACGAAAAAGGAAACGAACATTTATGTGAAATTATTTTCACTTTTGATGCTGAAAAATTCGGCAAAAAATCTTACGTAGTCTTCTCTCCAATCGGTGAAGTAGACGAAGATGGAGACCAAATCTTCGATGCAATGGCATACGAGCAAAGCGAAGAAGAGGGCGGAACATTACTTTCAATTGAATCTGAAGAAGAGTGGGAAATGGTACAAGAAATGTTTAACACTCTTGCTGATGAGCAAGAAGAAGAATAGTAATGGATAAAAAGGCGAGCTGTGTACACAGTTCGCCTTTTTTGTATTCATATGCAAAATGACAGATTTTTTGTCGAAACTACTTAATTGTTTATAGTATAATAAGACGGGTTGTATGAAAAAAGGTTTTAAATAAGTAGCTGTCACCGATTATTTAGAAATGATTGGTTTTGCTTTATGTTTGTAGGGCATTGTATAGAGGAAGTGTATACGGTCTACAATTGAATAAGGAGGAAGAATTTTGGTAGAGAATCAAGTGAAGAAGAAGCGTAGACGCATTTTTTTAATTTCGATTATCGCACTGCTTTTAGTTTGTGGATCAGTCTATGCGTATATTTCATCTGCATTAGGGCCAGTTGATAGTGGAAATAAAAAAGAGATTGAGGTAGAGATTCCAAAGGGGTCATCTACAAGTAAAATCGGTGAGATTTTAGAAGAAAAAGGTGCTGTGAAAAGCAGTACAGTTTTTAGTTTTTATACGAAATTTAAGTCGAAAAGCTTACAAGCAGGTACATATTTATTAAATCCTTCGATGAGTGCTAACGATGTCATTGAACAAATGTCATCTGGCAACGTACATCGTCCGGCTCTTTATAAAGTGACGATTAAAGAAGGGGCGCAAGTAAATGAAATTGCTGAAGTGATTGCGGCAGAATTAAAGTGGAATAAAGATGATGTTGTGCGTCAATTAAACGATAAAGCATTTATTCAAAAAATGCAGCAAAAGTATCCGAAGCTATTAACAGATAAAATTTTTGATAGCAACATTAAATATCCACTAGAAGGATACTTATATCCAGCAACGTATTCTTTCTATAAAAAGGATACGAAATTAGAAGAAATTGTAATCCCAATGCTTGAGAAAACAAATGCAATTATTGTTCAAAATGAGGCGAAAATGAAAGCGAAGAACTGGGATGTTCATCAACTTCTCACGTTGTCTTCACTTATTGAAGAAGAGGCTACTGGCTTTACTGATCGCCAAAAAATCTCTAGTGTTTTCTATAATCGTTTAGCGAAAGGCATGCCGCTTCAAACGGATCCGACGGTATTATACGCGCTTGGAAAGCATAAACAACGTGTATTATACGAAGACTTGAAAATAAACTCACCGTACAATACGTATGTTGTGAAAGGGTTGCCAGTTGGACCGATTGCAAACTCTGGTAAACATTCAGTGGAAGCAGCGTTAGATCCTGCGCAAACAGATTATTATTATTTCTTAGCTGCACCAAGTGGTGAAGTGTATTATGCGAAAACATTAGAAGAACATAATGCATTAAAGCAAAAATACATTACGAAAAAACAGTGAAATGGGGAGGGATAGCGAAAAGGGTCGCATATCCCTCTTTTTTGTGGTAAAATATATCGGGTTAAAAACTGGCAGAAGAATCGTTTTTAATATCAAAACGGGACGTACAAGCTAAGGGTGAAACTGGCTTGTATTTTTATTGCATTCTATGTGTGAAAAGACAAAGGTTGACGCGTCATAGAGGCACTTCTCCATGTAAATAAGGAGGACCAATTATGGAGGATGCAGTTAACGAGTACCTATTATCATTTATTGATCCAAAAGATAAATTAATTCTTGAAATGGAAGAGTATGCAACTGAAAACCATGTGCCGATTATGGATCGACTTGGAATGGAATTTATGCTGCAATTTTTACGTTTAGTTGGACCGGAAAGTATTTTAGAACTTGGAACAGCAATCGGTTATTCTAGTATTCGTATGATGCAAGCTATTCCGAACTCTCGCATTGTGACAGTAGAGCGCAATCGTGAACGATATGAAAAGGCACTTGAATATATAGAATGTTCCTCGGTAACAGACCGTATTTCTGTTATTTACGGTGATGCTTTAGAAACGGGCGAACAAGTGAAAGAACATGGAACATTTGATGTTATTTTTATTGATGCAGCGAAAGGGCAGTATCGTCGCTTTTTTGACTTATACGAACCGTTATTAAATCCTGGTGGCGTTATTATTTCAGATAACGTTATGTACCATGGTCTTGTGACGACAAAAGAGAAAATTGAAAATAGACGTACCCGTGGTTTGATTCGTCGTATTAAGACGTACAATGAATGGCTTATGAATCATGAAGGATATGATACAACGATTTTCCCAATTGGCGATGGAGTGGCTGTAAGTAAAAAGAGAGGGTGACAAAAGTATGAAGAAACCTGAATTGTTAGTAACGCCTAGAGCGGTGGCGGATATTGAACCTCTTGCGAAAGCAGGGGCAGATGCAGTAATGGTTGGTGAACAAAAGTTTGGTTTACGTTTGGCAGGAGAGTTTTCACGTGAAGATGTGAAACAAGCTGTAAACATTGCACATGAAAATGGTGTGAAAGTATACGTTGCAATGAATGCGATGTTCCACAATGATAAAGTAGAAGAATTAACGGACTATGTTGCCTTTTTAAATGAGGTAAATATAGATGCGATTGTTTTCGGAGATCCAGCGGTATTAATGGCTGTTCGTGAAGTTGCACCAAATATGCAACTTCACTGGAATACAGAAACGACAGCAACAAACTGGTTTACTTGTAACTATTGGGGGCAAAGAGGAGCGAAACGCGCTGTATTAGCTCGTGAGCTTAGCTTAGATGAAATTGCTGAATTAAAAGAAAATGCTGAAGTGGAACTTGAAGTGCAAATTCACGGTATGACTTGTATGTTCCAATCGAAGCGTTCACTAGTAGGAAACTACTTTGAGTATCAAGGGCGTAATCTCGACATCGAAAAGAAAAAGTATGAAGAGAATATGTTCTTATACGACCCAGAACGTAATAACAAATATCCAATTTATGAAGATGAAAATGGTACTCACATTATGAGTCCGAATGATATTTGTTTCATCGATGAGTTAGAGGAACTAATCGATGCTGAAGTCGATAGCTTAAAAATTGATGGTGTCCTAAAAAGTTCTGAGTACATTATTGAGGTGACGAAGAAATATCGTAAGGCGATTGATTTATGTGTAGAAGATCGTGATGCGTATTATGACGTGAAAGATGATTTATTTAAAGAGATAGAAGAAATACAACCGGTAAATCGTCCGTTAGATACAGGATTCTTCTTTAAAGAAACGGTTTACTAAACGAGGAGGGTGTAGGAAATGACTGTACAAGAAATTTCACGAGTGATCGATGGCAAACGCGTTATTGTGAAAAAACCTGAACTGTTAATCCCTGCGGGTAACTTAGAAAAATTAAAAGTAGCTATCCATTATGGGGCAGATGCTGTATATTTAGGTGGACAAGAATTTGGTCTTCGTTCTAATGCAGGTAACTTTACGCTGGAAGACATGGCAGAAGGCGTTGAATTTGCAAAGAAATATGGAGCAAAAATATACGTGACAACAAATATTTTTGCACATAATGAAAATATGGATGGGCTAGAGGAATATTTAAAAGGGATTGAAAAAGCTGGCGTAACGGGAATTATCGTTGCCGATCCGCTTATTATTGAGACATGTAAACGTGTAGCTCCTTCTGTTGAGGTGCATTTAAGTACACAACAATCACTATCCAACTGGAAAGCAGCACAGTATTGGAAAGAAGAAGGTTTACATCGTCTTGTATTAGCTCGTGAAGCAAGCTATGAAGAAATGAAAGAAATTAAAGAAAAAGTTGATGTTGAAATTGAAGCATTCGTCCATGGTGCAATGTGTATCGCGTATTCAGGGAGATGTACATTAAGTAACCATATGACAGCGCGTGACTCTAACCGTGGTGGTTGTTGTCAATCTTGCCGCTGGGATTATGATTTAGTTCAAACGGTATCACAACATAAAGATGCAAAAGAGCTTCCTCTATTCCAAGAAGAAGATGCTCACTTTGCGATGAGCCCAAAAGATTTAAATTTAATCTTATCAATTCCGAAAATGATTGAAATTGGAATTGATAGCTTAAAAGTTGAAGGACGTATGAAATCTATCCATTACGTAGCGACTGTAGCAACTGTATATCGTAAAGTAATTGATGCGTATTGTGCGGATCCGGATAACTTTGAGTTTAAACAAGAATGGTTAGATGAACTTGATAAATGTGCAAATCGTGATACAGCTCCTGCATTTTTTGAAGGGGTTCCAGGACATCAAGAGCAAATGTTTGGAAATCATAGTAAGAAAACAACGTATGATTTTGCTGGTTTAGTGTTAGATTATAATGAAGAAACGGGCATCGTAACGCTTGAGCAACGTAATCACTTCAAACCAGGACATGAAGTGGAGTTCTTTGGGCCAGAAATAGAAAACTTTACGCAGACGGTGGAGAAAATTTGGGATGAGGATGGAAACGAATTAGATGCAGCGAGACATCCGTTGCAAATCGTGAAATTCAAAGTGGATCAACCAGTGTATGTGAATAATATGATGCGCAAAAACATACTTCAATAAGAAAGAGTGGTAGTCGAATGGGGACGAATAAGCCTGTTGTAATTGGAATCGCTGGTGGTTCAGGATCAGGAAAAACAAGTGTAACGAAAGCGATTTTTGACCATTTTAAAGGTCATTCCATTTTAATCTTGGAGCAAGATTATTATTACAAAGATCAAAGCCATTTACCAATGGAAGAACGTTTAAAAACAAATTACGATCATCCGTTAGCGTTTGATAATGATTTGTTAATTGACCATTTGCAGCAGTTGCTTGCATATGAGCAAGTGGAAAAGCCTATATATGACTATACATTGCATACGCGTTCAGAAAAAATTATTCCAGTTGAGCCGAAAGATGTAATCATTTTAGAAGGAATTCTTATTCTAGAAGACCCACGTCTTTGTGAGTTAATGGATATTAAGGTGTTCGTTGATACAGATGCAGACCTTCGTATTTTACGCCGCATGCAGCGCGATATTGAAGAGCGCGGTCGTACAATGGATTCAGTTATCGACCAATACGTAAACGTTGTACGTCCAATGCATAATCAATTTATTGAGCCTTCTAAGAAATTCGCGGATATTATTATCCCTGAAGGTGGACAAAACCATGTTGCAATTGATATTATGGTTACAAAAATTGCAACAATTCTTGAACAAAAAGTAAATTTGTAATAGCATAGTAAAAGATATACGATAGGAAGGGATTTTTTCCCTTCTTATCGAATACAATGAAACATGAAACCTCACCTACTAATAGGTGAGGGCATATTTATATCAACTTTCCATACATACCTTCTTTATATAAGGAAGAATTGGAGAATAAGGGAGTGCTACGTGTGCTAGAAACCTCCGCTATATAAGCGGAGGAGTTTTCATATGGAACTCCTCTTTTTTTCGGGGGATTGGTATATAAAAGGAGTGGAAAACATGGCAACAGAAAAAACATACCCTATGACGCAAGAGGGTAAGCAAAAACTAGAGAACGAAGTTGAACAATTAAAAACAGTAAGACGTAAAGAAGTTGTAGAGCGTATTAAGATCGCACGTAGCTTCGGAGATCTTTCAGAGAACTCTGAGTATGATGCAGCGAAAGATGAGCAAGCATTCGTAGAAGGACGTATTACACAACTTGAAAACATGATTCGTAATGCGGTTATCATTGAAGACAATGGTGAAGAGTCTACAGTTGTAACATTAGGTAAAACAGTAATATTTAAAGAGTTACCAGGTGGAGACGAAGAAGCGTACATAATCGTAGGTAGCGCAGAAGCCGATCCATTTGAAGGAAGAATTTCTAACGATTCTCCAATCGCAAAAAGCTTATTAGGTAAGCAAATTGGTGAGAAGGTAGCAATCCAAACACCAGGTGGAGAAATGCAAGTAGAGATTATCTCTGTAAAATAACGTAAAAAATCACTCGTGTAAAAACGAGTGATTTTTTATTTGTATAAAAGGTGAAACACCTCGTCTAAACTACAATAGACGAGGTGTTTTTTATGAAAATGAAACGGAGAATTATAATTGTTTTAATTTGTTTTATGGGTGTGATTTTTTTATTACTTTGTCGTTTAATCCAAATACAGATTATAGATACGGAATCATTTACTGACCGAAATATCAATCTGATTGAAAAAAGTGTTACGCAACGAACACAATCACTTACAGTAGATAATGGAAGAGGGCATTTTACAGATCGAAATGGTAAGGAAATTGGTGAAGAGAAATATCCAGTCTTAATTGTTTTTCCGTTTTTACAAATAAAAAATGACATGTTAGAGAAAATTGCGCATATCATTGGTGTGTCGAGACAAGAGATAAGACTGCAAATGAAAAATAAGAATCAAGCATTTATATTACGAAAGGAGAATACCCCATTTCAATTAACGCTCGAGCAGATGAAGAAGGTAAATCAATTAGATATTTTAGGTATTGTAGCAGCAGAAGTTCGACTGAAGCAAATGGGGGAGGCAAATCATTTAATTGGTGATGTGGGAGAGAATGAACAGGAATTTCAAAAGCGTTATGGAGAAATGAAAAAAACTTCGAAACAAACGCCAATTGGTATTTCTGGATTGCAACAATCATTTGATGAATTTTTACTGACTGATGGAGAAGCGAAAGTACTATATCAAGTGGATCGACAAGGAGAACCGATTTTTGGGAAGCAGGCGAAATACACTTCACCAGGAAATCCATTTTATCCAGTTACTATTCAAACAACAATACATAAAACGTTGCAACGACGAGCAGAGAAGATTATAGATGAAAACGGAATAAAAAAAGGTGGGTTAGTATTACTAGACATAAAGAATAGTGAAGTTTTAGCAATGGTAAGTAGGCCTTCTTTACAGATGAATGATAGGAGGATATATAAATCTACACTTGAAAATCAAATGTTAACTCCTCATTTTCCAGGGTCTGTTTTTAAAACAGTAGTTGCAGCAGCAGTAATTGATGAGAATTTGGTGCGGTTTAATCGTACATTTAACTGTAATACGGATTTATACGGTGAAAATCTTCCACAAGTTATGATGGGGTCATTAAACTTTAAGGAAAGCTTTGCTAGAAGCTGTAATCGAACGTTTGCCGTATTAGGTGATGAACTAATGCAAAAGGATAGGGAAGTATTAGAAACGTATTTAGAGGCCTTAGGAGCAAGTGAGAAGGTAGGTTGGAAAGGTTCAGTGTTTCATACACCAGAATTTGAGCAATTGCCAGAAGAAAAGAGTGCTATTATTTGGGGAAGCGAAGAAAATAAAGATAGTAGAAAAGCGATTGCTCAAACGATGGTCGGACAAAAAGATGTACGTGTGTCACCTCTAACTATAGCGAATATGATGGCGACAATTGCTAGAGGTGGAGAGAAGATGGAAGTGAAAGCTGTGAAAAAAATAGTGTATAAAAATGGAACCGACTTTTTTGCATTTGAAAATCATAAATTAAATGGGAAACAGCTTTCTTATGAAACGATGAAAAAATTACAACAGTTGTTAAGAGCCGTTGTAACGATGGAGAAAGGAACGGGAACCGCATTCCGTTCGTTGCCACTAACTGTCGCTGGAAAATCTGGGACGGCACAAACAGGAAAAGGAGAGAGGGTGAATCGCTGGTTTGCAGGTTATTTTCCATATGAAAACCCAAGATATGCTTTAGTTGTAGTTGATATAGAAACAGATAGTAATGAAAATGTAGTCACACCAGTTTTTGCAGAAATGGTAGAGGCAATTCATCAATTAGAAATTGAAAAGTAATCTTGCAATTATTTATGAAATGTTTTCATTTCGTGAAAATATTATTGTAAATGTTCAACCTTTCTAGATTTAATGTTACAATAGCAAGTATGAAAAACTGCATGGAGGTTTGAAGAATGGCAGGAGGATCTAGATTCCAACAGAAACAACAAAAACGTCGTCAAAACGGTGTTTTAAATATTGCAATCGCTATTGTATTAGTAGCAGTAGCTATTGTAGCATATCAATTGTTTGTTCCTGACACAAAAGAGCAAGCGTCTTCTAATGATAAAAAGGTAGCTCAGCAAACAACAAAAGAGAATAAAGCTGAGAAAGCTAAAGGTAAAGAAGAGCCGAAGAAGAATGAGCAAGATAAGACAGAGGCTAAGAAGAAGGAAGAAGAAGAGAAGCAAAAGGCTGAGGAAGAAAAGAAAAAAGCTGAAGAAGAAGCGAAAGCTAACGAGAAAGCACCAGCTGAAAAAACACAGTCACAGGCAACAGATGCTTATACGAAATCTTCTTGGAAGCCAGTAGGTACAGAGCAAGGTGCAACACCTGCGATGACGTTTAAAAAAGGTACAGCAGATTGGAATGAGATGAATCAAGCGATTTCAGCTGCAATTGACGTTCCAGTAAATCAATTAGTTATCCATAGAATTGGAAATAACGGTAAGAATAAAGCTTACGGTAACGTACAAGATAAACAATCAGGTAAAAAATATTATGTAAATATTGATTGGGTAGACAATGAGGGCTGGAAACCAGTACTCGTTCAAACTCTAAACTAAAAAAAGAGAGGCTCTTAAGAGCTTCTCTTTTTTTAGTTAGCGTAATTTCTTTAATTTAAAATGAACAACCGCACTATAATAAGGTCTTTTGCTTTCAGGATCCATAATCATTTGGTGAGAAATATGATGAACTTCGAGCATAAGTGCTTTATTATTATCAATTTGTTCGTTAATTTTTTTTTCTAGAGAAACTAAGTTTGCAGCCTCGAAAAATTCTACTTTATCTTCTAACATTTCAAAGGTAAATGACACGAAGATGCCCCCTCTCCTATGATAATCACCTATAGTGTAACAAAGAAAAGAAGGAAATACTACGTACATTTCAATTGACATTTTTAGAAAGAGAGAATATCATACTGATAAAACCGATAAGAAAAAGGGGAATTTTTATGGGAACAGAATTTAATGGTTTATTTGATGAATGGGCTCATACGTACGACTCATTTGTACAAGGCGAAGATATACAATATAAAGAAGTTTTCGCCCATTATGAGGACATTTTAGAGGATGTAGTTAACAAGTCATTTGGCAACGTATTAGAATTCGGTGTTGGTACTGGCAATTTAACAAATAAATTATTACTTGCTGGTCGCACAGTTTACGGTATAGAACCGTCACGCGAAATGCGTACTATTGCAAAAGAGAAATTACCAAAAGAGTTTTCAATTACAGAGGGTGATTTTCTTTCATTTGAAGTCCCAAATTCAATCGATACTATTGTGAGCACTTACGCATTTCATCATTTAATAGATGAAGAAAAAGACGTAGCAATTGCGAAGTATAGTCAATTGCTAAACAAAGGTGGTAAAATAGTGTTTGCTGATACGATATTTGCAGATCAAGATGCATATGATAAAACTGTCGAAGTAGCAAAACAAAGAGGTTTTCATCAGTTAGCAAACGATTTGCAAACAGAATACTATACACGTATTCCGATCATGCAATCTATTTTTGAAAACAATGGCTTCCACGTAACGTTTACGAGATTAAATCATTTCGTTTGGGTAATGGAGGCAACTAAGCAATAGAAAGAGGGATTAGATTGAGAATTGCTGTAATTGGAGCAATGGAAGAAGAAGTACGTATTTTACGTGACAAACTAGAACAAGCAGAAACAGAAACTGTTGCAGGTTGTGAATTTACGAAAGGGCTATTGGCAGGGCATGAAGTAATCTTGCTAAAGTCTGGTATTGGTAAAGTAAATGCAGCGATGTCAACGACAATTTTATTAGAAAAATATAAACCTGAAAAAGTAATCAACACTGGTTCAGCTGGTGGATTCCATCATTCTTTAAATGTTGGAGATGTGGTTATTTCAACAGAAGTTCGTCACCATGACGTAGATGTAACAGCATTTAACTACGAATATGGTCAAGTGCCAGGAATGCCACCAGGATTTAAAGCTGATGAGGCATTAGTTGCATTAGCTGAGAAATGTATGCAGGCAGAAGAGAATATTCAAGTTGTAAAAGGTATGATTGCAACAGGTGATTCATTTATGAGTGATCCTAACCGCGTTGCAGCAATTCGTGATAAATTTGAAGACCTTTATGCAGTAGAAATGGAAGCAGCAGCTGTTGCGCAAGTATGCCACCAATATGAAGTTCCGTTTGTTATTATTCGCGCACTTTCTGATATTGCTGGTAAAGAATCAAATGTTTCATTTGATCAATTTTTAGATCAAGCAGCTCTTCATTCTACAAACTTTATCGTAAAAGTACTAGAAGAGTTAAAGTAATGTAACAAAAAGGCAACTGTCTCATATAAAGAAAATACATACAGTTGCCTTTTCTTTATTGGCAAATAAGGGGGAGAACACGATGAATGTATATCGTGGCGTTCATGAATTGATTGGTCATACACCAATTGTAGAAATTACGCGTTTTTCACTTCCAGAAGGAGTCCGTTTATTTGCAAAGCTTGAATTTTACAACCCAGGCGGAAGCGTTAAGGATCGTTTAGGAAGAGAATTAATTGAAGATGCACTAGAAAAAGGGCTTGTTACCCAGGGCGGAACAATTATTGAACCGACGGCTGGGAATACTGGCATTGGACTGGCACTTGCAGCGTTACAACATGATTTACGCGTCATTGTTTGTGTACCAGAGAAATTTAGTATTGAAAAACAAGAATTAATGAAAGCGCTAGGTGCAACGGTTGTGCATACACCGACTGAGCAAGGAATGACCGGCGCAATTGCAAAAGCGAAAGAGTTAGTAAATGAAATACCGAATTCATACTCTCCAAGTCAGTTTGCGAATGAAGCAAACCCTCGCGCTTATTTTAAAACGCTAGGACCTGAACTTTGGTCGGCACTGAATGGAGAGATTAACATATTTGTTGCAGGGGCAGGAACTGGCGGTACGTTTATGGGAACTGCATCTTATTTGAAAGAGAAAAATATTGATATTAAAACGGTTATTGTAGAACCAGAAGGCTCTATTTTAAATGGTGGTAAAGCTGGTTCACATGAAACAGAAGGTATTGGTCTTGAATTCATTCCACCATTTTTGAAAACATCTTATTTTGATGAAATTCATACGATTTCTGATCGAAATGCATTTTTACGAGTGAAAGAATTAGCGCAAAAAGAAGGACTTCTCGTTGGAAGCTCTTCAGGAGCAGCATTTCATGCGAGCTTACTTGAGGCAGAGAAAGCAACACCAGGTACAAATATTGTAACGATTTTTCCTGATAGTAGTGAGCGCTATTTAAGCAAAGACATATACAAAGGATGGGAATAAAAAATGAGAGCAAAGACAAAGTTAATTCATGGTATTCGCATAGGAGAACCTTCAACTGGATCTGTAAACGTACCGATCTATCAAACAAGTACGTACAAACAAGAAGCAGTTGGTAAGCATCAAGGATATGAATATTCACGTACAGGCAATCCAACACGTGCAGCTTTAGAAGAAATGATTGCTGTATTAGAAAACGGTCATGCTGGATTTGCATTTGGTTCAGGAATGGCTGCTATTACAGCAACAATTATGTTGTTCTCAAAAGGTGACCACGTCATTTTAACAGATGATGTTTATGGCGGAACGTACCGTGTTATTACGAAAGTATTAAACCGCTTCGGTATTGAGCATACATTTGTAGATACAACAAACCTAGAGGAATTTGTAGAAGCGATTCGTCCAAATACGAAAGCGATTTATGTAGAAACACCAACGAACCCATTACTAAAAATTACTGATATTAAGAAAATATCTGCTCTTGCTAAAGAGAAAGATTTATTAACAATTATTGATAACACATTCATGACGCCATATTGGCAGTCGCCAATTTCTTTAGGAGCAGACATTGTGCTTCATAGTGCAACGAAATATTTAGGAGGACATAGTGACGTAGTTGCAGGCCTAGTAGTTGTAAATAGCCAGCAATTAGCAGAAGACCTTCACTTTGTACAAAACTCAACAGGAGGTATTCTTGGACCACAAGACAGCTTCTTACTACTTCGTGGTTTAAAAACATTAGGAATTCGTATGGAGGAGCATGAAATAAATTCACGCGCAATTGCTGAGTTTTTAAATAACCATCCGAAAGTAAATAAAGTATATTATCCAGGTCTTGAATCACATCAAAATCACGAATTAGCAAAAGAACAGGCGAACGGATTTGGTGCAATCATCTCATTCGATGTAGATAGTGAAGAAACATTAAATAGAGTACTTGAGAAGTTACAATACTTTACACTTGCTGAAAGCTTAGGAGCAGTAGAAAGTTTAATTTCTATCCCATCTCAAATGACACATGCATCAATCCCAGCAGATCGCCGTAAAGAATTAGGAATTACAGATACATTAATTCGAATCTCTGTTGGTATTGAAGATGGAGAAGATTTAATTGAAGATTTAGCACAAGCACTAGCATAGTAAAAATGCACTGCTAATATAGAGCAGTGCATTTTTATTATATTAATTTGTGAAACATTTCACAAATTAGACATACACAAATGAAATGATTTCATGTATATTGAATTCATGAAATGTTATTCACGAACAAACTTGTGAAATATTTCACAAGTGATGGGATTCATGTAGGAAGGTAACTCTATTTTTTTACGCTAATCGGGACTTGTTATGACCTATAGGGACTTATAAAGACCGTGATAACAGAATAGGAGGAAATTTACATGGTAGTCAAAGAGAAAGTTGTAAATGAAATGCAAGAGGTAAAAGAGATGATTGATACGTTAGTAGATAACGGTCAAAAAGCTTTACAAGCATTAGAAAGTTTTACACAAGAGCAAATTGACAACATTGTTCATGAAATGGCGCTTGCGGGTGTCGATCAACATATGCGGCTTGCGAAGTTGGCTGTTGAAGAAACGGGCCGTGGCGTATATGAAGATAAATGCATTAAAAATATTTTTGCCACTGAATATATTTGGCATAGTATAAAGAAAGATAAAACGGTAGGAATTATTCATGAAGATCCTCATGAAGAAATAATAGAAATCGCAGAGCCTGTCGGTGTAGTAGCTGGGGTAACGCCAGTAACGAACCCAACATCGACAACAATGTTTAAAGCATTAATCGCGATAAAAACGAGAAATCCAATTATTTTCGCATTTCATCCTTCTGCACAAAACTGTTCCGTTGCAGCGGCAAAAACAGTATATGATGCAGCAGTGAAAGCTGGTGCACCAAAGCATTGTATTCAATGGATTGAAAGACCTTCTGTGGAAGCAACGAAACAATTAATGAACCATGATGGTGTCGCACTCGTTCTAGCAACTGGAGGGGCTGGTATGGTGAAATCGGCTTATTCTACTGGTAAACCCGCGCTAGGTGTAGGGCCAGGTAATGTACCATGTTATATAGAGAAATCGGCACATGTAAAACGCGCTGTTAATGATTTAATTTTATCGAAAACATTTGATAACGGTATGATTTGTGCGTCAGAACAAGCTATCATTGTAGATAAGGAAATCTATAATGATGTTAAAGCAGAAATGATTGCAAATAATTGTTATTTTGTAACAGAGGAAGAGAGAAAGAAATTAGAAAAGCTTGTTATTAATGAAAATACATGTGCAGTAAATAGTGATATTGTTGGGAAATCAGCACAGTATATTGCTGAATTAGTAGGAATTACTGTACCTGAACATACAAAAATGCTTGTAGCTGAAATTAAAGGTATCGGAGCGGCGTATCCACTATCTCGTGAGAAACTGAGCCCAGTGTTAGCTTGTGTAAAAGCAAATTCATTAGAAGAAGGATTTACATATTGCGAAGAAATGTTAGAGCTTGGTGGCCTAGGGCATTCAGCGGTTATCCATTCTATAAATAAAGAAGTACAAAAACAATTTGGGTTACGTATGAAAGCCTGCCGTCTCATTGTAAATGCACCTTCATCACAAGGTGGAATTGGTGATATATATAATGGATTTATTCCATCACTTACGCTTGGTTGTGGCTCCTACGGGAAAAACTCAGTTTCCCAAAACGTAACGGCGACTCATTTATTAAATATAAAAAGGTTGGCAAATAGAAAAAAGAATATGCAGTGGTTCAAATTACCACCCAAAATTTATTTTGAAAAACATGCGACAGCATATTTAGCAAACATGCCTAACATTTCCCGCGCATTTATTGTAACGGATCCAGGGATGGTTGAGCACGGTTATGTAGATACAGTTACGCACTATTTACGTAAGCATGCAAATGATGTGAAAGTTGAAGTTTTCTTTGAAGTTGAGCCAGATCCATCAGATGAAACTGTATTTAAAGGTGCGGACATGATGAAAAGCTTTAAACCAGATGTAATTATCGCGCTTGGTGGCGGTTCAGCTATGGATGCAGCAAAAGGGATGTGGCTATTCTATGAGCACCCAGAAACGACATTCTATGGAATAAAACAGAAGTTTTTAGATATAAGAAAACGTACATGTAAGTATCCGAACTTGGGAAATAAAGCACAATTTGTTGCCATTCCAACAACATCAGGGACGGGATCAGAAGTGACGCCATTTGCGGTTATTACAGATAAGAAAAATAATATTAAATACCCGCTTGCGGATTATGAATTAACACCAGATGTAGCGATTGTTGATCCGCAATTTGTAATGACAGTACCACCTCATGTGACGGCAGATACTGGTATGGACGTATTAACACATGCAATTGAAGCGTATGTGTCTGTTCTGGCAAATGACTATACTGATGGTTTAGCATTAAAAGCAATTGATCTCGTATTTAAATATTTACCGAGAGCATATAAAGATGGAAATGATGAAGAAGCACGAGAAAAAATGCATAATGCTTCCGCAATCGCAGGGATGGCATTTGCAAATGCTTTCCTAGGTATTAATCATAGTTTAGCGCATAAAATTGGACCGGAATTCCATATTCCGCATGGACGTGCGAATGCAATTCTTATGCCGCACGTAGTTCGCTATAATG
The DNA here is from genome assembly GCF_003315125.1 of Bacillus sp. DB-2. Taxonomy (NCBI): domain Bacteria; kingdom Bacillati; phylum Bacillota; class Bacilli; order Caryophanales; family Bacillaceae; genus Bacillus; species Bacillus sp. DB-2. Next base: position 171,543 of record NZ_QNRN01000001.1, on the reverse strand, counting down.
CTATTAAGCCAAGAAAACACGCATTGTTCCCAAAATATGAGCACTTTGTGGCTGATGAACGCTATGCACATATTGCGAGAATGCTCGGGCTTCCAGCAAGCTCAACAGCGGAAGGTGTGGAATCACTCGTCCAAGCAATTATTGAGCTTGGAAAAAGCTTAAATATAAATATGAGTATTGCAGGACAAGGAGTTGCTAAAGACCAATTTGAAGGGGGTGTTGGATTATTAGCAGAAAGAGCTTTTGAAGATCAATGTACAACAGCTAATCCAAAATTACCGCTCATTTCAGAGCTGAAAGAAATCTATATGGAAGCATATAAAGGCGTATAATAGATAAAAAAGAGCCGCGAGTAAGCGGCTCTTTTTTACTTTGGAAAACATCTCCCAGATTGGTTCTATTTACTTGTCTTTAAGCTTGATAGAATGTGATAAAGTGAGGATGGGAGTGATAAGAAGATGAAAGAATTACAAGAAAAAATAGCAGATTATACCCGGTTTGCACAAGTGCTTTTAGCTATAAGTACATTTTTAATGATCGGTTTATTAATTCCAAGTGGAATAAAAAGTATGGTACAGTCTTTTGTTATGATGGGGAGTATTATTGTATTTTTAGTTCTTGCTTTTTTCTTCTTTAAGCGTGTTAGAACGATGCGTGATCAATTAGAGGAGAGCGAATATGAAGAAAATTGTTAAATAGGGCGCTACGAAAAGAAGAAATCTTTTTGTAGCGTTTTTTCATTTTTGTAGAAAATGTATGCGTTTCATATTGACAATGATAATCCTTATCAATTAAAGTAGAATAGTAGTTAATGATTATTATTATCAATTAGAGGTGAAAGAATGAACAAATCTATTACGCTGTTCACAGCGATCTTATCTATTTTTTTCTTATTAATAGGTTGCAGTGCAAAAGAAAACGAAAAAGCATCCGCAACAAAAACAGACAAAGGAACAGACAAAATCGAAATTACCGATCTCTCAGACAGAAAGATAACATTCAATAAAGTTCCTGAAAGTTTTGCTACGTTGAGTATGGGAGACATGGATATTATTCATGCTTTAGGTGGAAAAATAGTAGGTCGTCCTGATACAAAATTAACTCTCCCAGAGGAATTAAAGAAAGCACAAGTAATCGGGAATGCACATCAACCGAATTTTGAGCAAATTGCTAGTTTAAAACCGGATGTACTTGTTGCTAACAATGGATTCCAAAAGAACATTCCAACGGTCGAAGGACAAGGAACAAAAGTAATCATTTCTTCAGCCAACTCTGTAAAAGATATTCAAAAGGGTATTGAAATGTATGGAACAGTAATGAAGAAAGAAGATAAAGCAAAAGAGCTTAACCAAAAAATTAATGATCAAATGAAGAAATATGAGAAAAAGAGTGACGTTAAAGCGTTGCTAGTTTATGGAGCACCAGGCACTTATTTAGCGGCATTACCAACATCTCTATCAGGGGATATTTTAGAAAAAACAGGCGGGAAAAATATCGCAGCTAGTTTTCCAGAAATGAAAGAGTATCCGCAATATGCACAGCTAAGTGTAGAGCGTATTATCGAAGCAAATCCAGATGTGATTTATTTAATTACACATGGAGATCCCAATAGTGTGAAAAAAGCATTTGAAGGCGAAATGATGAAAAATGAAGCATGGAAAAATTTAGATGCAGTAAAACAAAATCGTGTAGTTATTTTACCACCAGATTTATTTGGATCAAATCCTGGGACAAAAGTTACAGAAGCGATGGACTTTATGTATAAAAGTATACAAGATGTAAGGAAATGATAAGTATGGAGAGTAGTGAAATAGTAAGAGAAAAGGAACATCCTTTTGCGAGAAAAAGGTGGATAATAACAGTTACTTTAGTCGTATTAACTGTTCTAGGTCTTTTTTATGGCCTTTTTGCAGGGAGCTTATCTTTTTCTTTACGAGACATTATAGAAGGTATACAAGATGAAGGTTCGACAGTTCATCGAATTGTATGGGATCTTCGTATACCGAGAGTGCTCGTTGGTTTTATAGTAGGAACGTGTTTAGCTGCATCAGGAGCATTATTGCAAGGGGTTATGAGAAATCCTCTTGCAGATCCTGGAATTATCGGAGTTTCATCAGGAGCAGGTCTTGTAGCAATTATAATCATGATTTTATTTCCTCAACATATGGCATTCTTACCACTAGGAGCGTTTTTAGGAGCTTTTATTACAGCAATGGTCATTTACGCACTATCATGGCAAAGGGGGGCGCCACCTTCACGAATTGTATTAGTAGGTGTTTCAATAAACGCCTTAATTGGTGCAGCGACCTCAGCGCTAATGCTATTACATAGTGACAAAGTACAATCAGTTTTACCGTGGTTAGCTGGTGGTATTGGTGGTGTTAGTTGGGCACATTTAAATATGATTATTTACTATGCGATATTCGCTATTATATTAGCTTTCTTCGGTATTAAACATATTCGAGTATTAATGCTTGGGGATGAAATGGCAAAATTATTAGGGTATAACGTGGAAAGAAGTCGGTTTTATTTAATAGTAGTAAGTACAATGTTAGCTGGAATAGCAGTTAGTGTTTCTGGTCTTATTGGATTTGTCGGTCTTGTTGTACCGCATATGTTACGTTTATTAGTTGGAAATGACTATAAATATTTACTGCCATTATCATGCCTTGGCGGTGGGATATTACTTGTTTTTGCGGATGCGATAGCTCGAAGTTGGTTCGATCCAATCGAATTGCCTGTTGGTATTTTATTGTCCTTCTTAGGTGGTCCATTCTTCTTATATTTAATCCATAGAGGAGGAAAACAACGTGATTTCCGTTAACAAAGTGTTTTACGCACATTCTGAAAGATTTCAAATGCAAAATATGAATGTACATATTAAAGCTGGGGAAATCGTTAGTTTAATCGGTCCGAATGGATCGGGGAAATCTACTTTGCTTCGTTTAATAGCACGGCTACTTAAGCAAAGCGAAGGAGACATCATTTTAGATGGGGAAAATATTCATATGATGAAGAGTGCAGATGTAGCGAAGCAATTAGCGATGTTACCACAAATGCACGATCATCAATTAGATTTAACAGTGAAAGAACTAATAGAGTTCGGAAGAGGTCCTCATAAATCATGGAGTAGTCGCTTAAATAAAGAAGATGAAGAAATTGTTGATTGGGCATTGTCTGTTACAAAGCTTGAAGGGTATGAATATCGTCTTTTACAATCCTTATCAGGAGGAGAAAGGCAACGTGCTTGGATTGCAATGACGCTTGCACAACGTACAAATGTCTTATTGCTAGATGAACCAACAACCTTTTTGGATATCGTTCACCAGTTGGAAGTAATGGAACTTGTGAAACGATTAAATGAAGAGTTTGGTATGACAATTATAATGGTTTTACATGACATTAACCAAGCAGCTCAATATAGCGATCGTTTACTCGTATTAAAGCGAGGGAAGATTCAGTATGATGGTGTGCCAGAAGAAGTACTATGTCATCAAATGTTTCAGCGTGTATTTGGAATTGAAGTTGATATATTCCAAGGGAGTGACAAGCCATTTTTTACACCGAAACGAATTTGTGAAAAGGGAGAAGAGAGATGCAAACAGACGAGCGTATTACCACTGAGTTAGTAAGGGAATTTGTTATGGCAGCTCACGGAGATCTAGAAAGAGTACAGGAGCTTTTGGCCGAATCACCAAGCTTACTTCATGCTTCTTATAATTGGGGTGGCTCAGATTGGGAAAGTGCCTTAGGAGCAGCGGCCCATGTAGGCCGTAAAGATATTGCTCTTTATTTACTGGAAAAGGGAGCTCGGATGGATATTTTTGCAGCAGCTATGCTTGGTGAACTTGAAGTCGTACAAGCCATTTTAGTAGCACAACCAGAAGCATTACGTGCATCTGGCCCACATGGCATCACTCTTCTTCAACATGCACGAATGGGTGGAGAAAAAGCTCAGCGTGTATTTGAGTACTTAACAGTGCTTTCTTAATGACCGCAAAGTTCTTATGTGCGGTAAACTTTCCACTCAAAAGATTGGAAGGTTTACCGCCCGTTAGAACGGGATAAGTATCTAGTATATTTGAAAATCCTACACCCCCTCAATTGTAGTTTTCTTTATACTAGTTATGATATGGATGCAGTAGACACTCTTTTGTCTACTGCTTTTTTTTGATATAATACACTTTTATAAGATTGAATTTTCTTTCTTTTTGGTAACTTTCTTGATATGAATTATTCAACACTTACGTAGTTTGAAATATGTTGTTATGTAATGAGGTTCAAAATGATGGGAGTGAATAAAAGAGTGTTCCATACAGATCGCTTACAATTTCGTAAATATACAATGGATGATTTACCATTTTATGCTTCTTTATGGGAGGATGAGAAGGTAATGCGTTATATTGGAAATGGAACGTTAAAAACATTTATGCAATGTAAAAAAAGTTTGGAGGAGAGGGTACTTCCAAATTATAAAAACGGTCTCGGTTTATTTGTAATGATTGAAAAGGAAACAGGGATACGAATTGGTCATGCAGGACTTGTCAAGCAGAAGGTAGATGGAAAAGAGGAAATTGAGATTGGCTATTGGCTACTTCCTAAGTATTGGGGGAAAGGGTATGCGAAAGAGGCTGCGGCGGCATTTCGAGACTATGGTTTTCAAGCATTACAAATGAATAAATTAATTTCACTTATTAATCCGAACCACCCAGCTTCAATATTTGTTGCTAGAAAAACAGGGCTTAGTTATGAGAAAACAACTTCATTTCATGAGATGGATGTTCTCGTTTATTCCATTAAGCGGGTTGGATGAAAAAAGGTGAATTGCATTTTTGGGAGAATGGTATATAAAAAATAAAGGGAGGGATTACATGTATATTTATCATAATGGACTAATTATTCGTGAAGGAACGAATGGAGTGCCAGCATATGCGATTAAGACATTATTTGAAGATACTGGCTGGAGTAATGATAATATCCCTTCTTGGCAAATTGAAAAGTTTACGATTGCATTTGAAAATTCAACATGGGCTTTCACAATTTGGGATGAAGAAGAAATGGTCGCGATGGTTAGAGTGATTTCTGATCAAATCATGGTTGCTAACATAGTAAATTTAGTTGTGAAGTGTGAGTATAGGGGGAAAGGGTTAGGTAAGAAACTTGTAGCTCTTTGTTTACAAAAGCTTCCGCATGGTGATTGGTTTGCGCATACGTCCGCTAACAATTTTGATTTTTATAGAAGTTGTGGTTTTGAAGTAAGAGAGTTATCAAGAAATGGAACATGTGCGTACTATGGGTATCAAGTGGCAAAAAAGGAAGGGCATCGATAACTTATAAGGTAATAAAGAAAAAGGATTGCTATTTTAATAATATAAACTGAACTGAGACTCATTTTGTGATAAAATAAAAGAAAATTCAGTTTATTAACGGGGGATAAAAATGAATGTAAAAGTTGGAGATATATTTAAATACGAAAGAAGATTTACCGAGGAAGAAGTTTTTGAATTTGCAAATATTACAGGCGATAAAGGTAGACATCATATGGAATATGATGAGAATGGACGATTAATGGTCCATGGTTTATTGACTGCTAGCATTGGGACGAAAGTAGGCGAAGAGTTACATTACATAGCGAGGGAATTAGTAAGTGAGTTTATTAGACCAGTTTTTACAGGGGATACGATTACTTGTGAATTAACTTTAACAAATATTGAGCAAATGGAAGGATATAAAAAAGTTTCAATTGAGTCAGTTTATCGCAATCAACATGAAAAGACCGTACTAGTTGGGACGAGTTATGGAATTATAAGGGAATAAAAAAGAAGCCTGTTACGAAACAGGCTTCTTTTTTATCGTTTAGTAAACACGTTTTCGATTTTCCGCATGACTAGAGATAAGTAATAATGCAGATTCTTCACCTATATTGCGAACAATATGAGGAACGCATGCATTCCAAGAGAAAGAATCACCTTCTTCTACAATCGCAATATCTTCTCCATGTTGAACTTCTAGTTTTCCGCGTAATACAAGATGACACTCTTCACCTTCATGAGCATTTGGTGAGTTTTCTTTCGGGAATCCGGCAGAAATTTCTACTAGAGATAGGCGGAGACTACCTTGCTCCGCAACATGCTCAATTCTTTGTTCATCTTTTCCATACACACTGTATTTACGCTCTTCTTTTTTTACAATTTTCAAACGATCTTTTTGTTCTAACAATAAATATGGAAGGGGAACATTTAAAAAATTAGCGATCATTTCTAAAGTTGAGATAGATGGTGATGTTTTATTGTTTTCAACCTGACTCATAAAGCCTTTAGAAAGACCTGTTCCTTCACAAATTTGGGCAATCGTAATTCCTCTACGTTGACGAATTTCACGAATCGCAGAACCGATATTCATAAAATCATGCTCCTTTTTGTAAACAACTATTTGTATCATAGCAAAAAAAAAATATTTTTTCTCATGAAAAATGGATTGACGAATAAAAATAATTAGTGTATGTTTTGTAATGTAAATAAAAGTTTTGTATAACAAAACTATAAAGGAGAGAAAGAAATGAATCAACATATTGGTAACTTAATTATTCGTATCGTGTTAGGGGTAACGTTCTTTATGCACGGTTTAACAAAATTCCAATCAGGAATTGACAATATTGCAGGGTGGTTTACAAGCATTGGTTTACCAGGAGGACTTGCATACGGTGTAGCAACAGTGGAATTAGTTGGTGGTCTATTGTTAATTCTAGGTTTAGGTGTAAGATATATTGGATTATTATTTGCACTTGTTATGGTTGGAGCGATTGTGAAAGTAAAATGGTCAGCTGGTTTGTTAGGAGACGGGAAAAATCCTGGATTTGAGTTAGAACTTGCATTATTAGCAATGGGTGCTTATTTATTTGTTGCGAAAGCTGATGGTTTTGTAGATAATTTCTTAAAAGAGAAAATGTTAAAGAAGAACTAATTTAAATGGGGGTATAACAAGATGAGCTTTCAACTTCATCCCGAAACAACACTTGGGGTTGTTCATTTATATGTATCAAATTTAAAGAAATCGCTAGAGTTTTATACAGAAGTATTGCGTATGAAGGTACTGGAAGAAAAAAGTACAATCGTTACGTTTGGTAATGAGGACAATGAGCCACTTCTCATAATAGAAGAAAAGGAAGACGCTCTTCCGAAGCAAAGAGGTCGAACTGGTTTATATCACTATGCAATTTTATTACCAAACAGACAAGACTTAGCAAATATTCTTCGTCATTTTGTTGAGAGAGTACATCCATTACATGGTGGGGCTGACCATTACTTTAGTGAAGCTCTTTATTTAGCTGATCCAGATGGAAACGGGATTGAAATTTATCATGATCGCCAAAAAGAAGTTTGGCATGATGAAAATGGAGAGCTACCATTTGTTAGTAACCCGTTAGACGGCGAAGGATTATTACAGCAAGGAAGTACATGGAATGGGTTCCCGGCTGGTACTGTGATGGGACATATTCATTTACATGTAGCTGACTTAGAAGAAGCGAAACGTTTCTATGTTGATGGCCTTGGTTTTGATGTAACGATTCCAGCTCGTAATGGAGCGTTGTTCGTATCAGCAGGTGGTTATCATCACCATATCGGTTTAAATACATGGCAGGGTGAAGGTATACCACCACAAATGCCAAATTCCGTTGGTTTGAAATATTTCACAATTGTACTAGCAGATGAAAAACAAAAAGAGCAAGTGTGTGAAAGTTTAAAATATATTGGCGTAGTTGCTACGTATAAAGATGGAATATTACAGGCCGAGGATCCGTTTGGACATTGTATACATTTTAAAGTGAAAGGAGAAGCCTAAAAAGGCTTCTCTTTTTTCACTTTCTTATAATAGCTTTTTCATTTTGTAAAAATAGTTCATCAAATTGCTTTGCAAGGTCAAAATCTAGTTTCGTTAAACCTTTTGCATTCCATGATGACAAAGTAATAATGACTGCTTTATACTGGATAAGGATAAATGGGTGGTGATTATGTTCTTCTGATAGTTTGGCGGCTTCAGAGACAAATTCGACTCCTTTTAAGTAGTCGGAAAACATATATTTTCTTTCAATCCATTTTTCATCTTTCACTGTCCATTTATCCCGCTTTGTTAATTCCTCTTGTACTTCTTCATTAGTTAATCGTAGCATCATTTTTCACATCCTTTACCTGCAGTAACGCAAGACCATTGTTAATAAGACGTGTTACAGATTCTTCAGTTGTGAAAGTAGAAAGTTGTTGTAATAATGCTGCTGATGCTTCGTGACCTTTGTTATGTTCTAAAAGCAATTCTAAAATTTCAAGACGAAGCAACCATTCTTTCGGATAAAATTTATTTAATACTTCTTGAATAGCTATTAATTGATCAGTATGAGTATCGTGTAAAATACTATCGTTACGTATATCTCGAACTGTTTGATACATACGTTCAAGCTTATTCAGTACAAGTGGATCAGGCGTTTCTTGTACTTCTTCATTCATCGGGAAAAATGCAACCGCATCTGCCGCTCCTGGGAATACAGAAGTGATTTGTGAGCCGACAGCCATATCAAATGCTCCCCATGAAGGATCAAATAATAAGCGATCTTTATGAGTAACTGCACAATTTATAAAGGAGATAAGAGCAATTTTTTTATCATTCTTTACAATGTCTGTTACTGTTCCTTTTACATGAATGCCACTTGCAAAAGTAAACTCTGCACTGCTTCCAATTGTAATGCCTAATGATTGTAATTGTTCTTCTGTACAATTTTCTAATGCAATATCTCCATCTAGTAATCCGATTGGTGTCCCGAATCCATCGCTGTGCACAGATGTAGAATGATTTGCTAGTTGTTTATTGTGAATTGCTAATGCAGTTGGTGAGCTTGTTCGTGTGTAAATAACTTCACCAGTATCATTTTTAATTGCCTCTGTAAATGTACCCGTAATTTGTAATCCACTACTTAGCTCAGTTGTAGCATGATTTTCGGAGCGGATTGCTTTTTCTAATCCTTCTGTGCCACCTGTTTTAAATGCCATCGTTGTAGAGAACTGCTCAAGGGCCTCAGTCAATTCTTCAAATGATTCACAAACAAATAGCTGTGGTTGCATTTTTGTCACATCATAAGTTGTCCCGGTGCAAGCTTCAATTGAGAATGGGACTTTCTTTACAGCGTTTGTTAAGCAATGCTTACTTTCACCGACAGAGGAAAGGAGACCAGCACCGTAAATTTTCGGATCATTTATATTGCCGATTAAGCCGTATTCCACTGTCCACCAGAATAAACGTGAAATTTGTTCTGCTTCTGATAAACCAGAAACTAAGTTTTGTTTTTCGATTACAGCATTTTCAGCAACTGCAACTTCTTCAGGTGTAGAAGTAGGGCTTTCTTTTACGATCGTTAATGTACGAACGGCTTCAAAAGCATCATGTTCTTCTTTTGTGGAGAAAGCTTTCGCTCCAATTTGTCCAAAGCGTTTCACATATTTTGCATATGTAGAATCAAGCAAAATCGGTGCGTGGCCTGCAGCTTCATGAACGATATCAGGAGCGGGTGTATACTCGATATTTTCTACTTTACGAATATCTGTTGCGATTGGTAGTAATCCATGCCCCTGAAAATCGAAGAATGCGACGCCGGGAATAAGTCCGTCAATCGTTACGGCACCCCAGCCGCTTGGTGCTAAACAGTCATTCATTTCTTCTACTTTTGGAATTGCATCTATATTAATACCAGATGATTGTAGTCCGTTAACATAGGATGGATGAGCAACATCTTTTAAGAAGCTATGGTTTTGTCTCATAATGTAACGCCAAACAGCGTGATTCACCGGTGTGTATTGATCATAATGCTGTGTGGATACGAATGGTTTTAAATGTGATGGAATTTCTGTTTTCTTTGTCATTTAGACGTCCTCCTTTTTCTCTATAAAAATGAATACCAGTTTTGTATAACTTGTACCACCTCCTTTCAAAATTGTAAGCGCTTATAAAATTTTATCATAACATTCGAAATTCTTTAACAACTGTTTGCGTGAGAAATAGAAAAATCCCCTATCGGAAAATCCGATAGGGGCGAAAAAATCGCGGTACCACCCTATTTGTAAGTGAAAATATACTTACATCTCAACTAATGATAACGGAAAAATTCCGTCTTTTCCTTCATGCATAAAAGCACTACGAAAAAGAAGCTCCAGAATTGTAATTCGTACTTATATATGTGCTAATTCCCACCGACCATTAGCTCTCTGAAACAGGGATACAAGATACTACTGCGATTCTTTCAACGCGTATATATGAAGTTATTTAAAAGGGAAGGACGCAAAAAAGCCCCTATCGGAAAATCCGATAGGGACGATAAAAATCGCGGTACCACCCTATTTGTAAACAATTAATTGTTTACCACTTACTTTAAGATAACGGAAAGATCCGTCTTTCTCTTCATGCATAAAAAGCATTACGGGAAAGAAGCTCCAGAATTGTAATTCACCCTTGTATATGTACTGATTCGCACCAACCATCAGTTCTCTGAGACAGGGATATAAGTCGCTACTAGTATTCCTTCAAAGCCGATATATAATTCGTTCAACTAAACTATGTTTTGTATTATAAAACTATATTTAAAAGCTTGTCAACAATAATTTTATTATTTCACTTCTAAATCGACGTTTAAATTAGATTTATTTCCAGCTGCATCGGTTGCTACAATATGAATTGTATTCTTTCCTTGTTGTAATTGACTACGATCGAAATAAATTTCATAGTTTTTCTCCCAAGGATTTAGGTATGCACTTTCCCATGCTCCATTTCCGTTAATTTCATACTGTATCGTTACGGGATGTCCTGGAGCAACCCATCCAGATTCGGTCATCCAATCTAAAAGTATATCATCTACTTTCCCTCTAATTACGAGGTTTTCTTGATCTACTTCAGACGATAATTTCGGTGCAGTGCGATCGACAAACACAGCTCCTGTCTGTTTCGTTTCTCCTCCAGAATTAGAAGCAACGGCTTCAATTTGGTATAAGCCATCAGGTAGAGGGGATCCATCAGTTTTCGTACCATTCCATTTGAAAGATTTATAACCAGGTGTTTCGTTTTTACCTTGATACACCATGCCTTGATATGTTACTCGGTCTTTCGTAATTAAATTAGCATGAAACGTTACATCCTCAACCGGTGTAACTAAATAGTAATTGATCAGGTTGTCATCTAGTATTCCATCATTATTTGGACTAAAAGTAGAATTAACGATTTCAAGGCCGTCAATACGTTTGTATTCTTTCGGATCAATGCTAAATGTAAATGGAATACGCATTTCTTCAGTCTTCCCTTGCTCTTTCACATATAGATTTCCTGTATATACACCTTGTGGTAAGGAGCTATCTACAGTAATAGTAAAAGGCTTTTCGATGTTACTATTAGGTTTCACACTAATAGAAGAAGAGAAAGAAGTCTGGACTTTTGTTTTTGTATCTAGTAATTCAATGCGAGTTGAAAAGTTTTTCTTTTTGTTAGAAAGATTTTGTAACGTAATATTTTGTGTTAACTTCACTTTGCCGCTATTAGGTTTAATAAGACCGAAACTTACATTGTTAGGTTTCACTAATGCATCTGTTTGGGCTGCTTTTGGAATGTTAATTAAACCAGATCCTTGTGCCATGACAGGATATGTATTTTCATTGACATCCTTTAATGTTTTTGCTGTATTGGCAAGAGCTGCTTTCAATTGTTCTGTCGTCCAATCAGGATGCATTTGACGGAGTAGGGCAACAGCTCCCGCCACTTGTGGCGCAGCCATACTTGTCCCGTTGTGAGATTCATAGCCACCTCTTGGGACAGTACTAGTAATTTGTACTCCAGGTGCAACAATATCAGGCTTTATTAGCCAACTACCTTGTGATGGTCCTCTTGAACTAAAGTTACCAATAAGTTCTGTTTGCTTTGGTTGTCCAATTTTTATATTTTTCTTTCGTTTTGTAATTAAAGTTTTTAACTCTTCGCCATTTGTATTTGATAACTGCATTACTGGAACAGCTAGATTTTCACGTCCAAAATATTCGGGCATAATATTAATTTCTTTTTCATTAGAAATTAGTAGCACGCCAAGAGCACCAGCTTGTTTCGCTTGTTCTGCTTTTACTAACGTGCTTGAGGTTCCTTGTAAAACAAGGGCGAACTTACCTTTCACATCTTGTTTAGCGTAATCACTTGAATTACCATAACCAACATATATAAGCTGAGCATCGTTGCCTACTTGGAAATCTGATTTTGATAACGGTAATCCTTGGTAAGATTTATTGGAACCAGCTACTTGGAATGTTGGAAATGGAATAGAAACAGTAGATGCTCCAACAGAGATGACACTACTTGCGTTACCAGGAGCGTCAACAGACCAAGGCTTTGGTCCATCATTCCCATTTGAGACGACTGCAGTAACACCAAGTTTTGCTGCGCGTTCTAACGTCATTGTTACAGGTTGATCAGGTACATTCAAATCTTGACCAAGAGATAGATTTAAAACATCGGCACCATCTTGAATAGCGCGCTCAATACCTTGAATAATATCTTCGGTCGTACCAGTACCAACATCATTCATGACACGGTAAGCGAGTATAGAAGCATTCGGAGCAATCCCCTTTATTTTTCCGTTACCAGCGATAATTCCTGCAACATGGGTACCGTGAACGTTTCCATCCATCGGATCATTATCCTCATCGACTGTATCATAGCCACCGATATAATTTGCTTGCAAATCAGGATGGGTATAGTCTACACCTGAATCGATAATAGCGACTTTCATCCCTTTCCCATCAAGTGGTTTACCAGTTGGATCTTTTAAATTCCAAGCTTCAGGTGCACCAACTGTAGGGCCTCCAACGTTTGGTGTTTCTTGATCTGTTAGGCTTTTTGACGTTTCATGTAATTTATATGTTAAGTTCGGATAAATTGCTTTTACTTCAGGTAAAGAAGCTAGAGCGGCAATTTGATCCCCTGGGATAGAAATAGAAAATCCAGAAAATAACGTACTATACGTTTCTTTTATGGTTGCTTTCGGTGCTTTTTCTTTTATTTTCTTTGTTGTATCCTCTTGTGCTTTTTTTAGTTGTGCATGGTATGATTGCACATTGCTATTTTGTAGGTCCGGGGCATGTTGAATGTTACTTTGTGAAGCGAGTGGAGCATGTTGCAATTCTACAATAACTGAAATTTCTTTTGATGTTTTTGTTTCAACATTTTGCGCGATTTTGTTTTCTCCCCATTGTTCAATATTTGCTTTTAACTGTGGACTAAATTGCTTCTCTTTTTGCAGTGATTCAGCATGGGCGCTTAATGCTCCAAAGCTCGAAAAGACGAGCGCCATACTTAATAGTGTTGATGTAGTTTTCTTCATTGAAACTCCCCCTAATAAAAGTGCCAATTTTCCGAAAATAAATATTACATTTTTATCGTTAATTATAGGTACGGATGTTGGCTAAACTATACATTCGACATAATTCATACCAAACCTCTTTGAATTGAAAATTTCTTGGGAAATTTTTTGGGATTATGTCGAATGGATAATATTTGCATATAGTAAGCGGAATATGAGGAATGCTAAAGGGGGAAATGGGGGTGCTACATGAAAAGGTTTATAGTAAGTGGAATCGTGATTTTGTTCCTTTTTTTCTGTTCAAGTTCTATTACTAGCGCAGAAAACAATGGAGTGAAAGTTGCCTTTATTCGTAATCATAATCTATGGATTAAAGTCGGTGGAAAAGAAAAACAAATTACAAAAGGAGAGTACATAACAGGGCCGAAATGGTCACAAAATGGAGAATGGCTTGCATATGCAAAAGGAAAGAAGCGAAATCACTTTGAACTGTATCGGCTGAAAGATGGAAAGAAAGTTACACCATCTCAATCAGAAGCATCGAATTATCAATGGTCACCAACAGAGAATATAATTGCATTTGTATTTGCACACACATTAAATACATTTGATGCTGAAAAAAAGAAAGCAGATTTTGAAAACGTAGCTAATGGTGTAGGTGACTATGCATGGTATCCTGATGGTAAGAAGTTTCTTGTATCATCAGAAGCGTACTTGCTTCCAACAGGATGGACAGGTGCTCAGTTATATGAAATACAAAAGGATGCAAATATGAATCCTCATAAGATGAAGCATTTATATGCACTACCGAATGAGCATGATGACTTTTTAGCATTAGTTGGAAGTGGATTTAATTGGTCGCCAGATCAAAAATGGATTTCGTTTTTGGCAGTACCAACAGCTTCTTTGTCAGCTGATAGTAATCCCCTTTGCTTAATTCGATCAGACGGCAGTCGTTTTGAAACAGTAGATCAAATGTTATTAAACACACAATGGTTCAAATGGGCGCCATCAAAGAATATATTAGCCTATATTGAAGGAAGCGGGAGAGTGGCTTTAGAGAATAAGCATTTAAAAATAAAAGAATTGCCGGCTCTCCAGCAAAATACATTTACTCCAAAAGGCTATGTTGATTGGGATTTCACATGGAAGAACGATAATGTAATTATCGTTTCAAGGGCAACGGAAGCAGAGCTATCGGTCCCTCTAGAAAAAAGACCACTACCATCTTTATATGAAATAAATAGTACAACAGATGAACAACATCAAATTACAAAGCCATCAAATAGCCAAGGCGATTATAACCCTATTTTTAGTAAGAAAAGCAACCAATTAATGTGGCTCCGTTCAAATCGTAAGAAAGCTGATGTATGGCTTGCTCATAACGATGGAAAACATGAGAAGAAGTGGATTGAAAATATAGATGTGCCAGAGTGGTATTATGAGAAATGGAATTGGGAAGATGTCGTTTCGGTTAAAGACGAGTAAAAAAACCTGCCTGAAATATAATTTTCAGGCAGGTTTTTCAATGTTATTTATGTGTTTTATTTGGCTTTTTTTTCGCAGGGTTTCCGTTCCCTTGGCGCTTTCTATTTTGTTCATCTTTTGCTTGTTTTTCATGTAATGTATCTAAAAAATCATTTGAGTTACTCATTTTTATATCTCTCCTTTTTTCATTGCGTCCTAGTTACTATAACCATTTAGGAGGGAAATCATGAGATAAAAGTTAAGCGTTTAGTTTTCTTCGGTAGTATACGTAAAATATGCCATATGTAATGAATAACATAAGTAAAACTTGTAACTCTACATTTTCTTTTAAAATAGTTGCGACAGAAGATGGTAAGTAAGGTGATGTATCGATCGTTCCTAAACCTAACCATTTGTTTAAGAGGTTCATGATACAAAATATGAAAACACCAGACCAGCTTGCGATAATTGCTTTTTGTTTAATTTTTGTTTCACGCTCATCATCTGTAATCCAAGGATTAGCAGTTTTATCACTATTAAAAAAGCCATTTATGTATCCCCATATGATCATTCCCATAAAAACGATAATCCATTTCATATTTGTAATCCTCCTCTTCTTGTAAAAAGTATTTTACATATATAATTGTAATATTTTTCAAATGTTGGTGTCGAACACTTTTTACATTCTACTTTTTAAAATAGCAGGAGTAAAGAAAAAAATAGGGAAGAAATATGTGAGACTATTTCCTAGTGAGAGGAAGAGGAGAATGAAGCTTATTTTTGTTCGGCATGGTGAAGGTGAACATACGAAAGATTTACCATTAAGTTTACAAGCAGTGAATCCGCCATTGACGGGCGTGGGAAAGAAGCAGGCTGAATTGCTTCAGTGCGATGTACCATTACAAGAAAAGGATATATTAATTGCTAGTCCTACACTTCGAACTTTACAAACTGCGACAATATGGAGTGCGGAAGTTGCTTGTCAAAAAATTGTTCACCCATATATATCCCCACGTATTTTTCCTTATCGGGAATCCGCCAAAACATTACCGTGCGATCAATTATTAGATCGAAAGATAATACAAAATTTATTTCCACATTTTTCATTAGAAGAAAGTAGAAATGAATTGTTATGGAATGAGGGAGTCAATATCATCTCGGAGATGCAATTTCAGCAAATAGTAGATGAATTTCTGCACTGGTGCTATCAGTTAAAAGCAGAAAAAATTTGTATCGTTGCACACGATGGAACAATTACAGCGTATAGGCAATATTTACAGAAAGTCGCTTTAACTAGAGCTGATTTTTTGAAAGAAACGGGTATATATGAAATGGACTTATAGGAGAGAAAATTTGTAATGGAAGAGTTAGGAGAAGATGTGTACGACTTAAATGGGCCGAGAGTATACTTTAGCGTAGCGGAAATTAAGTAATATGCAAAATTGCATATTACACATATTGTAAATGGTTGGTATAAGTTTGGGGAGTTGAAACTAGTAGAATCCATTTTACATAAAGATACAAAATCACATGTTAAATCGATAGATTATGTAGATGGAAATATAGCACTTATGTTTACAATACGCTTATTTTACAGGCTTATTAACCATGACAAAATGTTAGAAGAAGCTGTTCAAGAAACTAGATTAATCGATGAGGAGACACATACATTTCGATTATATAAATAGCGTGAAACACGTTTATTCTATATTCGAATAAATGTTTTTCACATTTAACTCACAGTTTTGTTACACTTTATTCAATGAAAATGATTATCACCTGTGGTATGATATGTTCAAGTTTTTACAGGTAATAAAAGTTACTATATATACGTTAGTATTTAATGTTTTGTACACATGTCACGAATTATTCACAATTAACATTTTAAAAGTAAGTAACCAATGTTATTATATTATCTGTAACTGACTTAATTACAACTTTAGGAGGAAGATATGATTATTCAATTTTTAAGAGAAAACAAAGCAGTTTCTTTTGTATTAGCGATAATTCGAGTGTATCTTGGTTACACATGGGTAATGGCTGGAATCGGTAAACTACAAGGAAAAGGCTTCGATGCAACTGGTTATTTACAAGGTGCAATTGAAAAATCTAAAGGAGCACAACCAGCTGTTCAATCTTGGTGGGCATCATTCTTACAAGATTTTGCAATTCCAAACGTTGACTTATTTAATACACTTGTGACGTGGGGAGAAATTTTAGTCGGAATTGGTTTAATTGTAGGCTGTTTAACAAAAACAGCGGTCTTTTTCGGTCTTTTAATGAACTTTTCCTATATGTTTAGTGGGTCAATTGGTGTAAACCCTGAAATGGTTATCTTATCCATGTTCGTTCTTGTTTCTGGTATGAATGCTGGAAAACTTGGAATTGATGGCTTAGTTATTCCAAAAGTACTAGGATCAAAAATTCAAAAACGTCAAAAGCAAGCTGCTTAATATATGAAAACGGGTATCTCAAAATGAGATACCCGTTTATTTTTCAGTACTTATAGGATTTTTCTTGAAGAAATCTTTTACATACCCTACAAATTCTTGTGGCTCTTGACGAAATGGAGCATGATAACCTTTTTCGATAATATGGAAATTGCTATTTTTTAAGAATTGATGATAAGTTTCTCCTTCTTTCCAAGAAACGCTATTATCATTTCTTCCCCATATAATTAAAGTTGGTTGCTTGATTTCAGTTGCATTGATTTGAAGACGCCTAGGCCATAATTTCATTTTATTATAATGCTCTTCATCATTACGCTTGAATTTAACTTTGCTCTCATCATAATCTGCAATAGAAGAAACGGTACTTAAATCAGTCGACAACTTTGGTTTTGGTGAACCTTGTTTATTAACGAACGTATGAGGGCCGCCTGTAGCATCAGTTAAAATAAGGTGGGTAACCGCTTCGGGGTATAAATATGTTAAATTAAGAGAAATTTCTCCGCCCATAGAATGTCCCAGTATTGCGAATGAGTCATACCCTAGTTTTTTCATTAACTTATAATACAAATTTGCATGAGTTGGGAAAGAATAATAAAAATCCATCGGTTTAGAGGAACGTCCGAATCCTAAAGCATCAACAGAAATAATCGTATGATCTTTTGCTAAATCTGAGTAAACCTTTTGAAAACCATCGGATGATCCTCCAAATCCATGGATCATAAGTAAAGGTGGTTTTTCATCACCAATCTTTTTAAAGTAAATCGTTTGACCATCTATCTCTACCATTTTTTCCTCGGTAGCTAGTTTCGCTGTAATTGTATTTTTAACTTGTTTTACTTGTTCTACTGGCTTTTCTGCTGCACTACATCCTACTAATAGTGTAAGAGTAAGACAACCTACCATAAAATAGCTAAATTGCTTCAATTAGGTGTCTCCTTTCTAACATAATGCTGCATCTATCATAGCAAATAGTATATTACGATTTCCAGGAAGTTGATTACCATTCTTTATCATAAGAGGTGAAAGGAGCGTTTCCTGGAAATTTTCTGTTTGAAGAAATTGACGGAAAATGAATTGTGAGTGCGGAACATCAATGCGTATTGACCCATTCCACGAGTTACAAATTATTTCTAATAACTGAATAGCGTCTTTTTCTTTTTTTGAAATAAGTGGAGTGATACATAGTACATCTCCTTTTTGTATGCATAAAGCAAAAGCATCTATTTGATTATCTCGCTCTATTTTAAAGGAGTAAGTTGCTCTCGATAGTAGTGATAAATAAAGATTAGAACGATCTGCACCAGTCGCAGTTTGATCAAGAAAAATGAGAGATTGAAGATCGGCTTGCTGAATTTGTTTTATGGGAAAAGAATTTATACTTATATGAGCCGCTTGTTTTTCGAAACGATGAATTGTTGTTATTGATTGAAATCCATAAGATTCATATAAGGATTCACCAGCTTTTGTTGCAATGAGCGTAATAGGGAGCGATGGATAAGTTACTTTTAAGCTATTGTTTAACAAAATACGACCAATTCCTTTTCTTTGAAAATCAGGATGCACGATTAACATACCGATAGAAGAATATCCAGGGGCAAACGAAAAGACCCCGCCCGCTGCAATAAGTTTATTCTCATGTACATAGCCAAAAATTGTGCCAATGGAAAGGTACATATGGAATTGCTCTTTCATAAAACTCTCATGCTGTAACCACCCGACTGATTTGCAAAGAGAGAGTAAATCTGGAATGGAAGATGCGTCTAGTTTTACTGTTTTCATAAAGTTCACCATATTTCTATTTAAATTAGAAAAAATAAGAATAATATTACGAAATGTAAAATAATAGGTTCGTATTAAAAGAAATCCAACATGTTTATATTTATCTTTGTAAAGGAGAGTATGCTTGATATGAAAAGACAAACTTATACAAATTATAACTGAAATTTACATAAGTTAACAAAAAATTTACATATAACTCATTTTCTCTTAACAGTCTTCTATTAAATTTGATAGAGGGAAATGAATAACCTAATTAGGGGGACAAGACAGTGAAAAAGTTTGTAAAAAAAGCATGGCCATTTGCAGTTGTGGCGTCGTTAGCAGTTACTTCGGTAGCAACATGGAATTTTACGCGTTCTAGTGAGGTTAATGCAGATGAGAACGGAAACAATGCAAAAATTAAAAATGTCATTGTATTAATTGGGGACGGTATGGGGCCTTCATATATGACAGCTCATCGTTATATGAAAGATAATCCAAAAACATTTGAGATGGAATCTACAGAATTTGATAAGCATCTTGTAGGAACACAAAAAACATATCCAGAAGATGAACATGAAAATATTACAGACTCTGCATCG
Source organism: Bacillus sp. DB-2 (assembly GCF_003315125.1). Lineage (NCBI taxonomy): Bacteria > Bacillati > Bacillota > Bacilli > Caryophanales > Bacillaceae > Bacillus > Bacillus sp. DB-2. The sequence continues at coordinate 151,891 of NZ_QNRN01000001.1, read as the reverse complement.
GCAGCTACTGCGATGTCAGCAGGTATAAAAACATATAACGCAGCTATTGCAGTAGATAATGATAAAGCTGAAGTGAAAACAGTATTGGAGCAAGCGAAAGAAAAAGGGAAGTCAACGGGACTCGTTGCAACTTCTGAAATTACGCATGCAACACCAGCTGCATTCGGTGCACATGATATTAGTCGTAAAAATATGGACGCAATTGCAAATGATTACTTTGATGAAAAAATTAAAGGTAAGCATAAAATAGATGTTATGCTTGGCGGTGGTGTAAATAACTTTGTTAGAAAAGACCGCAATCTTACAGAAGAATTTAAGAAGTCTGGTTATAGTTATGTAACAGATCGTAATCAATTATTAAATGATAAAAGCGATCAAGTTCTTGGCTTATTTGCACCAGGTGGTTTAGACAAAATGATTGATCGTACTGACAAAACACCTTCATTAGAAGAGATGACAAATGCAGCGATTGAGCGTTTGAACAAAAATAAAGACGGTTTCTTCTTAATGGTCGAAGGTAGTCAAATTGATTGGGCTGGACATGATAATGATATTGTCGGTGCAATGAGTGAAATGGAAGACTTCGAAAAAGCGTTTAAAGCAGCAATTGAGTTTGCGAAAAAAGATAAGAACACATTAGTTGTTGCAACTGCAGATCATTCTACTGGCGGATTATCTTTAGGTGCGAATGGTGAGTATAATTTTAAAGTAGATCCGATTAAAGCTGCGAAACGTACGCCAGACTTTATGGCAAGTGAGATTGTAAAAGGTGCAAATGTAGAAGAAACATTGAAAAAGTATATTGATCTACAATTAACACCAGAAGAAATTAAAGCTGTAAATGATATAGCTCCATCAAAAGATGTAACAAAGATTGATAATGCAATTGAAGATATCTTCAATAAGCGTTCGGTTACAGGTTGGACAACGGGTGGACATACAGGTGAAGATGTGAACGTATATGCATTCGGACCAGGTAAATACTTATTCTCTGGCGTTCAAGAGAATACAAATATAGCTAAACGTGTCTTTGACATTATTGGCGGCGGCGATCCAAATAAAGGAAGACGCTAATTATAAATGAAAGTGAGGCGAAATGCCTCACTTTTCTTTTTAGGAGATGGAAAGATGAGCGTTTTTTTAGGGAAATTAAGATTCCTTCTAGTATTTGTATTATTGCTAGTTGGATGTCAATCTCAAGAGAATAATATAGAACAAAAATCTGCTGGAAAAACTGAGGAAAAGGTACATATAACGAAAGAAGAAGAGAAATTCATTCAAGATGTTATTGAGGCATTTGTACGGACGACGAATGAAAAAAATCTTGCTGAACATATGGAGTTATTTTCAAAGAAGATGCCTAGTGCTGAAGACTTAAAAACACAAAAGGAAGCGGCATTTCAAAAGGGAAATAAGAAAATAGAGTTAGAACATATGAATATGAAAGCTCTTAAAGGTGGGCTTGTTATTGTTGAAACGGAGGAAAAAGAAGTAGATGGAGGGGTTACTCTTCAAAAGAAAATGCAGTATGCACTTGGAAAAGAAGACGAAGGGTGGAAGATTGAAGAGGTTCGTACGATAGAGAAGAAATAAAGTGAAACTTTAATCAGTGGGGGTTTTGTCCATCCCCCACTGATTATTAGTTGAACCAATCGGGCTTTTATGGGCAGTTGATCGCCCACCTAACTCCTTCGCATTCGCAGAATTTTGAGGTGGGAGTCTTACTGCCCGCAAATAGCGGGTAAAAAAGGTTCTCATAGGAGAGAACCTTTTTATAGTGGTAATAAAATTTGATTTGAACATGCTTCAATGTCATCAATATCTTGACGGATTGTTGCCATCTTATTATCGAGGTCTTCAGCTTTCATAGCAGCGTCATGTAGTTCATCTTTCAAATAGTCAGGTATATTTCCTTCATATTTGTAGTAAAGTTTATGTTCTAAACTTGCCCAAAAGTCCATGGCAAGTGTACGTAATTGAATTTCTGCAAAGACATCTTTCGTACCAGAATTTAGTGACAATGGATATTTAATAATCATATGCAAACTTTTATAGCCATTTCCTTTTGGATTAGCAATATAATCTTTTACTTCTACAATTTCCATATCTCCACGATTTTCAATAACTTCTTTTAAATGATAAATATCTTCTACAAAGCAACATGTAATACGGATGCCAATAATATCTTGTAATTGTGTTTGAGCATTTTCAACTGTTGGTGATAAGTTTTTACGCTCAAGCTTCCTGATGATACTTTCGGGTTGTTTAAGTCTTGTTTTTATATGTTCAAACGGGTTGTAGTCTTCTAAAAATTGAGCTTCCCGGTTCATAATTTCAAATTTAGTTTTTAACTCTTCTAAAGCAAATGTATAAGGTAATACAAAAGCTTTCCAGTAGTTAACGGTTGATTGGTTATATTCCATTTATATACACACCTTTTCTTATTTACAAGTGAAGTTGTTATTATACTAAACACCAAATCATGTAGGCGCAAGCAGCAAATGATGAGATCATAAAGCGATATTTAGTTTTCATCTTTTCAACCCCTTTCAAATGAAATTATATATGAATAAACGTCATTGTTAGTAATTTCACTATGTACAATTCTTATAGTAATAGATTCATGTGAAATTCGTATGAACTAATTGTTTCAGCTTTTTGTCTTTTTGCTAATGATTTTTGGTTTTGTTTGTTATAATTACCTTAAAATGTAATAAAGGAGAGGTTATGATGAATTCAAAAGATAAAGAAAGAACAGAGCAAGTGGCTCATATTATTGAAATTCCAGATGAATATAGGCTTGTTGTAGATGATCAAGAAGGTGTGGATGACCCATATCATCTATTATGGTGGGAACATAAAGCGGATGAGGAGAAAACGATACAAATTACGTTGAATAGACATACTGGTAATTTAATTGAATTTAGGATAGATGATGAAAATTCTTTCTCGATCAAGGAAGCGATAGAGGAGAATAAAGCAAGAGAGATTGCAAATACATTCTTAAAAAAATATACAAAAGAAGGATATGAATTTTATACATATGTAACTGTTAAGGATGACTGGCGTGGTTGGAAAGAAATAAATTATATGCAGGAAGTGAATGGATATCCATTGCCGAATACAGGATGTGTTGTGCGAATTCATCCTTCAGGTAATGTTGTGCATTTTCATTACAATGGACAAAAAGCTATAGAGAAAAAACCGTTATGGCCAATTGAAATTGTTGAGGAGAACGTCGTTTTAGAAACTTTGAGATCTAGACAAGATATGAGATTTGTATTTGTGGATTTAACACATTCTTCATGTAAATATGAAAATGGTGAGGAAGTAAAAGGCTATCATCTTGTATATGAACTAGAACCTAGTCATGCGTTTATTGATGCAAGTACAGGTAAAGATTTGTTTGACCCAGATCATTATAAATTACCTCCAACTGTAGCTGTTGAAAAACCGAAAAAAGGTAGTCAACAAGATGATATATTCGATTTATTTGACTGGGATAAAGAAAGTTTTATAAAAGTAGCTGAGACAGAAAATGAAGATGGAATAAGGATGAAATTTGTTTCGAGAGAGGAATTACAAAAACAGAAAGAAGAAAAGAATCCATATTTAATGAATGAATTCTTTAAAAAGCATTTACCGATGTTAAAATATAATAATTTAGTTGGCATTACGATTGATAAATCAACCAATGAGTTAATTGGTTTTATAAAACTGGCAGACGATAAAGAAGTAAAACAAATACTGTCTAGAGAGGAATGTTTACAAAGAGCACTTCAATTTTTAGAACGAGTTATTCCAGATATCACACAATATCTTCGTCTTTGGGAAGAACGTGAAGAAGCAGAAGATGGGATTGAAAGATTTACCTTTTCCGTATATGTGAATGGGATTCCAATAGACTATATGCAATTTGTGATCAACATCAATACAGAAAATGGTGCTGTGATGCACTACTCAGGAGAATCTAGCAACTTTATAAAAGAATTACTTGCATATGAAACAACACCAAAAGTAACAAAAGAAAAAGCGTTAGAAATATATAAAGAGGTCATTCGAGTAAAATTAGAATGGTGTATAGATCATGATGCAGAGGAAATGAAATATAAACTGCTGTATAAACAAACGACGAGTGAAAATCATAAAGAATCCGTCGATTGTAGTCGGAAAATTCGTTACATAGGTGCGCATACTGGAGAGAAAATTTGGAGTGAATATTAGTAAAAGCCAATCGATACGTTTCGATTGGCTTTTACTATGTTTATAGAAAAAATTAATGATTAGCGTTGAGTGGTTTAAGAATGCCATTAAGTTAAGAGTTCCATATTTACATCGTACAGACACAAACAACCTCATGCCCACATACACATAGTAAAGACCACTATTTTGGCGGAGGTGAAAGGTTTGAGTCTATTCGCCGCAATTGGATATATGGTTCGAGAAGTGTTTGTATTTGTTTCTTATGTGAAGAACAATGCGTTCCCGCAGCCGTTATCATCAGATGATGAGAGAAAGTACTTAGAGTTAATGGAGCAAGGTGATGCTCAAGCGAGAAATCTTTTAATTGAACATAATTTACGGCTTGTAGCTCATATTGTTAAGAAATTCGAAAACACTGGTGAAGATGCAGAAGATTTAATTTCAATTGGTACCATTGGGCTTATTAAAGCGATTGAAAGCTATTCAGCAGGGAAAGGAACTAAGCTTGCAACATATGCAGCACGCTGTATCGAAAATGAAATTTTGATGCATTTACGTGTGTTGAAGAAAACGAAAAAAGACGTTTCACTTCATGATCCGATTGGGCAAGATAAAGAGGGTAATGAAATATCGCTTATTGATATATTAAAATCAGAATCTGAAGATGTAATTGATATGATTCAGCTTAGTATGGAGTTAGAAAAAATTAAAGAGTATATCGATATTTTGGACGAACGAGAGAAAGAAGTAATTGTGAAGCGTTTTGGACTTGGGCTTGATAAAGAGAAAACACAGAGGGAGATTGCGAAGGCACTCGGTATTTCAAGAAGCTACGTATCGCGAATTGAAAAGCGTGCTTTAATGAAAATGTTCCATGAATTTGTGCGGGCTGAGAAAGAGAAAAAAGCAAAAGAATAATGTGTATTGTAAGCAGCTACACTTTAAAAGTGGCTGCTTTTCTTTCGGGAAAACGGAAAGAAAACGAGCTGTTCTAAGAAGAAATACATGTTCACTGTTGAAAATGGCGGGTTCTATCTGTAATATTAGAAGGTGCTAAACAATTTAAGAATAAAAATTATACTTAGTTTTTCTTCGTGTATAACGAAACGGCTCTATTCTATATGTGGGAATAAGAACCAGTTTTACATATGATATAGAGAGAAAAGAAGGGGAAACTAAAGTTATAGGCTGATTAGGAGGTTTCGTAATTTGCGACGGACATTATATCGACTTATGATCGAACTTACAAATGGTCGTTTTACTTCTTATATATTACGTAAATTTGCACAATCTCGTTTGAGCTCTATCATTATTCCATCGTATGTGAAAGTTTTTCAAATTAATCAAGATGAGATGGAAAAGGGTTTGAAGGAATATCGAACATTGCATGATTTATTTACACGTAGGCTAAAAGAAGGAAAGCGTAGTATTGATACTGATGCATCGAGTATCGTTAGTCCTGTTGATGGTGTTTTTGCTGATAAAGGTCCTATTGAGGATACAAAAACATTCGATATAAAAGGAAAGCGTTATTCAATTGTGGATATGCTAGGTAATGAAGAGCGTGCAAAGCGATATGCAGGCGGTACATATATGGTAATTTATTTGAGCCCAAGTCATTATCATCGTATTCATAGCCCGCTTTCTGGCTCTGTGACTGAAAGATTTGTACTCGGTAGAAAATCATATCCGGTAAATGCAGCGGGTATGGAGTATGGGAAAGAACCATTGTCAAAAAATTATCGCTCTGTTACAGAAGTAAATAGTGACGGCGAACATATGGCACTTGTAAAAGTAGGTGCTATGTTTGTTAATAGTATCGAGCTCCTTCATGAAAGAAGTACTGTTCAAAAAGGTGAAGAGATGGCATACTTTACATTTGGCTCAACAGTTGTTTTATTATTTGAAAAAGATATGATTGAAGCAGTGCAGGAATTGACAAGTGGGCAAGAGTTGCGTCTTGGTGAAAAAATTGCAACCCGAGTATCTCATAAGTAAAGAAAAGATTTTATAATATACTTATGAAGCTCTAATTAAGAAATATGGACAAAGATGCTTAATGGAGAAATCCCCTAGATGGGAGTACTTGTTTATTCGAGAGCCATCGCAGGATGGCTCTTTTTACAGGTCAATCAGCAATCTATATGTACTCAAGAAGATTTGACGAGCTTGTCCTCTAACGAGCGTCTAATAATTTCTTGTTTTATAAGTAAAATGAAGTCGGGATTTAATTTTAGTTCTTTTGCTTTATAATAAGACTCAGTGAGTAAATCAGTAGATAACTGTTCCATATGTTTTGTTTTCAAGGTGAGTCACCTCCTAATAATATAAGGATTGATTCGTTGTTGCATTTAATGTACCAAAAAAATATGACAGTCACAAACAAGAGGTTATCCACATAACTCAGTGGATAAAATGTGGATAGATTGTTAGTAAATTCCAAATTGACTGAAAAATTAACGTGGAAAGTGTGTACAAGTTTATCCACAGGTTATCTATCGAAAAATGTTGTCGAAAAATTTTATGAAAAATCCTCAAAGAGGTGAAAGAAATTGAAGTTATTTTTACCAAATGAATATGTGAAAAATATATATCATATTCAACCAGAAGATTTGAAAAAACGTGGAATTAAAGGAGTTATTACTGATTTAGATAACACTTTAATTGAATGGGATCGTCCAAATGCAACGCCACAGCTTGAAGAGTGGTTTTTGAAAATGAAAGAAAATGATATTCAAGTAACGGTCGTTTCAAATAACAACGAGCAACGCGTTAAAGACTTCGCTGATCCATTAGGTATTCCGTTTATTCATAGTGCGCGCAAACCGTTTGTTCGCGCATTTAAGCGTGCGATACACGAGATGCACCTGCAGCCAGATGAAGTTGTAGTAATTGGAGATCAGTTACTAACGGATGTGCTCGGCGGGAATCGTGTGGGACTTCATACAATTTTAGTTGTACCGGTAGCGCAAACGGACGGATTGGTGACACGATTTAATCGGAAAATTGAACGAAGAATTATGAGAAACATGAAGAAAAAAGGCTTAATTAACTGGGAGGAATAAAGTTTGACTGAAACAATTAAATGTATTGGTTGCGGTGTAGAAATTCAAACAGAAAATAAAAATGAAGTAGGATACGCTCCTGTATCATCTTTAGAAAAAGAACAAGTAATTTGCCAACGTTGTTTTCGTTTGAAACATTATAACGAAATTCAAGATGTATCTTTAACAGATGATGATTTCCTTCGTATTTTGAACGGAATTGGACAATCAGACGCACTGGTGGTTAAAATCGTAGATATTTTCGATTTCAATGGTAGCTGGTTACCGGGCTTACATCGTTTTGTAGGGAACAATAAAGTATTACTTGTAGGGAATAAGGCTGACTTAATTCCAAAGTCAGTTAAGCATGATAAAGTAAAACATTGGATGCGCTATAGTGCAAAGCAACTTGGTTTAAAACCAGAAGATGTCTTTTTAATTAGTGCAGCTAAAGGACAAGGAATCGCTGAACTTGCTGATGCAATTGAGCATTACCGCGAAGGTAAAGATGTTTATGTTGTTGGATGTACGAATGTTGGTAAATCAACATTTATTAATCGTATGATTAAAGAGTTTAGTGATGAGACTGAGAATGTAATTACAACATCACATTTCCCAGGAACAACGCTTGATTTAATTGATATCCCATTAGACGAAACGTCATCTTTATACGATACACCAGGTATTATTAATCATCATCAAATGGCGCATTATGTTGGGAAACAAAGCTTAAAGCTTATTACACCGACTACAGAAGTTAAGCCAATGGTATTCCAATTAAATGAAGAACAAACATTATTCTTTGGTGGATTAGCACGATTTGATTATGTAAGTGGTGGCCGTCGTGCATTCACTTGTCATTTCTCAAACCGTTTAACAATCCATCGTACAAAGCTTGAAAAGGCTGATGAATTGTACGAAAAACACGCTGGAGAATTATTGAATCCACCGACACCAGAAGAATTAGAAAATATGCCTAAGTTTGTGAAATATGAATTTAATATTCGTGAGCCGAAAACGGATGTTGTATTCTCTGGATTGGGCTGGGTTACTGTAAATGAATCAGGAGCGAAAATTGTTGCTCATGTACCAAAAGGAGTAAGTGTTTCATTACGTAAATCTTTAATTTAATATGGAGAGGGATTTATGAAACAATTATATGGTGTAATCGGAAATCCAATTGGACATTCATTATCACCCGTTATGCATAACGATGCATTTGAACACTTGAATATGGATGCCCATTACCATGCGTTTCTTGTAGAAGAAGAAGCGCTAGGGGAAGCAGTAAAAGGTTTGAAAGCATTAGGTATTTCAGGATTTAATGTAACGACTCCGCACAAAGTTGCAATTATGGAGTACTTGGATGAGATTGCCCCGTTAGCAAGGCAAATCGGTGCGGTAAATACAGTAGTTCATCGAGATGGAAAATTGATTGGGTATAATACAGATGGAATTGGTTTTGTTCGTGCCCTGCAGTCAATTAGTGAAGATCCACTTCAAGAGAAACGTATTTTATTAATCGGTGCAGGTGGTGCTAGCCGAGCTATTTACTTCTCGCTTGCCGATGTAGGTGTGAAAGAAATTGATATTGCTAATCGTACGAGAGATAAGGCGAAAAACCTTATCTCTGGGTGCATGGCAAATGTTAATTCGCATGCTCTATCGTTAGAATGTGCAGCAGAAAATCAAGGGGAATATGATATTATCATCCAAACAACAACGATAGGTATGCATCCACATGTTGAGTATACGCCGCTGGAAATTCGTTCATTGAAACAAGGAACGGTTGTTTCTGATATTATTTATAATCCATTTGAGACGAAAATTTTAGGCGATGCGAAAGAACAAGGTGCAATAATTCAAAATGGAATCGATATGTTCGTTTATCAAGGTGCACTTGCGTTTGAAATGTGGACAGGGTGTGTGCCGAATATTGATAGAATGAAACAATTAGTAATGAGAGAGCTTGGAGGCTAATTATATGTTAACAGGAAAACAAAAAAGATTTTTACGTGCAAAGGCACATCATTTAACACCGATTTTTCAAGTTGGAAAAGGTGGCGTGAATGAAAATATGGTGAAACAAATTGGAGAAGCATTAGAAGTTCGTGAACTATTTAAAGTGAGCGTATTACAAAACTGTGAATTTGATCGTAGTGAAGTTGCAGAAGAGCTTGCACAAGGTGCACGAGCTGAAATCGTTCAAGTAATCGGAAGCACAATTGTTTTATACAAAGAATCAAGAGAAAATAAGCAGATTAAGCTTCCTCGATAAAAGATATACGTGAGTTATTTCGTAATGGACGCTTGATATGTAGAAAGCGAAACCAATTGAACTTTTATTAACAGTGGGCTCTCTTCGAATTTGTATGGGGAGAGTTGCTGTATGTAAAAGGAAGGGGCGTTTCTTTTGAGAAAAATTGGCATTATTGGTGGCACGTTTGATCCACCTCATAATGGACATTTGTTAATTGCAAATGAAGTGTATCATGCTTTAGGGTTGGAAGAGGTATGGTTTTTGCCGAATCAAATTCCACCGCACAAGCAAGGACGTAACATTACGAGTGTGAAAAGTCGATTAAACATGTTGCAAATAGCGATTGAGGAAGAAGCATACTTTTCAATTTGTTTAGAAGAGCTAGACAGAGAAGGCCCATCTTATACGTACGATACTATGGTACAATTAACGGAGAAGTATCCGGATGTGCAGTTTCACTTTATTATTGGCGGAGACATGGTTGAGTATTTGCCGAAGTGGTATAACATTGAAAAGTTACTTAAGCTTGTGACTTTCGTTGGAGTTGCAAGACCAGGTTATACATTACATACGCCTTATGATATCGTAAAAGTGGAAATTCCGGAGTTTGCAGTTTCTTCTTCTCTGTTACGTGAGAGATATATGACGAAGAAAACGTGCAAATATTTACTCCCCGAAAAAGTACAGGTATATATCGAGAGGAATGGGTTGTATGAATCGTGAGGAAGCACTTAGTATTGTCAAACAACAAATGCATGAAAAACGTTATATACACACGGTTGGTGTAATGGAAACAGCGATTGAACTTGCTAGGTTATATGGTGTAGATGAGAAAAAGGCAGAGACGGCTGCTATATTTCACGATTATGCAAAATGTAGAGCGATTCCAGAAATGGAAGAGATTATTAAGAGAGAAGCTTTGTCAAAGGATCTACTGCACTATAACAAAGAGTTATGGCATGCACCTGTTGGGGCATACTTAGTAGAAAAAGAAGTAGGCATTACTGATCCTGAAATTCTACAAGCTATTACATATCATACAAGTGGTCATGAAAAAATGACAATGTTAGATAAAGTTATTTATGTAGCAGATTACATTGAACCAGGACGTAAGTTTCCTGGTGTGGAAGAAGCGAGGAAACTCGCATATAAAGATATAAATCAAGCTTTACTGTTTGCTTTAAAGCGAACAATTCAATTTTTAATGGAAAAAGATCAAACGATTTATCCATTAACATTCCAAACATACAATGAAGTTATCAAGGAGGAAATTAATAAATGAAAGATAAAGAGTTATTAGTATTAGCGGCAAAAGCAGCTGATGATAAGAGAGCAGAAGATATGGTTGTACTAAATATGCAAGGTATTTCACCGATTGCAGACTATTTTATTATTTGTCACGGAAATTCAGACAAGCAAGTACAAGCAATTGCACGTGAAATTAAAGCGAAGGCACATGAGTTCGAAATTAACGTACAACGTATGGAAGGCTTTGATGAAGCGCGTTGGGTTTTAGTAGACCTTGGTGATGTGGTTGCTCATGTATTCCATAAAGATGAGCGTAATCACTATAATTTAGAGCGTCTATGGGGCGATGTGCCGCGTGAAGATATTGCAGATGAGCTAGATCAATGAAATACGAACAATTTGCTTTGCTGTATGACGAACTGATGAATGATGTCCCTTATGATAAATGGGTGGAATTCACAGAGGAAAGTTTACAACAGGCATCTATGAAAGAGGCAAGAATCCTTGACGTAGCATGTGGAACTGGTAACGTAACACTTCCGCTTGTGCGAAAAGGTTATGATTTAATTGGTGTAGATCTTTCGGAAGAAATGTTAACTGTCGCGCAGCAAAAATTGGGGGGAGAAGGCTATTTTATTCCTTTTTACCAACAAGACATGAGAGAGCTCGATGTTCCTGGTGAATTTGATTGTGTGACAATCTTTTGTGACTCATTAAATTATGTATTGCAAGAAGATGGAGTGCAAGAAACATTTAGAAGAGTTTTCCACCATTTACGTCAGGATGGCTTGTTTTTATTCGATGTACACTCTTTATATAAAATACATCACGTATTTCAAAATGAAACATATACAGTGAACGGCGAAGAAATATCACTTATTTGGAACTGCTTCCCTGGAGAAGAATCAGATAGTGTGGAACATGATTTGACATTCTTTGTACAAGATTCAGAAGAAGATGTGTATCATCGTTTTGACGAATGTCACGTGCAGCGTGCGTATTCGGTTGAAGTGTTAACAAAATGGCTTGAAGAAGCTGGGTTTACAGTGCTTCGCGTCACAGGTGACTTTGAACGAATTGAAGTGACAGAACAAACAGAGCGTATCTTTTTTATGGCGAAGAAGAATGGATAAAAGAAAAGCAACCGATAAGGTTGCTTTTGTTTTATAGAAAAGATGTAGTTTTAGTTCTAGAAAAATAAAAAGATGATATGTGTAAAGTGTAAAAATGCTAGTTTTAGTGAAAATGTAGCATGAAAAAGATAAGTATTAATAAAAAGGGTTTGGGATTACGATGGCGTATTTATTATGTGTGTTTATTGAATTGCTGCTCAACGCATTTTAAATCTTCATCAAATTTCTCATGTGTCCGTTCGATTAATTTATGAAACATATCCCCAACGTGCTCTTCTAAAATACGAATACCTTCTCCTGTAACACCGCCTTTAACGCATACCTTTTCTTGTAAAGTAGGTAATGTAAAAATTTCTTTTTCCAGTAATTTCCCCATTCCAATGACCATTTCACTTACTAAAGTAGTGGCTTCTTCATGTGTAATATTTGTTTTATCTACAGCAGCGTTAATGAAACATTGTAATAAATAACTAAAAAAAGCAGGGCCGCAGCTTGCTATATCAGATGAAACGCGCGTTATATCTTCTTCTATAACAAGGGGAGTAGAAATGTTTTTGAATAGACGAAGTAGTTTTTGTTGCCATTCTAGAGAGCAGTTATTTCCAAATGTAAATAGTGATGCGCCGGATAAGGCGCGGTTTGTGATGCTTGGAATGATACGAGCGACGTGGCAAGGTATAAGTGTTTCTAATTGTGATGGAGATATGGGGCTTGTGATAGAAACTAAGCAATCTTCGTCTGAAAAATGGTCAGCGTATTTTTGTAGAATAGGGTATATATCTATCGGTTTTACGCAAATGAAAATAAGCTGGGATTGTTCGATTACCTCTTGGATTGTTTTGGCTATATGAACAGAAGGGTATTTTTCTTTTATATGATATGCTTTGGCAGGCGTCCGATTAATAATAGTAAGGCACGAGGGTTTGACAGCACGGGTTTCTAAAAATGCATCGATTAGTATATTCCCCATGTTCCCTGTCCCTATAATTCCTATGTTCAATGTTTCATCCCTCCTTCGTAACAGCTTTCTCCTAAACAATATGAATGATGTTATAAATTTATGATTAGAGGTGTAAAATGATGTGGGATTTTCCGAAAAAATGGTTGGGATTAGTGATTATTATTGGCACTTTGATTTTTCTTTTTTTCTGGAAAACGAATCAGCAAACAGAGCGATCGCTCATTACAACGGAAGTTCAAGTGAAAGATGTGGAGAAAAAAAGTAAACCGAAAGTATTGGATACAAAGGAGCAGAAAAAATAATTATAATTGATGTGAAAGGGGCGGTTTTTAAAGAGGGTGTGTATGAAATGAAGGAAGGGGACCGGGTGAAGGAGGCAGTTGAAAAAGCTGGTGGTTTGTTGCCGGATGCAGATGTGAAGAAAGTGAATTTGGCGCAAATGGTCCAAGACCAAATGCTTCTTTATGTTCCTAACAAGAATGAGCCAGTGCAAGAAGGGGCTACTTTTTCAAAAAGCGAGGGTAAAGTGCAAATAAATACAGCTTCTAAAGAGCAACTTGAAAAAATAACAGGCATTGGTTCTCGGAAAGCGGAAAGTATTTTGAAATACCGAGAAGAACATGGTCCGTTTCAGAAAATAGAAGATTTATTAGAAATTGATGGGATTGGTGCGAAGTCTTTAGAGAAAATAAAAGATCAAATTATTATTCCATAAAAGATTGACGAAGTTTTTCTTTTTTCGCTACACTACAAGTAGACAAAAAAGAAGGTGAAAAATATGGAACGAATTTCATGGGATCAATATTTTATGACGCAAAGCCATCTACTATCTTTACGTAGTACATGTACAAGGCTTGCGGTAGGAGCGACAATTGTTCGTGATAAACGAATTATTGCTGGTGGATATAACGGTTCAATTAAAGGTGGTGTGCATTGTATAGACGATGGTTGCTATGTCATTGATAATCATTGCGTTCGTACAATTCATGCTGAAATGAATGCTTTATTACAATGTGCGAAGTTTGGTGCAAAAACAGAGGAAGCGGAAATTTATGTCACACATTTTCCTTGTTTGCAGTGCTGTAAGGCGATTATTCAAAGTGGTGTTACAGCGGTTTATTATGCACAGGACTATAAAAATCATCCGTATGCCGTAGAGTTATTTGAACAAGCGAGTGTAACAGTAAAGCACGTTCCACTAGAATACGATATTACATCGCTAGAGGAACAAGAGCGTCATTTACAGCTAAAGGAATTATTCGCAGCTTTAGAAAAAGATAATTTATCAATGGAAGAATTACAGCGTGTATTCACTAAAGCGAAAATGATGCTATAAGGAGTGAGTATGAGTTGAATGGGCAATGGGGCTATGTTGCAATCTCGTTTATAATTGGGATTGCAATTACCTTTTCCGCATCGCATTTGTTGGCTGCTTGTTGTTTCGTTTGTTATGTTTTATTTTGTTTATATCGTACTTCGCGTAAAACCTTCATATTTTGTATAATAGCGTGTTTTAGTGGCGCTATGTACACCACGTATGTTCAGAGTCTAAATAAGCCGCTAGGGGAGTCCTATGAAGTTACACGAGGGGTCGTGCAAAATACACCTCTAATTAATGGGGATCGTCTCTCTTTTCAAATTGAAGATCAGAATAAAAACTTAGTGCAGTTAAATTATAAAATACAATCTGCTTCGGAAAAGAAGCAGTTGCAACAATTACATGCAGGTATATCGTGTACATTTAAAGGGGAGGTGAAAGAACCACAAACTGCCCGGAATTTTCATGTTTTTGATTATCGTAATTATTTATATCAGCAAAAAATACATTTTATATTTGATGTGACATACATTTCTGAATGTCAAAAAACATCGTTGTCACTCGTGCAATGGATTTTCCTTCTCAGGCAACAAACAATCTCGAAAGTTACAGAAATGTTCCCGGAACAATCAGGTGCATTTATGAACGCATTATTATTTGGAGATCGACAACAAATGACGTTTGAAGTAGAAGAGCAATATCAACAATTTGGTCTTATACATTTGTTAGCAATTTCAGGATCGCATATCGTATTATTAATGGTTATAATGTATTTTGTTTTGCTAAGAAGTGGTGTGACGAAAGAGACAGCAACAGTATGCCTTATAGTTTGCATTCCTCTGTATATGATCATAGCTGGGGCGTCGCCATCTGTTGTGAGGGCTTCTATAACAGGAGTTTTATTATTGGTAGCTTTCATGTGCTCTGTTCGCTTATCTAGTCTAGATGCCTTAAGTATAACAGCTATATGTATGCTTATATACGATCCGTATCTTATTTTCAACATTGGATTTCAATTCTCATTTGTAGGTAGTTTTTCTTTACTACTATCTGCGCCGATATTATTAGGGCGTAGTAATGGGATAGTTCGAAATTCTATTTACATTTCTATAATTTCACAGCTCGCTAGTACCCCCATCTTGTTATATCATTTTGGTTATTTTTCTCCTTATAGCATTTTCCTCAATCTTATATATGTTCCTTTTCTATCCATTATTGTATTGCCGTGTAGCATCATTATTCTTATATGTATGCCGGTTATTCCATTTTTCGCAAAAGGAATTGCATATGTACTTTCACTATGTTTAACCATTTCTAATGATTTTCTAAGTTACTGTGAAAGTTTCCCTTTCATCCGACTTACTTTTGGTCAAACTCCTTTATTTCTTGTGGCTATATATTGTTTTAGTATCGTTAGTATATTTGTGATTTGGGAAAGGTTAATAACGAAAAAAATTTTGTGCATAGTTGTGGGTGTGTTTCTTTTTATTAGTACTTGTCATTATGTATATCCATATTTTCGCGAAAGTGGGAGTGTTACATTTCTTGATGTTGGACAGGGAGATGCGATATTAATTCGTCTTCCGTACGATAAAGAGGTTTATCTTATTGATACAGGAGGAGCCCTTCCTGTCAAGAAGGAAGCGTGGCAACAGAAAAAGCATGAATTTTCTGTTGGGCATGATATTCTTGTTCCTTTTTTACAAAAAGAAGGTATAAAAACGATTGATAAATTAATTGTAACGCACGGAGATGCGGATCATATAGGTGCTGCGCTGGATTTGCTGTCATCTATTATTGTAAAAGAAGTTGTATTTGGGAGAAAGGAACAAGATGCTTTATTGGAAAAAGTGGTGAAGAAAAAGGCGTTAGAAAAGAGCATGAAGATAAGTGTAGTAGGAGAAGGGGAAGGTTGGAGGGTAAATGAAGCGGAATTTTTCGTATTAGCTCCAAAGGGGAAAGAAAAGGGAGAAAATGACTCTTCGATTGTACTATGGGCCAGACTAGGGGGACTAACATGGCTATTTACGGGTGATCTAGAAGAAGAAGGAGAAAAGTTTATAGTATCAACATATCCTGATTTGCGAGCTAATATTTTAAAAGTTGCCCACCATGGGAGTAAAACATCGTCTACAGATCCATTTTTAAGCCTTGTACAGCCTGCTGTAGCGATTATTTCTGTGGGGGAGCGTAATAGGTATGGGCACCCGCATAAGGAAGTTATAGAGCGTTTTAAGAAGATGGGTATTGATATATGGCGTACGGATAAGCAAGGTGCTATTTCCTATGTTTTTAATGGAGAAAAAGGAACCTTTCAAAGTAAAATCACATATGATGAAACACATAGAAGATGAAAAAAAGAAGACTGCCGTTAAGCAGCAGCCTTTAAGAACCGATGAATTTAATAACAGTTGCAATAATGAAAAGTGTTGCGAAAAAACCAAATGAGACGATAAATCCTACCCCTGAATCAATAGCGTCATTGCGTTTACTTTGAACGTTTTGTTCAAAATCATTCATTTAGAATCCCTCCCCAACATTCCATTTTAGTATAAAATATTGTCAGAAAAAAATCTACAATTTCCATATGAAGTGAAATAGAGTATTTGTATACTTTTTCTAGTTAGTTAAGTAGCGTGAATTTTTCATTTCCAATCATGTTAACAGTTGGCACTTATACTAAGATTATTATTGTAAATAATAAAGGGAAGGTGATTACCGCACACCAATAAGAAATCCGGGGCTTATTGTGTGGCGTTTTATATAAATAAAGGGGCGGGTTATAAAGACCGTCCCTTTGTACTTGTAAAACAAAAGCTAGGGCATTAGTATAAATATATATTGCCAAGTTAGGGAGTAGGAAAAAATATGAGTGATATACATAAGAAGATTAAAAAGAAACAGTTCGCTCCGTTGTATGTACTGTATGGAACGGAAGCCTATTTTATAAATGAAACGATAAAGCTTATTACAACGTACGCGCTTGAAGAGGAAGATCGAGAGTTTAATGTTGTGACATACGATTTGGAAGAAGCGTATTTAGAAGATGTAGTTGAGGATGCGCATACGCTTCCTTTTTTTGGCGAGCGTAAAGTTATATTAATAAAATCACCACTATTTTTAACGGCACAAAAAGAAAAATTAGAACAAAATATAAAAATTTTAGAAGAATATATTGGGGAGCCATCTCCTTTTTCTATTCTTGTTTTTGTTGCGCCTTATGAAAAATTAGACGAAAGAAAAAAAATTACAAAACTATTAAAGAAAACAGCGGATGTAATAGAAGCAAATGCGATGCAAGTGCAGGATGTTCAGAAGTGGATTGTTTCTCGTGCGGATGAGGTGCATGTGCATATTGATAATTCAGCTGTTAGTTTATTGTTAGAGCTTGTGGGAAGTAATGTAACAATGTTGGCGAAGGAAATGGACAAGTTAACGTTATACGTCGGTATGGGCGGAGAAATTACGCCAAAACTTGTCACGGAACTTGTGCCGAAATCTGTTGAGCAAAACGTGTTTGCTTTAACAGAAAAAGTGGTGAAAAAAGATATCGCTGGTGCGATGCAAATTTTAGACGGATTATTTACACAGCAGGAAGAACCGATTAAACTGCTAGCTTTATTAGTAAGTCAGTTCCGCTTGCTACATCAAGTGAAAGAGTTGCAACAGCGTGGTTACGGACAAAATCAAATCGCGTCCCATATTGGTGTACATCCGTACCGGGTAAAGTTGGCGATGAATCAAACGAAGTTTTTCTCTTTTGAAGAATTAAAAAAAGTTATTATAGAATTGGCGGAAGCTGATTATAGTATGAAGACTGGAAAGATGGATAAGAAACTTGTGCTTGAGTTTTTCTTAATGCGGTTAAATCATATGTAGTGACACAAAAAAGTTCACGTACTTAGTACGTGAACTTTTTTGTGTATATAAAAAACGATCCGAATGGATCGTTTTTTAAACGCCTTACGCGTTTACTTGTTTCGCTAAGCGAGATTTTTGACGAGATGCAGCGTTTTGGTGGATAAGACCTTTACGAGCTGCTTTGTCAAGTTTTTTAGAAGCAGTTTTGAAAGCTTCTTTAGCATTTTCAAGATCGTTATTAGTAACTAAAGTTTCTACAGTTTTAACAGCAGTACGCATGTCAGACTTGATAGAAGCGTTATGTGAACGACGCTCTTCGCTAAGTTTAGCGCGTTTGATAGCAGATTTGATGTTTGCCATACTTTTCACCTCCCTGGTGCAATCGAATGACTCGATTCTTACATAGAACAAGTGATATTCTATCAAACGGTGAAGAGAATTGCAATAGTATATCAATGAAATTTCACGTAAAGGAAAGAATGACCTAATATAACTTGGGGAAATCTAACGATATTTACTATGAATTACGGAGGAGATACGATGAAAGAACCATTAGATTTAAGTAAATATAGTGTTAGAACTGACCTTGCTGTAGAGGCGCACCAAATGCTACAAGAGCGCCAAGAAGAACAAAAAGGGATACAGGGAGTTATTGTAAAAGAGAGGGAAGAAGAGGGAGTTACAATTACAAAAGTAACTATTGATGAAATTGCATCTGAGTCGATGGGGAAAAAACCTGGAAGTTATTTAACTCTTGAGGTGCAAGGTATACGACAACAAGATACGGAACTTCAGCAAAAGGTAGAGCGTATTTTTGCAAAAGAATTTTCTTATTTCTTAGAAGAGGTTGGAGTTTCAAAAGAAGCGAGTTGTTTAATCGTAGGTCTTGGGAATTGGAATGTAACGCCGGATGCACTCGGACCGATAGTTGTAGAGAACGTACTGGTGACGAGACATTTGTTTAAATTGCAGCCTGAAAGTGTGGAAGAAGGGTTTAGACCTGTTAGTGCCATTCGTCCAGGGGTAATGGGAATTACAGGGATTGAAACGAGCGATGTCATTTACGGAATTATTGAGAAGACAAAACCAGACTTTGTCATCGCAATTGATGCATTAGCTGCTCGTTCTATAGAACGAGTAAATAGTACGATACAAATTTCTGATACAGGAATTCATCCAGGATCTGGTGTTGGGAATAAGCGTAAGGAACTAAGTAAAGAAACATTAGGTATTCCTGTTATCGCAATTGGTGTGCCAACTGTGGTAGATGCTGTTTCGATTACGAGTGATACAATTGATTTTATTTTGAAACATTTTGGCCGGGAACTGAAAGAAGGAAACAAACCGTCACGCTCTTTATTGCCAGCAGGTTTTACATTTGGAGAAAAGAAAAAATTAACAGAAGAAGATATGCCAGATGAAAAGAGTCGAAATATGTTTTTAGGAGCTATTGGTACGTTAGAAGAAGAAGAAAAGAGAAAGTTAATTTATGAAGTGTTATCTCCTCTTGGTCATAATTTAATGGTAACTCCAAAAGAAGTAGATGCGTTTATTGAGGATATGGCAAATGTAATAGCCAGCGGTTTAAATGCAGCGCTGCATCATCAGATTGATCAGGATAATACAGGGGCATATACACATTGATGGAAAGAGGCAGAAATAGCTTGAGTCAATTTACGCTGTTATGTATATGCGGTACAGTCTTATGTTTGCTTATGATGATAGCTGGAGTGGGACTCGCTAATCATGGTCTAAAAAGTATGAAGGGATATCGTCAGCTGTCATATGAACAAATTGCTCATATGACAGGAACAGAAGGCGCTGGGGCTGAACCCGGAATTTCGGGAGAGACGTTTTCGGCTATTGAAAAACAAAAACAGTTAGAAAGCTTAAGAAGTTTTAATGTTGTAGAAGGTATCGGTATGGCGATAGCAAGTGTTGCTCGTGATATGACAAAGTTTGGAACGGATATAGTTGTTGGGGCAATAAAAGGAATTTTTAGTTAAGGGTAGCGGGAAGGATGGTTGTCTTATGTTTGTAAGAGAGCTGTCTTTTAATTTGAAAAAGGTTTGTCTCTTATGGTTTGTTCGCATAAGATATAGATAGAGTGATTTGTATTGTAAGCAGCACGAGTTTTCATTGAATCTTTGCTGCTCTATTGATATAATCAGTGCTAGTGTATATTGGCGAGACTATTAGGAGTTGAGAACATAGATGAATAAAGAAGAAAGAGCAAAAAGACAGTCCAAAATTCGTAACTTCTCCATCATTGCTCACATTGACCACGGGAAATCAACGTTGGCAGACCGTATTTTGGAGAAAACAAACGCGTTGGCACAGCGCGAAATGAAGGCGCAATTGCTTGACTCTATGGAGTTGGAGCGTGAGCGTGGTATTACAATTAAATTAAATGCAGTACAACTAACGTATAAAGCGAAAGACGGTGAAGAGTATATTCTTCACTTAATCGATACTCCAGGACACGTCGACTTTACGTACGAAGTATCTCGTAGTTTAGCGGCTTGTGAAGGTGCAATTCTTGTAGTGGATGCAGCGCAAGGAATTGAGGCCCAAACATTAGCAAACGTATATTTAGCGCTTGATAATAATTTAGAAATCTTACCAGTTATTAATAAAATCGACTTACCAAGTGCAGACCCAGAACGCGTACGTCAAGAGGTAGAAGATGTAATTGGTTTAGATGCATCGGAAGCTGTACTTGCTTCAGCGAAAGCTGGCATTGGTATTGAAGATATTTTAGAACAAATCGTTGAAAAGGTACCAGCTCCAACAGGTGATTCAGAAGAGCCGTTACAATGTATGATTTTCGATTCTTTATATGATCCGTACCGTGGTGTAATTGCATATATCCGTGTTGTAAATGGAACGGTAAAAGTTGGCGATAAAGTACGTATGATGGCAACTG
Organism: Bacillus sp. DB-2; assembly: GCF_003315125.1. Lineage (NCBI taxonomy): Bacteria > Bacillati > Bacillota > Bacilli > Caryophanales > Bacillaceae > Bacillus > Bacillus sp. DB-2. The sequence continues at coordinate 130,937 of NZ_QNRN01000001.1, read as the reverse complement.
GAAAAGAATTTGAAGTAACAGAAGTAGGTGTGTTTACACCGAAAACGACGCAACGTGACGAGTTAACAGTAGGTGATGTAGGTTTCTTGGCAGCATCTATTAAAAATGTAGGCGATACACGTGTTGGTGATACGATTACACATGCGAAACGTCCGGCTGCAGAGCCGTTAAAAGGGTATCGAAAATTAAACCCAATGGTATTCTGTGGTTTATATCCAATCGATTCTGCACGTTATAACGACTTACGTGATGCGTTAGAAAAACTAGAATTGAATGATTCTGCTCTTGAATTTGAGCCTGAAACATCTCAAGCTTTAGGTTTTGGTTTCCGTTGTGGTTTCTTAGGGCTTCTTCACATGGAGATTATTCAAGAACGTATTGAACGTGAATTCAAGATTGACTTAATTACAACAGCGCCAAGCGTTATTTATAAAGTGTATTTAACGAACGGTGAAGATTTTATTGTTGATAATCCATCTAATATGCCAGATCCACAGACTATCGATCGTGTAGAAGAGCCGTTTGTGAAGGCTGCAATTATGGTTCCGAATGACTATGTTGGAGCTGTAATGGAAATTTGCCAAGGGAAACGTGGAACGTTTATTGATATGCAATATTTAGATGAAACACGTGTTACATTGACATATGAAATCCCGTTATCAGAAATCGTATATGATTTCTTCGATCAATTGAAATCAAATACGAAAGGATATGCATCATTTGACTACGAGTTAATTGGTTATAAACCATCTAAACTTGTGAAAATGGATATTCTTTTAAATAATGAACAAGTGGATGCTTTATCATTTATTGTACATCGTGATTCAGCGTATGACCGTGGTAAAGTAATTGTAGAGAAATTAAAGAAATTAATTCCAAGACAACAGTTTGAAGTGCCAATTCAAGCGACTATCGGAAATAAAGTTGTATCTCGTTCTACAATTAAGGCGATGCGTAAAAACGTACTTGCAAAATGTTACGGTGGTGACATTTCTCGTAAGCGTAAACTTCTTGATAAGCAAAAAGAAGGTAAAAAACGTATGAAGTCTGTTGGTTCTGTAGAAGTGCCGCAAGAAGCATTCATGGCTGTACTGAAAATGGATGATAACTAATGGAGTGAACTATAATTAGTGGAGATTTTTCTATTTTTCGCTAATTATTAGCCCGCACCAATCGTGATAAAAGTAGAAGCCGTTCGTTCGGCTTCTTTTTTATATGCTACTTTTTAGACATCTTAGCATCTCTCATTTACAATAGTGAGAGAGCTTTTTAGTGATTGATATAGAGTTAGGAGACTATTAATGTCCGAAAATATTCGAAAAGATATTCGAGAGAAAATACAAAAAGGTAATTTTAATTGCGAAAAGGAACTGACGCTTTCTATAATTAGTGGGAAGTGGAAAGTTGTGATATTGTGGCACTTAGGTGTGGAAGGTCCGCATCGTTTTAGTGAATTGCAACGTCTGTTCCCGAGCATTTCTCATAAAGTGTTGTCAAATCAATTGAAAGAGTTAATGGAGGACGGGATTGTTGATCGAACGGTATACCCGGAAATTCCTCCGCGTGTTGAGTACTATATGACGGAATTAGGTATGTCGCTTTTACCGATCGTTGAAATGATGTATGATTGGGGAAAAATGCGAATGGAACAAATCCGTAATACAGTAGAGAAGTAAAGAATCCTCCGGAGTGCGGAGGTTTTCTTTTTAGAAAGGTAGGAGTTATATTTGGTACAAGCTGCATATATTCATATTCCGTTTTGTCAGCATATTTGTCACTATTGTGATTTTAATAAAGTATTTATTGAACGCCAACCGGTTGATCGATACTTACAATATTTAGAGAAAGAAATAATAAATACGGTTCAAAAAGTACCGTTTGAAAGTATGAAAACGATTTTTGTTGGCGGAGGAACTCCGACGGCATTAAATATGGAACAGACAAAAAAACTACTCGACATCATTAACCGTCGTTTGCGTCCATTTGCGCCGAATTGTGAATTAACATTTGAAGCGAATCCAGGTGATTTACCGAAAGAGAAATTGAACGTATTGCTAGAAGGTGGAGTAAACCGAATTAGTTTTGGTGTGCAAACGTTTCGTGATGAGCTACTTGAGAAGATTGGACGCAGGCATACGAGAGAAGATGCATTCGTAGCAATTCGAGAAGCGCAGGAAGTCGGTTTTAAAAATATTAATGTAGATTTAATTTATGCTCTGCCAGGACAGACGATAGAAGATGTAAAGGAAACATTAGAAATTGCCTTTACGCTTGGTGTACAACATTTCTCGGCATATTCCTTAATTGTGGAACCGAAAACCGTATTTTATAACTTAATGAATAAAGGGAAATTAAGACTTCCAGGTGAAGACCATGAAGCGAAAATGTACGAAATGGTAATGGATGAAATGGAGAAACATGGTTATAACCAGTATGAGATTAGTAACTTCTCAAAAGGTAATAATGAAAGTAGACACAATCTCACATACTGGAATAATGAAGAGTATTATGGATTTGGAGCTGGAGCACATAGCTATGTGAACGGGGAACGAATTCAAAATGTAGGTCCGCTCAAGCAATATTTCACTAAAATTGATGAGACAGGATTTCCATATTTAGATGTTCACCCAGTGACAGAGAAAGAAAAAATGGAAGAAGAGTTGTTCTTAGGACTTCGAAAAACAAAAGGTGTTTCTAAGTTAGAATTCCAAAAGAAATTTAATGTGGAGATGGATCATGTTTTTGCAAAGCAGTTACAAAGTAATCAAGAACAAGGATTACTTGAAAACAGAGATGGACATGTTTGTTTAACGAGGAAAGGGAAACTATTAGGGAATGAAGTATTCCAGTCATTTTTGATTGATTAATTAAATGTGCCATAAGCGTGAAAAAGTTTCGTTATTTCGTGACGTTTCCGTTGACAATTGAATGTCAATTTTGGTAAGTTATTAATAGATTTAGCACTCGAAGACAAAGAGTGCTAACAGAGGTGATGATGAGATGCTTACGGAACGTCAGCTCTTAATTTTACAAACAATTGTTGATGACTTTATTGGATCAGCGCAACCAGTTGGTTCGAGGACGTTGGCTAAGAAAGATGAAATTACGTTTAGTTCAGCTACTATTCGAAATGAAATGGCTGATTTAGAAGAACTAGGATTTATTGAAAAAACGCATAGTTCTTCTGGGCGTGTTCCTTCTGAAAAAGGGTATCGCTTTTATGTAGACCATCTTTTAGCGCCGCAAAACTTACCGACCGATGAAATTGTACAAATTAAAGATTTATTTGCTGAAAGAATTTTTGAAGCAGAAAAAATTGCACAACAATCAGCTCAAATTTTATCAGAGCTTACGAATTATACGGCCATTGTTCTTGGTCCGAAATTGAGCACAAATAAACTTAAAAATGTACAAATTGTACCGCTTGATCGTCAAACAGCAGTCGCTATTATTGTAACAGATACAGGGCATGTGCAAAGTAAAACGATTACCGTTCCGGAATCTGTTGATTTATCAGATTTAGAAAAAATGGTTAATATTTTAAATGAGAAGCTATCTGGTATACCTATGGCAGAACTTCATAATAAAATCTTTAAAGAGATTGTTACAGTCTTGCGTGGGTATGTTCATAATTACGATAGCGCAATAAAAATGTTAGATGGTACATTTCAAGTTCCTTTATCGGAAAAGATATACTTTGGAGGGAAAGCAAATATGCTTTCGCAACCAGAGTTCCATGACATTCAAAAAGTAAGATCCTTGCTGACGATGATTGATAACGAAGCTGAGTTTTATGATATTTTGCGTCATAAACAAGTTGGTATTCAAGTGAAAATTGGTAGGGAAAATTCTTCAATAGCTATGGAAGATTGTAGTTTAATTTCTGCAACATATTCGATTGGAGAAGAGCAACTAGGAACAATTGCGATTTTAGGTCCGACGAGAATGCAATACTCTCGTGTAATTAGTTTGTTGCAGTTATTTACAAGACAATTTACAGACGGACTTAAAAAGTAAATGAGAGTAATACATTCGCTCAAGTGATGAGATTCTCATTGCTGTGTGTAATATATAATGCTTAGGTAATCGTGCTAAGCGTGATACCTAATACCTTTTAAGGAGGTGAAAATTGTGGAAGAGCGTAACGAACAAGTGGTAGAAGAAGTGAAAGAAGCGCAAGTTGAAGAAGCTGTCACGCCAGAAAACAGTGAAGAAGCTGTAGAAGAAAAAAGTGAGGCTGCTCTTTTACAAGAAAAAGTAGATGAGTTACAAGCGAAACTAACGGAAACGGAAGGTCGCACATTACGTCTACAAGCTGATTTTGAAAATCATAAGCGCCGTGTCCAAATGGATAAACAGGCTGCTGAAAAATATAGAGCACAAAGTTTAGTTTCAGATATTTTGCCAGCTCTTGATAATTTTGAAAGAGCGATGCAAGTGGAAACAACTGATGAGCAAATGAAATCCTTGTTACAAGGTATGGAAATGGTGCATCGTCAATTGCTAGAAGCGCTGACTAAAGAAGGTGTTGAAGCGATTGAATCTGTTGGTAAACAGTTTGATCCTAATGAGCACCAAGCTATTATGCAAGTCGAAGACAGTGAATTTGAATCAAACGCGGTTGTGGAGGAATTCCAAAAAGGTTATAAACTAAAAGACCGTGTGATTCGCCCATCAATGGTAAAAGTAAATCAATAATTTACATAAAAGTAGGAGGAATCGCCATGAGTAAAATTATCGGTATTGACTTAGGTACAACAAACTCTTGTGTAGCTGTTATGGAAGGTGGAGAACCAAAGGTTATCCCAAATCCAGAAGGAAACCGTACAACACCTTCTGTTGTAGCTTTCAAAAATGAAGAGCGTCAAGTTGGGGAAGTTGCGAAGCGTCAAGCAATTACAAACCCAAATACAATCATGTCTGTTAAACGTCATATGGGTACAGACTACAAAGTAGAAGTTGAAGGTAAAGATTTTACACCTCAAGAAATTTCTGCAATCATTTTACAAAACTTAAAAGCTTCTGCTGAAGCATACTTAGGTGAAACAGTAACGAAAGCTGTTATTACAGTACCTGCATACTTCAACGATGCAGAGCGTCAAGCAACGAAAGATGCTGGTCGTATCGCTGGTTTAGAAGTTGAGCGTATCATTAACGAACCAACAGCCGCAGCACTTGCTTACGGTTTAGAAAAACAAGATGAAGAGCAAAAAATCTTAGTATATGACTTAGGTGGCGGTACATTTGATGTATCTATCCTTGAGTTAGCAGACGGCACATTCGAAGTTATTTCAACTGCTGGTGACAACCGTCTTGGTGGAGATGACTTTGACCAAGTTATCATCGATCATTTAGTAGCTGAATTCAAAAAAGAAAATAGCATTGATTTAAGCCAAGATAAAATGGCACTTCAACGTCTGAAAGATGCAGCTGAAAAAGCGAAGAAAGATCTTTCTGGTGTAACACAAACACAAATTTCATTACCATTCATTAGTGCTGGAGCTGCTGGCCCATTACACTTAGAATTAACGTTAACAAGAGCTAAATTCGAAGAAATTTCAGCTGGTCTTGTTGAAAGAACATTAGAGCCAACTCGTCGTGCATTAAAAGACGCTGGTTTTGCTCCAAGCGAATTAGATAAAGTTATCCTTGTTGGTGGATCTACTCGTATCCCAGCTGTACAAGAAGCAATTAAACGTGAAACTGGTAAAGAGCCATACAAAGGTGTAAACCCAGATGAAGTTGTAGCATTAGGTGCTGCAGTTCAAGGTGGCGTACTTACTGGTGATGTAGAGGGCGTTCTATTATTAGACGTAACTCCACTTTCTTTAGGTATCGAAACTATGGGCGGTGTGTTCACGAAACTAATCGAGCGTAACACTACAATTCCGACAAGTAAGTCACAAGTATTCTCAACAGCTGCTGATAACCAACCAGCGGTAGACATTCACGTACTACAAGGTGAGCGTCCAATGTCAGCTGACAACAAAACGTTAGGTCGTTTCCAATTAACAGACCTTCCGCCAGCACCACGTGGAATTCCACAAATCGAAGTAACATTCGATATTGATGCGAACGGTATCGTTAACGTACGTGCAAAAGACTTAGGAACAAGCAAAGAGCAAACTATTACAATCCAATCTTCTTCAGGTCTTTCTGATGAAGAAGTAGATCGTATGGTACAAGAAGCTGAATCAAATGCTGATGCTGACCAAAAACGTAAGGAAGAAGTTGAACTTCGTAACGAAGCTGACCAACTTGTATTCCAAACAGACAAAGTTGTAAAAGATTTAGAAGGTAAAGTAGATGCAGCTGAAGTAGCGAAAGCAACGGAAGCGAAAGAAGCATTACAAGCGGCAATCGAGAAAAACGAACTTGAAGAAATCCGCGTGAAAAAAGATGCTCTTCAAGAAATCGTACAACAATTAACTGTTAAATTATACGAGCAAGCTCAAGCGGCTGCAGGGCAAGCAGAAGGTGCACAAGGAGCACAAGACGCTGGCGCAAAAAAAGATAATGTAGTAGACGCTGAGTTTGAAGAAGTAAAAGAAGACAAGTAATACAGTGAAATAAAATAAGTAAGATGACAAAAAGTCAAAGTCAAGCGTGCCTTGGCTTTGACTTTTTTCACGAATAAGAAGAAATGTGTGAGGATCTTAGTTTTTTTATTTTGCATACTGTAAGTGAGGAAACTTTGTTGCAAAGCACTTTCTTTCGGTGTTAAAATTACGTTTATGTGAAAGATTCGGGGGTTGCAAATTTATGAATAAACGAGACTATTATGAGGTCCTTGGACTTAGCCAGGGCGCTTCAAAAGATGAAATTAAAAAAGCGTATCGTCGTTTGGCTAAAAAGTACCATCCAGACGTAAGTAAAGAAGAAAATGCAATTGAAAAGTTTAAAGAAGTACAAGAAGCATACGAAGTATTGAGCGATGATCAAAAGCGTGCGCAGTATGATCAATTTGGTCACGCGGGTCCGAATCAAGGTTTCGGTGGCGGAGGAGACTTCGGCGGTGGCTTTGGTTTCGAAGATATCTTTAGTTCATTCTTTGGCGGTGGCGGCGGAAGACGTCGTGACCCGAATGCTCCACGTCAAGGTGCTGATTTACAATATCAAGTTACTTTAGAGTTTGAAGAAGCTATTTTTGGTAAAGAATTAAACGTTGAGATTCCAGTGGAGGATCCATGTGATACTTGTAAGGGTAGTGGAGCGAAACCAGGGACTTCAAAAGAAACATGTAAACATTGTTCAGGATCAGGGCAAGTAAGTGTAGAACAAAATACACCATTTGGGCGTATTGTAAACCGTCAAGCTTGTGGACATTGTTCAGGAACAGGTCAAATGATTAAAGAGAAATGTACGACATGCCATGGTTCTGGTAAAGTTCGTAAACGTAAAAAAATCAATGTTAAAATTCCAGCGGGTATCGATAATGGTCAACAAATTCGTGTATCTGGAAAAGGTGAAGCAGGCGTAAATGGCGGACCGGCAGGTGACTTATATGTTGTTGTTCATGTGAGAAATCATGAATTCTTTGAACGCGAAGGGGATCACATTATTTGCGAAATGCCAATAACATTTGCGCAAATGGCACTTGGTGCGGAAGTTGAAGTTCCTACCGTTCATGGCAAAGTGAAGCTGAAAATTCCAGCAGGAACACAAACAGGAACAGAATTCCGCTTAAAAGGAAAAGGTGCTCCGAACGTACGTGGATATGGTCAAGGAGATCAATATGTAGTCGTTCGTGTTGTTGTGCCGACGAAATTAACTTCACATCAAAAAGATTTATTGCGTGAATTTGCAGGGCAAGAAGAGCAGGATGATAGCTTATTCAGAAAGCTTAAACGTGCTTTCAAAGGGGAATAATGGAAATAAAAAATGGAGTTGGTAAATTGTGAAATGGTCAGAAATTAGTATTCATACAACAGAAGAAGCAGTAGAAGCTGTCTCTCATATTTTGCATGAAGCAGGCGCTAGCGGGGTTGCGATTGAGGACCCAGCGGAGTTGACGAAAGAGCGCAAGCAACAATACGGTGAGATTTATGCACTTAACCCAGATGAATATCCAAGTGAGGGTGTTTTGGTAAAAGCATATTTCCCACAAACGGATTCTTTACACGAAACAGTTGCAGGTGTAAAATCATCTATTGATGCACTACCATCTTTCGACATCGAAATTGGTAAAGGAACTATTACAATTAATGAAGTCGATGAGGAAGATTGGGCTACTGCTTGGAAGAAGTATTATCATCCAGTTCAAATTTCTGATACATTCACAATTGTGCCGACGTGGGAAGAGTATACACCGTCTTCTCCAAATGAAAAAATTATTGAATTAGATCCAGGTATGGCGTTTGGTACAGGGACACATCCCACAACGACGATGTGTATTCGTGCGTTAGAAAAAACGGTTCAGCCAGGTGATACTGTGATTGATGTGGGGACAGGTTCGGGGGTACTTAGTATTGCTGCGGCAAAATTAGGTGCGGCTTCTGTTCAAGCGTATGATTTAGACCCAGTTGCAGTTGAAAGTGCAGAAATGAATGTGCGCTTAAATAAAACAGATGACATTGTCAATGTTGGACAGAATAGTCTATTAGAAGGTATTGAAGGCCCAGTTGATTTAATCGTAGCAAATTTACTAGCGGAAATTATTCTTCTATTCCCTGAAGATGCAGCGAGAGTTGTGAAGCCAGGTGGATTATTTATTACATCTGGTATTATTGGGGCGAAAGAAAAAGTAATTTCTGAAGCGTTAGAAACAGCTGGATTTTCAATTGAAGAAGTACTTCGAATGGAAGATTGGGTAGCAATTATTGCACGAAATGCGTAATATAGATTTTAGTCTATAAAGAACAGGGGAGTCTCTCACCGTATAAGGTGAGGGACTTGCCGTTTGTTATATGAAAATGATAACGTTTCGTTCTTTTCGTAAGTATTGACTTACGAAAGGAACGAAACTCTACTAAGGTGATTATATGCAACGTTATTTTGTAGAAGAGAAATATGTAAATGAGACAAGTATTCGCATAATGGGTGATGATGTCCATCACATCGCAAGAGTGATGCGTATGTCAGCTGGTGACCACATTTATTGCTGTGTAAATGGTAAAACAGCAGAGTGTTCAATTGCTGAAATTACCAGTGAATTTGTGGATACCACTATTGTAGAATGGGTAGAGGCGTCAAGCGAACTTCCTGTATTCGTGACGATTGCAAGTGGACTGCCGAAAGGAGACAAGCTAGAGTTAATTTTTCAAAAAGGAACTGAGCTTGGGGCAGCTGCATTTTTACCATTTCAAGCATCTCGATCTATTGTAAAGTGGGATGCGAAAAAAGCAGATAAAAAAGTTGAGCGTTTGAAAAAAATTGTAAAAGAAGCTGCGGAACAATCGCATAGAAGTGAAATTCCAGAAGTACACGTTCCCTCATCATTTAAACAACTGCTGTCGATGAGTAGCGAGTATGATGTTTGTCTTGTTGCGTATGAAGAAGAAGCGAAACAAGGTGAGAAATCTAATTTTGCGAAAGCTTTAGCGACGGTTAAACCAGGCCAAAAGCTGCTGATTGTATTTGGACCAGAAGGCGGCTTAGCGGAGGAAGAGATAACCGCACTTCGTGAACATAAATTTGTACCATGTAGTTTAGGACCAAGAATTTTAAGAACAGAAACGGCTCCGCTTTATGCGTTAAGTGCCGCTTCTTATCATTTTGAATTGATGGGGTGATAATCAATGGCAACTGTTGCGTTCCACACGTTAGGTTGTAAAGTAAACCACTATGAAACAGAAGCGATTTGGCAATTGTTTAAACAAGGTGGTTATGAAAGAACTGAATATGAAAAAAAATCTGATGTATACGTTATTAACACATGTACAGTAACGAATACTGGAGATAAAAAAAGCCGTCAAGTAATTAGACGTGCTGTACGTCAAAATCCAGATGCGGTAATTTGTGTAACTGGATGTTATGCACAAACATCTCCAGCGGAAATTATGGCGATTCCAGGTGTAGATATTGTTGTTGGTACGCAAGATCGTGAGAAGATGTTAGGATACATCGAAGAATTCCGTAAAGAGCGTCAACCAATTAATGCTGTCCGCAATATTATGAAAACACGTGTATATGAAGAGCTCGATGTACCATATTTCACGGACCGTACACGTGCATCTTTAAAAATACAAGAAGGTTGTAATAACTTCTGTACATTTTGCATCATTCCTTGGGCGCGTGGTTTAATGCGTTCTCGTGATGGAAAAGAAGTTATTAAACAAGCGCAGCAATTAGTAGATGCGGGCTATAAAGAAATCGTATTAACAGGTATTCATACAGGTGGGTACGGTGAAGATATAAAAGAGTATAACTTAGCTGGATTACTGCGCGATATGGAAGCGGAAGTAGGCGGATTGAAACGCCTTCGTATTTCTTCTATTGAGGCGAGTCAAATTTCTGATGAAGTAATTGAAGTGTTAGATAAATCAGAAGTAGTTGTACGTCACTTGCATATTCCATTACAGTCAGGATCTAATACTGTATTGAAACGTATGCGCCGTAAGTATACGATGGAATTTTTCCAAGAGCGTTTAGATCGTTTGAAAGAAGCGTTACCAGGTCTTGCGATTACATCAGACGTAATTGTTGGATTCCCAGGCGAAACAGAAGAGGAATTCATGGAAACGTACAATTTCATTAAAGAGAATCGTTTCTCTGAACTACACGTTTTCCCTTATTCGAAACGCACAGGTACTCCAGCAGCACGTATGGAAGATCAAGTTCCTGAAGACGTGAAGAACGATCGTGTTCACCGTCTAATTGAGCTATCAAATCAATTAGCGAAAGAGTATGCTTCTAGATTTGAAGGTGAAGTACTTGAAATCATTCCGGAAGAGACATTTAAAGATGGTGACCGTAAAGGTTTATATGTAGGTTATACAGATAACTACTTAAAAATTGTGTTTGAAGGATCTGAAGAATTGATTGGTAAGCTAGTAAAAGTGAAAATTACAAAAGCTGGTTATCCATATAACGAAGCGCAGTTTGTTCGTGTTCTTGAAGATGATGTAAAAAAAGAATCAGCAAGCGCATAAAGTGAAACTTTAATCAGTGGGGGGGTGTTCATCCCCGCTGATTATCAGCCTGACCCCCGCCTAAGTTCTTTGCTTTCGCTGAATTTTGAGGTGGGGGTCTTACTGTCCTGGCAAATAGCGGGATAAAAAAGCATGCAAACGGAAACGATTTGCATGCTTTCTTTTTTTTGTGGAGAAGTTAAGTACTGAAAAGGCAGGTACGTTGAATGAGTAGTTATTTAATGCTTTCTTGTATTAAAAAAGGTGTAATGATAAAAAATATAGTTGTCTTCAGGGGAAAAGGATAATAGCTATCTACATAGCTTTTGAACAGGTAAGGGCATCTATTCTTCTTTTATTCTGCCAAATAGTTGACCTGAAGTGATAAAATGTATTATAATCGTAAAAGACATGCTGAAGAAGGGTTTCTTTTTGCATGCTGAAATTAGTATGTAAGTGTGATGTTTCGGAGGGAGGGAAAGAGAATGTCAAAAACAGTCGTTCGTAAAAACGAGTCTTTGGAGGATGCACTTCGCCGTTTTAAAAGATCGGTTTCTAAAACTGGTACACTTGCTGAAGCAAGAAAGCGCGAGTTTTATGAAAAGCCAAGTGTAAAACGTAAGAAGAAATCTGAAGCGGCAAGAAAGCGTAAGTTCTAAGAGAGGGTGTAAGTTATGAGTCTTCTCGGTCGTTTAAACGATGATATGAAACAAGCGATGAAGAATAAACAAAAAGAAAAATTAACCGTTATTCGTATGGTTAAGGCTGCTTTACAAAATGAAGGTATTAAACTGCAACATACTCTTACTGAAGAAGAGGAATTAACAGTTTTAGCTCGTGAAGTAAAACAGTATAAGGACTCCCTCCTTGAATTTAAAAAAGCTGGTCGTGAAGACCTTGTTGATAAACTGCAAAGTGAAATTCAGATTTTAAGCGCATATTTGCCGGAGCAATTAACAGAAGAAGAACTAGCGGATATAATTAAGCAAGTTATTTCTGAAGTTGGTGCTACATCTAAAGCAGATATGGGTAAAGTGATGACTGCTGTTATGCCGAAAGTAAAAGGTAAAACAGACGGATCACTTGTGAATAAGCTGGTTATCCAGCTATTAGCATAAAAAAGCGTCTCATTTCGTATGAGACGTTTTTTTATGCTTTTTTCAGTTTGGACGTGATATTACAAGCTCTTTTTTCATACATATGGGATGAGAGGGGGTCTTTTGAGATGAAAAAAATAGAACAAATGAAGAATTGGTTAACGAAGCAAATAGACCTGCCAGTGGATGTGTTAATGGATCTACCTCGGATCACGCTTGTTGGGCAAGTACATATCTATATAGAAAATCATCGAGGATTATTAGTGTTCTCAGATAAAGAGGTAAGATTGCTATTGAAACATGGTCAATTATTAATTAAAGGTCAATCCTTTGTTATTAAAACAATCCTTCCAGAAGAACTGTTGCTTGAAGGGATTATTGAACAAGTGACGTTTTTAGAAAATGAAAAGAAAGAGGAGTGAGGAGAAACTTCCGTTTGTGAAGTTTTTCTTCGTTACCTTGTATTAACAGGCAGTAACGTTCTGGCCTCAATATTCGGTTCGTACAAAGAGGATAGGTGGGAATTGAGTTCCACGTAAAAAACTGGCTCGTGAAGGTTAATAATTAGTGAGGATCAAGGAATCTGCTAATTAAAATTTTAGTACGAGCTAGTTTGATAATCGAATTGAAAAGTAGTGTATCTACTTTTAGAAAGGTAGTGGAGATAGTCGATGAAAAATAAATGGTTTATAAAATGGCTTGGGTATGTAAAGGTGCGAATTGAAGGTAGAGGAGCGGAACGCTTTGTTAACGAGTGTGTGCGGAAGAAATTACTCGTTTGGGATGTAAAGAAGATAGCTGATGAAACGTTAGTTTTTTGTATGTTATTACGAGATGTGAAAAAGATAAAACCAATTTATAGAAAAAATGAATGTAAATTATATTTTATTGGACGTTACGGTTTTCCTTTTTGGAATAAGCGTGTAATTAAAAATAGTGGATTTTTAATTGGGTTTTTAATATTTTTTTTCGGAATGATCGCATTGTCAAATATGGTGTGGAAAATTGAAATTACAGGAGCAAAACCTGAAACAGAATATATATTGATGAAAGAATTGGACAAAATGGGTATAAAAAAAGGTAAATTACAATTCCAAATGCCGAGTGTAGAAGATGTTCAACGTCATTTGACAGACAATATTAATGCGATTACTTGGGCGGGATTAGAAATAAGAGGGACAACATATCATTTTAAGATTGTTGAAAAAAATGAGCCGAAAAAAGAAAGTGAACAACAGCCACAAAACTTAGTAGCAAAAAAAGAAGGGATTATTACAAAAACATTTGTGGAAGTTGGGAAGCCGGTTGTCATGAAAAATGACCATGTAGAAAAGGGGCAACTTCTCGTATCCGGGATGTATGGTAATGAGGAGAATCCGACAGTTGTTTCGGCTAAAGGGATTGTATATGGAGAAACGTGGTATAAATCTGAGGTGGATGTTCCGTTAAAGACACAATTTCAAGTGTATACTGGTAATTCATACAATGAATATTTCCTTAAATTTGGGAGTACTAAAATAAAAATATGGGGATTTCTACAGGATAAGTATAAGCGCTCTCGTACTGAAAGTGTAAAACATGATGTGAAATTATTTGGATTTACATTACCAATTGCATACGAGAAAGATATTGTACGAGAAGAGGAAGAAGCGAACCGAGAATATACCGAAAAACAAGCAATGAAAGTAGCGAAAGAGATGGCAGAAAAAGAACTGAAGAAAAAATTGGATGAACATGCTATGATTGTAAGTGATAACATTTTGAGTAAAGAGGTTGAGGCGGATCACCTAAAGGTCACATTACATTATACAGTGATTGAAAATATTGCAGAGCCACAACCAATATCTGAATCCGATATTCAAGGAGACTGAGTAATGGCAGAACAATTAGTAGAAATGAACCAACAATTGGAAAACCCCAACGAAGCAATCGCTCTTTTTGGGGTAAATGATGCTCATTTAAAAGTAATTGAACGAGAACTTAGTGTATCGATTGTGACTAGAGGAGAATCTGTTCGTGTATCTGGGGCAGATGAAACTGTGGTGCTCGTAGAAAAAATCTTACAACAGTTACTTGTTGTTATCCGTAAAGGTGTATCAATTTCGGAAAGAGATGTTGCGTATGCGATTCAGCTTGGGCAACAAGGGAAAATTGCTCAATTCGAAGAATTATATGAAGAGGAAATTTTTAAAACGGCAAAAGGTAAATCCATTCGTGTGAAAACGATGGGGCAAAGACGATATATTCATGCAATGAAAAAGAATGATATTGTATTTGGGATAGGACCTGCTGGGACAGGAAAAACATACTTAGCCGTAGTAATGGCTGTGAGAGCTTTAAAGCAAGGGTATGTAAAGAAAATTATTTTAACAAGACCTGCTGTAGAAGCTGGAGAGAGCTTAGGGTTTTTACCAGGTGATTTGAAAGAAAAAGTAGATCCGTATTTACGTCCACTATATGATGCGTTACATGATATTCTTGGACAAGAATATACACAACGTATGATGGAACGTGGTGTAATTGAAATTGCACCTCTTGCTTATATGAGAGGGCGTACTCTTGATGATTCATTTGTTATATTAGATGAGGCGCAAAATACAACTGGTGTTCAAATAAAAATGTTTTTAACACGATTAGGTTTTAGTTCTAAAATGGTTATTACGGGGGATCCCTCACAGGTAGACTTGCCAAAAGGGGTAAAGTCAGGTCTTTCTATTGCTGCTAATATTTTATCTGGTGTATCAGGTCTTTCGTTCATTACATTGGAACAAACGGACGTTGTGAGACACCCGTTAGTGCAACGTATTATTGAGGCATATGATAAAATGGAATGATCCTATTTGTCAGGATCATTTCTTTTTGTATGATAAGGTTGGCGAATGACATATTTTTTACTATCATTAAAGACGAGGGAAATAAACTGTAGGTGAGAGTGGATAAAAATGTTGTCCAAAAAGTATCGTTACCTAGAAGAAATGAAAGCTATAAATAGTTTCACTTTATTTCTGGAGAGGAGAAGGTATTGAAATCATGTCAAGATCTCAAGAAATTTCTAAGTGGTTTCGTAATTTACAACATTCGAAAAAACTAAGTTGGATTTCTTACGTTTTATTAGGGGCAGTGCTGTTTTTTGCACTTATGAATAATGTAAAACCAGAGCAATTAGATGTTACAACATATTCTATTGCGAAAAAAACAATCCATTCTCCTATTAAAATTGAAGATAAAGTTACAACGGACAAAAAGAAAAAAGAAGCCGCTACAAAAGTTGAAGATCAATATACATATAAAAGTGAGTATAAACAAAATAAAGTGGATATTGTGAATGACGTCTTTGCTAAAGTAGATGAAGTGATACAAGAGATTAAAGCGGTTGGACCGGATGAGCAAAAAAAGATTACTGATGCTGAAAAAGTGGACAAGTTGAAAAAAAAATTGCCTACTGATTTAACGAAAGAATTATCTGATTCAAACTTACTGAACTTAATTAATGCGGATTCGAACCAATTAGTATTAGCGAAAGATGCAACAGTTACAGCTATTAATAGTATCATGACTGAGCATGTTAAAATGGATGAATTGAAGGATGCGAAGGAACGATATGTAAGTGAGATGAATAGTGTTAATGTTGATAATGGTTTAAAGGAATCTATTAAGGCGTTAGGGAAATATGCGATTTCTGCAAACTATTTTTATGATCCGACCTTAACAAAAGAGAAGAGAAAAGCGGAAGAAGATTTAGTTCCACCTGTTTATATTCTTCAAGGGCAAGTCCTTGTTAGAGAAGGTGAAACGATTTCAAGTGATATGTACAATCAGTTGAAATTAGTTGGTCTGTTAGAAAAAGGGAACAGTTTTCAACCCTATGTTGGGTTAGCGGTACTCATTGGTGTGCTATTGTACTTTATGCATAAGCAGTTTGAAGTGTTTTTACAGCGGAAAAGAGAAGATAGGCCGTATGTCTTAGCGTATATTACAATTTTGTCTATCACGATTGTTTTAATGAAAATCATTAGTTTGTTTCAAAAGCTTGAGTATGCAGGAATCGCGTATGTTGTTCCAGTTGCAATGGGAACAATACTTGTAAAATTAATGATTGGTGATCGATTTGTATTTTTAACGAGTATGATCTTTTCTGTATGCGGAAGTATTATGTTTAATGAAGGTGTAACGAGTACACTGAATTATAGTGTGGGGATTTATGTTTTATTAAGTTCATTATCAGTTAGTATTTTCTTGAGAGAAAAAAATCGTCGTACGATGATTTTACAAGCTGGTATACTCGTTTCTGTATTAAATGTAGTCGTATTAGCGGCTTTGCTATTATTACGTAACGGGAATTTTTCGCCTCTTGAAATTGGGGTGCAATTATTAATGGCTGCTGTTTCGGGTATTATCTCTTCTGTTCTAGCTATGGGGATTTTACCGTATTTAGAAAGTGGTCTTGGGATTGTATCGAGTATGAAATTGATGGAACTTTCAAGTCCGAATCACCCGCTTTTGCGTAAAATTTTATTAGAAGCACCAGGTACATATCACCATAGTGTAATGGTAGCTAATCTCTCAGAAGCTGCTTGTGAAGCAGTTGGAGCAAATGGAGTATTAGCGCGTGTAGGGGCGTATTATCATGATGTAGGGAAAACGGTACAACCACAGTTTTTTATTGAAAACCAAATGGGTATTGAAAACCCGCATGATAGATTAGACCCTGTAACGAGCAAAGATATTATAATTGCTCATGTAACCGATGGGGTGAGAATGTTAGAAGAACACCATATACCTCAAGAAATTATCGATATTGCTGGACAGCATCATGGTACAACGTTACTTAAATATTTTTATTATAATGCGATTAAAGAAGATAAAGAGAAATATACGGAGGAAATGTTCCGCTATCCAGGATCAAAAGCAACTTCTAAAGAGTCGGCGATCGTTGGTATTGCTGATAGTGTGGAAGCGGCGGTACGTTCGATGAACCATCCAACACCAGATCAGATTAATAATTTAGTGCAAAGTATTATTAAAGATCGCCTGCAAGATGGTCAATTTAGTGAATGTGATTTGACATTTAAGGAACTACAAATCGTTGGAAAAACGTTATGTGAAACGTTAAATGGTATTTTCCATTCCCGTATTACATATCCGGAACCGCCGGAAGAAAAGGAGAAAGAATGAGTTTATTAATTGATTTTATTGATGAAACAGAAGAAGTGAAAGACGAATATATAAGTTTGATTCGAGGTTTAGTAGAGAAAGCAGCCCAAATGGAGAACATAGAAGAAGGCGCAGAATTATCGGTTACATTTGTAGATAATGAACGTATTCGTGAAATAAACCGTGATTACCGAGATAAGGATCAGCCTACGGACGTTATTTCTTTTGCTATGGAAGAAATGGGAGAAGGCGAAATGGAAATTGTCGGTGCAGAGATGCCGCGTATGTTAGGAGATCTTATTATTTCTATTCCGAGAGCAAAAGAACAAGCTGAAGAATATGGACATTCTTTTGATCGAGAACTTGGGTTTTTAGCACTACATGGCTTTTTGCATTTGCTTGGTTATGATCATATGACAGAAGAAGATGAGAAAGAAATGTTTGGAAGACAAAAAGAAATTTTAGAGGCCTTTGGATTAGGACGATGAAAACAGGAAAACTTTTAGATAGTTTTGGATATGCTATAGCTGGTATATACTTTTGTCTTCGTCATGAACGAAATATGAAAATTCATTATTTAGCCGCAGTCATCGTTATATGCTGCGGCTTTTATTTCCATATTACAACAATGGAATGGATTGTCGTACTTATTGTGATAGGGATTGTAATGAGTTTAGAGATGGTGAATACGGCTATTGAAAAAACAGTAGACTTAGCAACCGTCGATATTCATCCGGTTGCAAAAGTTGCAAAGGATGTTGCAGCAGGGGCAGTTTTATTATTTGCAATTATAGCTGCTGTAATTGGTGCTATTATCTTTTTACCGTATATGGTATAGTTGCATTCCGAAGCTTTTATTAAGCTTTGGGAGCGCCGTGAAGGCCTTTAATGAAAGAGTGTATCTATTCACATCTATGAACGGAAAGGATGCGGGAATATGAATAGCGAACAATTAATTCAAGAAGCAACCGAAGCGCGTAAACGAGCGTACGTACCATATTCTAAATTTCAAGTAGGTGCAGCTTTACTAACTCAGGATGGAAAAATATATCGTGGATGTAATGTTGAAAATGCATCATATGGTTTATGTAACTGTGCAGAAAGAACAGCGTTATTTAAGGCGATTTCTGAAGGGGATAACGAGTTTGTAGCTATTGCAGTCGTAGCGGATACAAAGCGTCCAGTACCTCCTTGTGGAGCATGTCGACAAGTTATGATAGAATTATGTAAACAGGATACGAAAGTATACCTATCAAACTTACATGGTGATGTTCAAGAGACAACAGTCGGAGAATTGTTACCAGGAGCATTTTTAGCGGAGGATTTACATGAATAGAAAAGGTTATAAATCAGGTTTTGTCTCTATTATTGGCAGACCGAATGTTGGGAAATCTACATTTTTAAATCGTATTATTGGCCAAAAAATTGCTATTATGAGCGATAAGCCACAAACAACTCGTAATAAAATTCAAGGTGTATATACAGAAAATGATTCACAAGTAGTTTTCATTGATACACCAGGAATACATAAACCTAAACATAAACTAGGCGATTTCATGGTGAAGATGGCTCAAACGACATTAAAAGAAGTTGATATTGTTTTGTTTATGGTCAATGCAACTGAAGGATATGGTCGTGGTGAGGAATTTATTATTGAGAAATTACAAGAAACGAAACAACCGGTATTTTTGGTAATTAATAAAATTGACCAACTTCATCCAGAGCAATTGCTGGAGTTGATTGAT
Source organism: Bacillus sp. DB-2 (assembly GCF_003315125.1). Lineage (NCBI taxonomy): Bacteria > Bacillati > Bacillota > Bacilli > Caryophanales > Bacillaceae > Bacillus > Bacillus sp. DB-2. The sequence goes on along the minus strand of NZ_QNRN01000001.1, from coordinate 111,872 downwards.
CAATATCGTAAATTATATGAGTTCGCGGAGATTGTGCCAATTTCTGCATTGGACGGTAATAACGTTGAAGCGTTAATCGGAGCAATTAAAAAGTATTTACCAGAAGGACCGCAATATTACCCGGATAATCAAGTAACGGATCATCCAGAGCGATTTATTATTTCAGAGCTTATTCGTGAAAAAGTATTACATTTAACACGTGAAGAAGTACCGCATTCTGTAGCGGTTGTTATTGATGCAATTCAAAAGCGTGAGGGCGGAGCGGTTTATATAAACGCAACGATTGTTGTTGAACGTGCATCACAAAAAGGAATTATTATAGGTAAGCAAGGGAAGATGTTAAAAGAAGTCGGTAAGAGAGCTCGTTTTGACATTGAAGCACTTCTTGGTTCTAAAGTATTTTTAGAAGTATGGGTGAAAGTGCAAAAAGATTGGCGTAATAAGATGTCACAGCTTCGTGACCTTGGTTTCCGTGAAGACGAGTATTAATATGAAGTAAAGTTGTGATCAGTGGATGTTTTGTTCATCCGCTGATTATTGGTTTTTATGAACCTTGATAAATTAGGAAAAATTTTTCTCACATGAAAATGAACAAAATGGGTCAACTTAATAACAACAAAAGAAATTGGTTTATAGGCTACGCTTATTGAGAAAGGTGGATTCTTATGCTAGATTTTACCTGGAAGTTTTTCTCCAAAACAGGAAGCATTGAAACGTATTTGCTTTTGAAAGAAATGGAAAAAGACGTAAACGATGAGATGGATCAACATGAAGAGGAGTTAGCGCATCTAGACTCTCCAATTTCTTGACCCGTTTTGTTCAAACCTTGGATGGTGACGAACATGTTTCAAAAAGTTGAGGGCATTGTTATCCGTACGACTGATTACGGAGAAACAAATAAGATTGTTACAATATACTCACGGGAATTTGGTAAGGTAAGTGCAATGGCAAGAGGGGCGAAAAAGCCGAAGAGTCGGTTAGCAGCTATTTCGCAACTTATGACACATGGTCATTTTCTTATTCAAATGGGATCTGGACTTGGAACTTTGCAACAAGGCGAGATTATTTCATCTATGAAAGAAATTCGTGAGGATATATTTTTAACTGCTTATGCATCATTTATTATTGAATTAACCGATAAAGCAACAGAAGATAAGAAGCATAATCCGTATTTATTTGAAATGTTATATCAAACGTTGCATTATATGTGTGAGGGTGTTGATCCAGAAGTATTATCATTAATTTATCAAACGAAAATGCTTCCGGTATTAGGGATGCGCCCGTACTTTGATACATGTGCTATTTGTCATCAAGAAACAGATTTTGTCGCCTTCTCTGTCCGGGAAGGCGGTTTTCTGTGCTCGCGTCATGCGGAGCAAGATCCGTATCGTATTCCGGTGGGAGAGGCTGTTCATAAATTATTACGTCTCTTTTTTCACTTTGATTTACACCGGCTCGGTAATGTATCGGTGAAGGATAGTACAAAAAAACAAATGCGCACAGTATTGAATACATATTATGACGAATATTGTGGGATTTATTTGAAAACAAGGCGTTTCTTGGAACAACTTGATAAGTTTCAAATATAAAAAGGGCCGTATAGGGTCCTTTTTACATACTTTCTTTTTCGAATAGCATATTTAGTATATAATATTTAAGAGATAGTATAACTTTTTTCGTTGTGCATTAAAGGTGGTGATTATCATAGAGCTGAATAAACGGCAAGAGCATATCATTCAGATTGTAAAAGATCACGGTCCTATTACAGGGGAGTCAATTGCTGGGCAATTGGGTTTAACACGTGCAACGCTAAGACCAGACTTAGCAATTTTAACGATGGCTGGTTATTTAGAAGCGCGTCCACGTGTAGGTTATTTTTATACGGGTAAAACCGGGGGACAGCTATTATCTGAAGCTGTTAAGAAAATTAAAGTGCAAGATTATCAATCTAGACCGGCTGTAATTGATAAAAATGTATCAGTATACGATGCAATCTGTACTATGTTTCTAGAGGACGTTGGTACATTATTTGTTGTAGATCAAGCTACTTTATTAGTTGGCGTTGTATCTCGTAAAGATTTATTACGAGCTAGCTTAGGAAAGCAGGATTTAACCTCTCTTCCGGTTAATATTATCATGACAAGGATGCCAAACATTGCGATGTGTCGCAGGGAGGATTCTTTATATGATATTGCGATGGAATTAATAGAAAGACAGATTGATGCGATGCCGGTTGTGAAGGATACGAAACAAGGTTTAGAAGTGATTGGACGAATTACAAAAACAAATATTACACGTGCGTTTGTAAATTTAGTAAATAACGAATAAGTGTAATTTGTTTAAAGTGAGGTAATGTAATGGATAATAAAATCGTATATGTCGTATCTGACTCTGTAGGAGAAACTGCTGATTTGGTTGTTAGAGCGGCAATGGGACAGTTCCCATTCGCTCCTGATATTAGGCGTGTACCGTATGTAGAAGATACAGGGACATTAAAAGAAGTAATCTCGATTGCCAAGAGCAATCAAGCGCTTATTTGTTTTACGTTAGTAAAGCCTGATATGCGTCAATATTTATTGACAGAAGCGGCAAAAGAAGGAGTAGAGGCATACGATATTATCGGACCTCTTATCGATCAAATTGAAGAAATTACAGGGCAAGTACCAAGGTATGAGCCAGGTGTCGTTCGAAGATTAGATGAAGAGTACTTTAAAAAAATTGAAGCGATTGAATTTGCAGTTAAGTATGATGATGGTAGAGATGCACGTGGTATTTTAAAAGCTGATATCGTGTTGATTGGAATTTCACGTACATCAAAAACACCACTTTCACAATATTTAGCGCATAACAAACGTTTGAAAGTTGCTAATGTACCACTTGTACCGGAAGTGGATCCGCCTGAGGAATTATATCGAGTGGCAAAAGAGAAATGTTTCGGTTTGAAAATTATACCAGATAAGTTAAATCATATTCGAAAAGAACGATTGAAATCACTTGGATTAAGTGATGGAGCAACATATGCAAATATTAATCGTATTCAAGAAGAAATTGATCATTTTGAGGAAGTAATTAGTAAAATAAATTGTCAAGTGATTGATGTATCAAATAAGGCAATTGAAGAAACAGCAAATATTATTGTGAATGCAGTGCAAAACCAAAAAATGTTTTAGCACATTTACCAAAGGTGAATGTGCTTTTTTCGCTCGTGAGAAGGCGTTAGAGGAAGATGCGAAGTAGAGCATGAACTTTCGGCTTAGTAATAGAATATAGCGGAATGGTTATACTTATATTCTTCTGTTTTTTAATTATGCTAAAGGAACGATTTCGTTATCTTTAAGTGTAAGATGAAAATTAAAGGGATATGTAGCGTAGTTGAAGAAAATATATTATAATAAAAAATTGTGATAAAAACCTATATTTTACGTTTAGACTTTAATTTTTCAGAATAAACTAGGGATAGGATTTTCGAAAAAGACATGTATTTACGTTAAATCGACAAAATCTAGACAAGAAAACGCACATTATGGAAGGATTCACAGAAGGGATGTAGAATACAGAAATATGCAAAACATCAGATAAGATATTATTTGATGCAGATGCGTATCCCGTGAAGAATGCAATTGTGCAAGTTGGAACAAAATTTTATGTCGAAATTTTGTTTGTCGTATCCTATGCTCATCGTTCAAGAAAACAGCAAGGTAATTGGGTCTATGTAGATTCTGAGCAAGATGAAGTTGACTGTTATATTTATTAACATGCAAAAGCTACAGATCTCATGATCATACAGGCTATAGTGCTTCTTGCTAGTCTTCTTGTGAAAAAGGAGTATATGTATTGTCTCCAGGAGATACATTTGTAACAGATGAGCAAATGTATACAATTTTATATAGTAGTATGTATCTGCGAATTTACGCAGACTGGGGACTTATACGAAAGGTCCAAAATCGTTTACACAATGTGATCGACAGTACTTTCTAACAAATTTAGAAAAATATTGTCGAATTATAAAGGAATCTTTTAATTTATATCGAATACAAAATACGACACGGAGATGGAGTTATGGGGAACAGAATTCCTGAAGAAGTTGTTGAACAGATTCGGACATCATCCGATATTGTAGAAGTGATTGGTGAGTATGTTCAACTTAGAAAGCAGGGGCGTAACTATTTCGGCCTTTGTCCATTTCATGGTGAGAATTCTCCTTCATTCTCTGTTTCATCTGATAAGCAAATTTTTCATTGTTTCGGATGTGGAGAAGGTGGAAATGTATTTTCTTTTCTTATGAAAATGGAAGGACTTGCTTTCACAGAGGCTGTTCAAAAGCTTGGCGAAAGAAATGGAATTGCAGTTGCAGAATATACATCAGGGCAAGGACAACAACAACAAGAAGACATATCTGATGACACTGTCATCATGCAACAGGCTCATGAACTTTTGAAAAAGTATTATCATCATTTATTAGTAAATACAGAAGAAGGAAATGAAGCACTTTCATATTTATTAAAACGTGGTATTACAAAAGAGATGATTGAGAAATTTGAAATTGGTTATGCATCACAAGCTTGGGATGCAGCGACGAAAATTTTACAAAAAAGAGGTTTGTCGCTATCTAGTATGGAACAGGCTGGCCTTCTTGTAAGAAGTGAGAAGGATGGCAGTCATTATGACCGCTTCCGCGGAAGAGTTATGTTTCCGATTTATACTTTACAAGGTAAGGTGATAGCGTTTAGTGGAAGGGCATTAGGAGATGACACTCCGAAATATTTGAATAGTCCTGAAACACCGATTTTTTACAAAAGTAAGCTGTTGTATAATTTCCACCAAGCAAGGCCGTTTATTAGAAAACGTGGGCAGGTTGTCCTTTTTGAAGGTTATGCCGATGTACTAGCCGCGGTGAAAAGTGGTGTGGAAGAAGCTGTTGCGACAATGGGAACAGCTTTAACTGAAGAACAAGCGAAACTTCTGCGACGTAACGTTGAAACTGTTGTTCTTTGCTATGATGGTGATAAAGCAGGGCGAGAAGCGACGATGAAAGCAGGGCAATTACTATTGCAAGTTGGTTGCCAAGTAAAAGTTACATCCTTGCCAGATAAGCTTGACCCTGATGAATATGTGCAACAATATGGGACAACCGCTTTTGAAAATCTTGTGAAATCAAGTATAAGTTTTGTTGGTTTCAAAATAAATTATTTGCGTTTAGGGAAAAATTTGCAAGATGAGTCTGGCAAAGAAGAATATGTAAAAAGTGTTTTAAAAGAGTTATCATTGCTACAGGATGCGATGCAGGCGGAATCATATTTAAAATCATTATCGCAAGAATTTTCGTATTCAATGGAAACACTTTTGAATCAATTGCACCAATATCGCAAAGAACAAAAGGTACAGCAAAAACAAATAAAGCAGGTTTCTAAGCCATCTCAAATTGTTCAAACGAAACCGAAATTAACAGGTTTTGAAAGGGCAGAAAGAGAAATTATTTACCATATGTTGCAAAGTGCAGAAGTGACAGTGCGTATGGAACCTCATATAGAAGATTTTTATACAGAAGAACATAAAGGGATTTTATATGAACTATACGCATATTATGAAAAGGGAAATGAACCTTCAGTCGGAACATTTTTAAGTTGGCTCTCTGATGAAAAGTTGAAAAATATTATTACTGATATTTCGACGGATGAATTTATTAATCCAGAGTACACAGAAGAAGCGTTACAAGGTCATTTGGAGGCGCTAAGACGCCATAAAGAAAAACTTGAAAAGATGGAAATTATCTTTAAAGTAAAACAAATGGAAAAAACAGATCCTGTAGAGGCTGCTAAATATTATGTGGCATATTTACAAAGTCAAAAAGCAAGAAAATAGCTTTTTCGATAAAGTTTTAGTATAATGAATGTTTGTATCTCGCGTAAGGAGGGGAACAGATGGCTGATAAACCAGCTCGTTCTAAACAAATTGAAACTGAAATGACCCTTGAGCAAGTGAAAGAACAACTCACTGAGCTCGGAAAAAAACGTGGCGTTCTTACATATGAAGAGATTGCAGAACGCATGAATGGATTTGAAATTGAATCCGATCAAATGGATGAATACTATGAATATTTAGGTGAACAAGGGATTGACTTAGTTGGTGACAATGACAACGACGAAGGTCCTAATAATCGTCAAATTACAAAAACGGAAGAAGAATTTGACCTTAATGATTTAAGTGTGCCGCCAGGTGTGAAAATCAATGACCCTGTTCGTATGTACTTAAAGGAAATTGGTCGTGTAGACTTACTATCTGCTGAAGAAGAAATTCGACTTGCGACACGTATTGAAGAAGGCGATGAAGAAGCAAAACGCCGTCTTGCGGAAGCAAACTTACGTCTTGTAGTAAGTATTGCAAAGCGCTACGTGGGCCGTGGTATGCTTTTCTTAGACTTAATCCAAGAAGGAAATATGGGTCTAATTAAGGCAGTTGAAAAGTTCGACTACCGTAAAGGTTTTAAATTTAGTACGTATGCAACTTGGTGGATTCGCCAAGCTATTACACGTGCGATTGCAGACCAAGCGCGAACAATTCGTATTCCAGTTCATATGGTTGAAACAATTAATAAGTTAATCCGTGTACAACGTCAATTATTACAAGATTTAGGACGCGAACCATCTCCTGAAGAGATTGGTGAAGAAATGGATCTTGCTCCAGAAAAAGTACGCGAAATCTTAAAGATTGCACAGGAGCCAGTTTCTCTTGAAACACCAATTGGTGAAGAAGACGACTCCCATTTAGGTGACTTTATCGAAGACCAAGAAGCAACATCGCCTGCGGACCATGCAGCGTATGAATTGCTAAAAGAACAATTAGAAGATGTGTTAGATACACTAACAGATCGTGAAGAAAATGTTCTGCGTCTTCGTTTTGGTTTAGATGATGGACGAACTCGTACGCTTGAAGAAGTTGGGAAAGTATTCGGCGTAACGAGAGAACGTATTCGTCAAATTGAAGCGAAAGCACTTCGCAAATTAAGACATCCAAGCCGTAGTAAGCGTCTTAAGGATTTCTTAGAATAGGCTACCTTTAAGTTTACTTCACTTTTGTGAAGTAAACTTTTTTATTTTGTTAATTTTTGTTAAAATTTAGCTATCGGCAACGATTACAATTTCTTGTAATTTATTTTACAGAATTGTCTTTTGATTTGCAAATGCTCATTTTTCGATTTTTCGATTTATTTTGTTTATTATATACAAAATAATATGTAGAAAAGTAAAAAATATGATGAGAAACGTTAGTAATTATCGAAATAATATGCGATATAATAGTGAAAATCAATAAAATGAATTTACGGAATATTTTTAACAAGTAGTAGTTTGCTCTTTTCTGATAGGGCGTTTTCAAGTACAATATAAATGACTGAATCATCTAACTATTTAGCGGTATAGAGGGGGGAGAAGAGATATGAAACGTAATCCGTTGATTCCGTTCGCTCTTATTGCAGCATTAGGTATTATCGTTATGTTTGTATTTTCATTTCAGGGGCTAAATAAATCTAAAGAGTTAGCTGATGCAAAAAATGGTGGGAAACCAGCACAAACAGCATCAAAGCCAGAGGATATTGTAAAGCAAAGCTGTACGAGCTGTCACGGTGATCAGTTACAAGGGGCAGTGGGACCTAATTTACAAAAAATTGGTGGGAAACTTTCGAAAGATGAAATTAAAGAAGTTCTTTCAAAAGGAAAAGGAAATATGCCAGCTAATTTAATTCCAGCTGATCAAGCAACGAAAGTAGCTGATTGGTTATCGAAGAAAAAATAAAGTTTCGTATTACAAGCCTTTTGCTTTTGTGCAAAAGGCTTGTTTTTCTATACTTTCTAAAATACGATTAGTAATAGAGAATTGAAGTGTTGTTATGGACTTGCAACAACTACTATAAATTCATTATCATGGAGACAGACTGAGAAGAGAAGGAGTAATGGAAATACATGAATGAAGTAAAGCTTTCGAAACGATTAGAAGAAGTTGTGAGGGAGATTCCGGTAGGCTCTACAGTAGCTGATATTGGATCGGATCATGCGTATTTACCGTGTTATACAATTATAAATAATATTGCTACGAAAGCAGTTGCAGGAGAGGTTGTAGATGGACCGTTTCGCTCTGCACAAGCAACTGTAGCTGAAAGTGGCTTGCAAGATAAAGTAGACGTTCGTAAAGGGAATGGATTAGCTGTTATAGTGCCAGGAGAAGTAGATGTTATTACGATTGCTGGTATGGGTGGAGCGTTAATTCGTGACATTTTAGAAAGTGGTAAAGAAAAATTAGAAGGTGTAACACGTTTAATCTTACAGCCGAATATTGCAGCACACCATATCCGTGAATGGTTTATTGAAAATGGATGGGAGCTTATCCGTGAGAAAATTGTAATAGAAGACGGAAAGATTTACGAGATTTTAGTCGGAGAACGAGGAGATACAGCAGTACCTTACTCTGAAAATAAACAAACTGAATTGTTTATGGGTCCATTTCTAATAAAAGAAAAAAGTGAAGCTTTTGTTGAAAAGTGGGAAGGGGAATTGAAAAACTTCCAAAATATTTTAAAACAGTTAGAGCGTGCAGCAGAGTCTGAAGAGAAGAAAGCGAAGCGTGCAGAAGTAGAAGCGAAAATGAAAATGATAGGAGAGGTTTTATCATGAGTAAAATTCCGAATGGTCATGAAATTATTTCTTTGTTTGAAGGTATGTATCCGAAGCATTTAGCGATGGAAGGGGATAAGATTGGCTTACAGATTGGAGCGCTTAATAAACCTGTGCAGCACGTATTAATCGCATTAGATGTAACTGAGGAAGTTGTGGACGAGGCAATCCAATTAGGAGCAAATATCATTATAGCGCATCACCCTTTAATCTTTAATCCATTAAAAGCGATTCATACAGATAAGGCGTACGGAAGAATTATTGAAACGTGTATTAAAAATGATATTGCGGTTTATGCCGCACATACAAATGTAGATATTGCTAAGGGCGGGGTAAATGATTTACTTGCTGATGCGTTAGGGTTACAAAATACAGAAGTATTAGCTCCTACATATGCAGAAGAAATGAAAAAAATTGTTGTATTTGTTCCAGTAACCCATGCAGAAGAAGTGCGCAAAGCTCTTGGAGATGCGGATGCAGGTCATATCGGTAATTATAGCCACTGTACGTTCGGTAGCGAAGGGGTAGGTACTTTTATCCCTCAAGAAGGTACAAATCCTTATATCGGAGAAACTGGGCAGTTAGAACGTGTGGAAGAGATACGTGTCGAAACGATTATTCCAGCTTCATTACAAAGAAAAGTTATTAAAGCGATGTTGGCAGCCCATCCATATGAAGAAGTGGCATATGATGTATATCCGCTTGATAATAAAGGTGAAACATTAGGTCTTGGTAAAATAGGGTATTTACAAGAAGAAATGACGCTTGAGCAGTTTGCTTTACATGTGAAACAATCATTACATGTAAAGGGTGCAAGAGTTGTTGGAAAGTTAGATGATAAGGTGCGTAAAGTAGCTGTACTTGGTGGTGACGGTAATAAATATATAAACCAAGCGAAATTTAAAGGAGCAGATGTATATGTAACAGGTGATATGTATTATCATGTTGCTCACGATGCGATGATGATTGGTTTAAATATAGTCGATCCAGGACATAACGTTGAAAAAGTAATGAAGCAAGGTGTACAAAAACAATTGCAAGAAAAAGTAGATGTGAAGAAATTCAATGTACACATTCACGCTTCGCAGTTACATACAGATCCATTCACATTTGTATAAGAAAAATAAAAACCGTTGCTCATGTAGGCAACGGTTTTTATTATTGTTCTTTTTTCACTTTTACACGAGGTAGTATCTTTTGAAGTGGTACTTTTCGAATTCTGTCCCATGTAGCTGGATTCATTGGGTCATATTGATCTAAGAAAGCAATAACTTCTTTTGTAATTGGCGTTGGAGTAGAAGCACCTGCTGTAACAGCTACGTTTTCTACACCTTGTAGCCATTCTAATTGGATTTCACTTACGTCTGCAACGCGGTATGCTGTCGTACCAGCGATTTCTTGTGATACTTGTGCTAAACGGTTTGAGTTGTTACTTTTCGGATCACCGACAACAATTGTTAAATCTGCAACATCAGCTTGTTTAGCGACAGCTTCTTGGCGAACTTGAGTTGCTAAACAAATTTCCTTGTGGAATTCTGCTGTTGGGAATTTTTTCTGAATGTCCTCCATTAAATGTTGAACATCCCATTGACTCATTGTTGTTTGATTCGTAACTAAAATTTTATCAGTTGGAATTTCTAGTGTTTTTAAATCATCAGCTTTTTCGATAAGATGAACGATATCAGGTGCGATACCAACTGCGCCTTCTGGTTCTGGATGATTTTTTTTGCCGATATAAATGACATGGTATCCTTCAGCTTTCTTTGCTTCGATAAGGTCATGTGTTTTTGTAACATCTGGACAAGTTGCATCAATTGTCGTTAAACCTTTTTCTTTTGCACGTTGTTTAACTTCTGGAGAAACACCGTGTGCAGTGAAAATAACAGTACCAGAATCGATTTTATCTAAAATTTCTAATCGACTTGGACCGTCTAATGTAATGATGCCATCCTCTTCGAAAGCATCTGTGACATGCTTATTGTGAACAATCATACCTAAAATATAAATGGGTCTCGGTAATGATTTATCTAATGCGGCGTTACGTGCAATAACCATTGCGTCAACAACACCATAGCAATAACCACGAGGGGAAATTTTAACAATCTTCATGTGAGTAATCCTCTCCTTCTAAACAAGGGATACTTTTGTGCATAGTCCATTACATTATAAAGGAGGAGTGGATAGAAAACAAAGGATTGTTACACATATAGTTTTGGTTTTGTTGCTGATTGTTGAACGGGTTCTTTCGGAACCTCTTTTTCTATTACCGGTTCAAGCACTATTTTTTTTCGTTTCCTTTTTGGAGGTGGAGGGGGTGGAGTTGCTACCTCAACCTGTTCTGTTGCATCTTCAGTTTGATTTTCTTCCGTACTTTTTCCAGAGGTGAGGATTTTAACAATGCTTGGTAGACTACGCATAATGGGACCGTACTGTTCGACAACAGGACCGACAGATTGCACGACTTGAGATACTTTTTCGATATTATTTATCATATTAGTTGGGTTCGAAATTAAATTTGAAAAAAAACTACCGATGCCGCTGCTAGATGCCGCTGCAGTTGTAGCTGACGCAGCACCACGTGTATCATTTGATTCATACATTTGAGGTGGTATCATCTGCTCTGGATATTGCTGCAGGTATGGCTGATATTGTTGTGTATATTGTTGTTGGTATGGCTGTTGCTGTTGATATTGGGGCGGCGGTTGTTGGTGCATCATCGGTGGCCCTTCCATTTGTCGATAAGGAGGGACCATTTGCATGAAAGGTTCGGTTGGATCGTGTTTTTTAAAGAGTTTAGCAAGGAAACCTTTCTTTTTTTGAGCCATCGGTGGTAGTTGTGGAATCGGATATGGTGTGTAAGATTGTTGTCCTCGATTCGGATACATTTGTCTTATAGGGGATTTCGGAAACATGTGGGAAATCCTCCTTTCTTCAGTTAGGTATATACACATACAATATGCAATGGAAGGAAAGAAGGTTAGTTTTTGAGATAAAAACCTAAACTAAAGATGGATTTTACTTGTAGATTTCGATATAATGTAGACTTGACTGATTTGTGCGCAGTAGAAATTTTAGAAAGAAGGTGTAACTTATGACACTACAAACTTTTACACAGTATGATTTTAAACCATTTTTAATAGATGCAGTTCGTGAACTACGCTTTACAGAGCCAACAGGAATTCAAAAGAAAATTTTCCCGGTCGTGAAAAAAGGTGTGAGTATAATTGGACAATCCCAAACTGGTTCTGGGAAAACACATGCATACTTACTTCCTACATTAAACAGAATTGATGCAAGTCGTGAAGAGGTACAACTTGTTATTACAGCGCCTACTCGTGAGTTAGCACAACAAATTTACGAAGAAATTGTAAAACTAACAAAGTTCTGTGCAGAAGATCAAATGATTACAGCACGCTGTTTAATTGGTGGAACTGATAAACAACGATCAATTGAAAAGTTGAAAAAACAACCTCATATTGTAGTTGGAACGCCAGGACGTATTAAAGATTTAGTAGAAGAAAAGGCGCTATTTGTTTATAAAGCGGATACTATTATTGTCGATGAAGCGGACTTAATGCTTGATATGGGATTCATTCAAGATGTAGATAAAATTGCGGCACGTATGCCTAAAAATCTGCAAATGTTAGTTTTCTCTGCAACAATTCCTCAAAAATTAAAACCATTTTTGAAGAAATATATGGAGAATCCAGAACATATTCATATTAATCCGAAGCAAGTTGCAGCAGGAAATATTGATCATTACCTTGTGCCTTCAAGACACCGTAATAAAACTGAATTAGTGAAAAATATGCTACTTCAATTTAAACCATATTTAGCAATTGTCTTTACAAACACAAAGAAGAAGGCTGACGAAGTAGCCGATGGATTAGCAGAACGTGGATTAAAAGTAGGGCGTATACACGGTGATTTATCACCACGTGATCGTAGAAAAATGATGAAACAAGTTCGTGATTTAGAGTTCCAATACATTGTCGCAACAGATTTGGCGGCACGCGGTATTGATATTGAAGGAATTAGCCATGTTATTAACTATGAACTTCCACCAGATTTAGATTTCTTCGTTCACCGTGTTGGAAGAACTGCACGTGCGGGTCATTCAGGTATTGCAGTGACGATTTATGATCCAGCAAATGAAGAAGCGTTAGATAGTTTGGAAAAACAACGTCATATCGAGTTTAAGCATGTGGATTTACGCGGAGATGAATGGGCGGATTTAGGTGACCGTCGTCGTCGTAAGAGCCGTAAAAAACCAAGTGATGGACTAGATGTTATGGCAACAAAAGTTGTTAAAAAGCCGAAAAAAGTAAAACCAAACTATAAACGAAAACTTGCAACAGAACGTGACAAAGTGAAGAAAAAATATAGCAATAAAAAAAGATAAGGGATTTCCCTTATTTTTTTTTATCTCACTACTTGAGAGAAAGTCGAGTAATGCAGACTAATAATTAGTGAGGGGTAGAAAAAACGTTGACTAAAGTTTCGCTTTATTGGGTTAATTTAAGTATAGAGTTCAGAGTGTTTGAATAGTCTGTTTAATTTATGTAGTGCCTTTTGTGTGAACAAACAATTCGCTACATATTTCTACAAATTATGCTATCATTATATCTATTGTATATTGAAGAGGTGATTGTATGTTAAAGATTGGATCTCATGTTTCTATGAGTGGTAAGAAAATGTTATTAGCAGCAAGTGAAGAGGCTGTTTCATACGGTGCAACGACGTTTATGATTTATACAGGTGCACCGCAAAATACACGAAGAAAACCAATTGAAGAATTGAACATAGAAGCAGGAAGAAAACATATGGAACTAAACGGTATTGAAGAAATTATCGTACATGCGCCATACATTATTAATCTTGGGAATACGACGAAGCCAGAAACATTCCAATTAGGTGTAGACTTCCTTCGCATGGAAATTGAAAGAACATCGGCATTAGGTGTAGCGAAACAAATCGTTCTTCACCCAGGTGCGCACGTTGGTGCAGGAGCGGATGCTGGTATTCAACAAATTATTAAAGGGCTTAATGAAGTATTAACGCCAGAGCAGACGGTTAACATTGCGTTAGAAACGATGGCAGGAAAGGGAACGGAATGCGGTCGTAGCTTTGAAGAAATTGCGAAAATTATTGATGGTGTGAAATATAATGAAAAACTATCTGTATGTTTTGATACGTGTCATACGCATGATGCAGGTTATGACCTTGTAAATGATTTTGACGGTGTGTTAAACGAATTTGATAAAATTGTTGGGATAAATCGTTTACAAGTACTTCATATTAACGATAGCAAAAATGTACGCGGAGCTGGAAAAGACCGTCATGAAAATATTGGTTTTGGTCATATTGGCTATAAGGCATTGCATCACATTGTGCATCACCCACAACTTACGCACGTACCAAAAATTCTTGAAACGCCGTATGTAGGTGAAGATAAAAAAGATAAGAAGCCACCATATAAATTAGAAATCGAAATGCTGAAAAATGGTACTTTTGATGAAGGAATTCTTGAAAAAATTAAAGCGCAATAAGGAGGGGATTTTCCCCTCCTTATTTTAATAGCTGCTGAAATAAAATATTTACTTGTTGGGCAGTGGCAGGAGTAGTTACTTTAGCGATTTGTTTTAACAAATCTAGTCGTTCGGTATTATCGTAAATGTTAATGTTTTTCCCTTTCATAAGTAAAACGATTTTATCAGCTTGTGCAGTTGTGATTGGAACTTCGTATTCTTTACTATATTTCAATAGTTCTTTTGTAGAAATATGATTTAATTTTTTGTTCACAATTTGTTTAATGAGGTTCATCGTGTTGTCCTCCTTCACACGTTCTTCTATCGAAATATATGTACGCATAGCTTGTACATATTCGTATCAAGGTGCATTTTTTCAATGGGGAAAAGAAGCTTATGTTATAATATAAGAACAAAACTATAGATAAAGAGTATAAGGAGGACTTATGGAAAAAAAGCAACATCGAAAAGAAAGTGTTATTCATCTTGTATATCGTTTAGTTATGATTGTCTTTGGGGCAGCGTGTGCGGCGGTAGCGATTGAACTGTTTTTAATGCCAAATAAAATTATTGATGGTGGAATTATTGGTATTTCTCTTATATTAGATTATCTTACTCCTAATATTTGGTGGTTAAGCTTTTCTACTTTAGTTGTTATCCTCAACATTCCTTTTATGTACTCCGGGTATAAGCAAATTGGAAAAACATTCATGTTATCTTCAGCATTTGGAATTGTAGCTTTAGCATTTATTGAATCAACGTTGCATGCTATCCCGCCATTTACAACAGAGCCGATTTTAGCAACAGTTTTCGGCGGTCTTATTTTAGGGATTGGTGTAGGACTTGTTATTCGTCATGGTGGATCGTTAGACGGGACCGAGATTATGGGAATTCTATTAACGAAGAAATTACCGTTTTCTGTTGGTGAATTCGTAATGTTTGTGAACTTATTCATTTTTGCATGGGCAGCATTTGTTTTTGGTGTTGAACAAGCGATGTATTCTGTTATGACGTACTATATCGCATTCAAAACAATTGATACGGTAATTCAAGGATTAGACGAAACGAAAGCAGTTTTAATAGTATCGGATCAATATGAGGAAGTATCAAATGCAATTTTACACCGCCTTGGTCGTGGAACAACAAAACTTGTTGCTAAAGGTGGCTATACAGATAAAGAAAAAGAAGTTATTTATGCAGTTGTAACACGTCTGGAAGTGACGAAGTTAAAATCAATTGTGCATGAAATTGATGAAAACGCATTTGTTACGATTATGAATACACAAGAGACAAATGGTGGTAAGTTTAAATCAGCAATTCACTAAAAAGTTAATTGTAATATCTTTTGAAAGCAGAGAATTCTTCTCTGCTTTTTGTTATAATAATAAGGTTTCTTGAAATAAAGAATATATTTTAGGCAGATTGGTTTACAACTATAATAAGCTGTACTATAATTCAAATAGAGATAAATCGGAATCATTCTGAATTAAAATAGGTGAGATGCTATGAATAATATATTGGAAATAGAAGGATTAACGTTTCGGTATGAAGATCGCAACGTGTTAGAAGATATTAATTTGCAAGTTCCGAAGGGAGCTTTTTTAGGTTTAGTTGGACCGAATGGTTCAGGGAAATCGACTTTACTTAAATGCTTATTGGGTGTTTTAAAACCAAAGCAAGGAAGTATTAGATTGTTTGGCATTGATAGTAAGAAATTTAAAGAGTGGAATAAAGTTGGTTATGTATCCCAAAAGGCAAGTAGCTTTAACTCAGGTTTCCCGGCAACTGTTTTCGAGGTTGTTTCAATGGGGCTCGTTTCGAAAAAAGGGCTTTTTCGCTTTTTTACGAAAGACGATAATGCGAAAGTAGAAAAAGCGATTGCTGATGTAGGTATGAGCGAGTTTCGAGGTCGCAACATTGGAGAACTTTCTGGCGGACAACAACAGCGTGTATTTATTGCTCGTGCACTTGTAAGTGATCCGGAATTGCTTATTTTGGACGAGCCTACTGTTGGGATTGATGTGAAGAATGTGGCAAGTTTTTATGAGATACTAGAGGATTTAAACAAAAGATTGGGAATTACGTTAATTCTTGTTACGCACGATATGGGTGCTGTAACAGAGAAGGTGACGCATGTTGCATGTTTGAATCAGCATTTACATTTCCATGGGAATGTAGAGAAATTCCGAGAGTTAGAAGATGCAGAAATGTCGATTTTATATGGACATCATGTTCATCGCTTAGAACATGAACATGGGCATCACGGGAGGATATAATGATACAGGATTTTTTACAATATGATTTTTTACGTAATTCCTTATACGCTGGTATTTTAATAGGGCTTGTCGCACCACTTATCGGCGTGTTCGTTGTAATTCGCCGCATGTCGCTTATTGCGGATGCATTAAGTCATGTGACGTTATCAGGAATTGCAGCAAGTTTATTACTTGAAAAGACAATCTTTACCGGTGGGTTTTTAAACCCTTTATATATGGGGATGTTTTTTTCAATCGGTGGAGCATTGCTAATTGAAAAATTACGTACTGTATATAAACATTATCAAGAGTTAGCAATCCCGATTATACTTTCAGCAGGGATGGGGATTGGAGTTATCTTCATCTCACTTGCTAATGGATTCAATACGGATTTATTTAGTTATTTATTTGGTAGTGTAAGTGCTGTAACAAGTGCGGATTTAATTATTATTGGTATAGTAGCAATTGTTGTTATTGCGACGATTGTTTTATTATACAAAGAGTTGTTTTTACTATCATTTGATGAGGAATACGCTGTATCAACCGGTTTAAGTGCAAAGTGGATTCACTTTATCTTCATTATATTAGTTGCTCTTGTAATTGCGGTATCAATGCGTGTTGTAGGTGTTCTTCTCGTATCATCTTTAATGACGTTACCAGTTGCAGCAAGTATTCGTATTGCAAAAGGATTTAAACAAACAATTTTCTTTTCCATTTTATTTGGTGAAATTGCAGTAATTGGTGGAATGTTTGCTTCGTATCAACTTGATTTAGCTCCAGGTGGTACAATTGTTATGATAGCGGTTCTTATTTTAATTGGTGCAATTTTATGGAAAAAGAAAAAAACTGCATAAAGTAGGGATAGGTATGAATCTAACAGAAGCTTTACGCCTAATGAAGGAAAAGGGATACAAACATACAGGGAAAAGGGAAGAAATGCTGAGGTTATTCGCAGCTCATAATCGTTATTTAACTGCGAAAGATGTTTTAGAGCATATGAAGGGTGATTATCCAGGACTTAGTTTTGATACGATTTATCGTAACTTAACGGTTTTTGCTGAAGTCGGTGTTTTAGAGCAAACGGAATTAAATGGTGAAAAGCATTTCCGTTTTACATGCTCCATTATGGAACATCATCATCATTTCATTTGTTTAGATTGTGGTGGTACAAAAGAGATTAATTCCTGCCCAATGGATTTTATGAATAAAGATTTTAAAGGTTATGAGGTAACGGGGCATAAGTTTGAAATATATGGTCGTTGCCCAAAATGTGCAAAATGAGAGGGCTCGTCAGTTATATAACTGACGAGTTTTTAATTTGAATGTAAAAAGAAGGTTGCTCACAAAAATTGTGGCAACCTTCTTTTTATTGTTCTTGTTTTTCTTTTTCTTTTTCTCGTTCGGCAGCCATTTCAGCAGCGATTACATCAATTTCTTTTTTCAGTTCTTCTACCATTGTTTCTTCTGGTACTTTACGAACGACTTGCCCTTTACGGAATAATAAACCTTCTCCGCGTGCACCGGCAATACCGATGTCAGCTTCACGAGCTTCACCAGGACCGTTTACGGCACAGCCGAGTACTGCAACCTTAATTGGAACTTTAAGTGTGGAGATGTATTCTTCGACTTCATTAGCAATGCTAATTAGGTCGATTTCAATACGACCACAAGTTGGACAAGAAATAAGTGTTGCGGCATTAGATGCAAGACCGAATGATTTTAATAGTTCACGTGCAACTTTTACTTCTTCAACTGGATCAGCGCTTAAAGAGATACGAAGTGTATTTCCGATGCCTTTACTTAAAATTGCTCCAAGACCGGCGGCGCTTTTTACAGTCCCAGCAAACAATGTTCCTGATTCTGTAATACCTAAATGTAATGGATAATCAAAAGCGCGAGCAGCTTTTTCGTATGCTTCAATTGCTAAGTTAACATCAGAGGCTTTCATTGATACGATAATATCGTGGAAATCTAAGTCCTCTAAAATTTTAATATGGTGCAGTGCGCTCTCGACCATACCATCAGCAGTTGGATATCCATACTTTTCTAAAATATGACGTTCTAATGAGCCGGCATTTACACCGATACGGATTGGAATGCCACGCTCTTTCGCTGCATTTACAACAGCTTCTACTTTATGGCGACGTCCAATGTTACCTGGATTGATACGTACTTTATCAATGCCGCCTTCGATTGCTTTTAAAGCAAGGCGGTAATCAAAATGAATATCAGCAACAAGTGGAATGTTGATTTGTTTTTTAATATCAGCAATAGCATTTGCTGCGCGTTCGTCTGGAACAGCAACACGAACAACTTGACAGCCAGCTTCTTCTAAACGTTTAATTTCAGCAACTGTAGCCTCAACATCATGCGTTTTTGTTGTCGTCATACTTTGTATAATTAATTCATTGTTACCGCCAATTGTTAAATTACCGACTTTAACTGGACGTGTTTTTGTGCGTTGAGTCATTTCATTCACGAATTGATCGCTCTCCTTATAAAAGAAGTTTCTTATTTTAGTCCCTTACATCAATGATAGTATGTGTGAGAAAGGGGTATAGAAACCAAAGTACTCGGTTTCACTTTTACTATTGTATCAGCGCCTTTATGTAATTGACAAGGATTAAGTGATTGCTTATTGATATAAGGGGAATTTATAAGACTTTCCAACTTGGATTTTTGTAGCAGATGTATTTTTATTTAATTGCTTAAAATCATCAATTACTTTTTCAATAGAAGGAATTTTTTTCTTATTAATCGCTTCTGTAATAGAAAGAACTGTATCGCCAGTTTTTACTTCGATTGCTTTATAAGCTGTATCCGTTTCTTTTTCTTTTTCTTTTTCTTTTTCTGTTTCTTTCTCTTTATTTTGTTTTGTATCTGTATTTTCTTTTTTTATCGTTTGGGCAGCAGATGTTTTTTTGTATGAACTTAACATCGGTAAAGTACCGATTTTTATGTCGTAATAAAATATATAACCGAGGACAAGCACGAATAAGAGTACACCTAATCTCTTCATATCCTTCACTCCTTTGCTAGGAATATATGCTTGTCCAAAAAAAAAATGCCTATTTAGGCATTTTTTTTATAGTTCTTGTTTTTCTTTCGGCTTTGGAACTTCTTTAATTGTTAAGTATAGAACGATTAAAACAACTGCAATGTAAATGAATGTTGCGCCAGGTACGTTTATTTTGAATAAATCCATAATCATAAAGAAGATTGTTGGAATTGTGTAGCTGTAAGCAGTTAATGTCCAAACTTGTTTATAAGATAATTTGCGTTGACCGCTCATCGCAGAACCGATGAAGGCAAGCAATGTAACTCCTACAAAGGTAATAAATAATTGGAACAAGTACAGTAAGAACCCAATAACGAATAATAAGATTGGATAAATACTGTCAAATAACGAAATGAAATCTTGTAAATCTTTTTTCTCAAGAGATGCGCCTAATAAGTCATTATAGGAGTATGTTTGTGTTTGACCATTCCCCATGGAGACTACTTTATCTTTTAAAACAAATAAACCTGTTTTATTTTGATATTTTTCTAAGTCTGTTGAATTTGGATCAAATACGAAAAGGGCATTTCCATCTTCTTTTTCGATAGGTTGATCAATATCAGCTGTTAGCTCGCCATTTTCAATTTTAAAATCAGGTAAATCTTTTTCGATTACTTTATTTACCATGTTAACACCATCTTGAATAACGCTACCGTACAAGAAAGTTCTTGGAATAGTAGTGATTAGGCAAAGAAGCATAATATACAAAATGGTTTTACCGATTTTTTGAAAACGGAAAAGCGCCATATCTTTAGGCGAATATACGCTTTTTGCTAGCTGTGTAAAAATGGACATAGATTCACTTCCTTTATGTATGTATAAAATCATTGTAACGTACGAATCTAGAGAAGCTCAAGATATATTATATTTACATATAGTAGAGAAGACTAAATTCCTTCTTATTAATTTACTTCTTTTAGTAGAGAAAAATACAATTGACACTTTTCTTTCGTATATGGTAAATTTATCTTACATTTTTCAAACGATATATCCGATTGGAATTTAGTTGTTTTTAATGGTACATACATAATCGTGGACCCTTAGCTCAGTTGGTTAGAGCAGACGGCTCATAACCGTCCGGTCGTAGGTTCGAGTCCTACAGGGTCCATATCCATTTCATATGTTTATTATGTCAGCAGGAAGCTTCCTTGTAGAAGGAAGCTTTTTTTCGGAATATATGAGCATTTTAATTGAAAAGAAGTGGGAATTTTGCTACTTTAATGATAGCAAGACAAAGCGATTTATTTGTTTGCACCCTATGGCAATTAGGGTAGAATGAAGTTGTAGGTCACATATGTAGTGGCAATACATAAACCGGGAGGAATATAACAATGGCAAAACACGAATTACCAAATTTACCTTATGCGTATGATGCTTTAGAACCTCACTTTGATAAAGAAACAATGAACATCCATCATACAAAACATCACAACACGTATATTACAAACTTAAACGCTGCTTTAGAAGGTCATGCAGAATTAGCTGACAAAAGCGTTGAAGAATTAGTTGCAAACTTAAACGAAGTACCTGAAGCAATCCGTACAGCAGTACGTAACAATGGTGGCGGACATGCTAACCATACATTCTTCTGGACAATCCTATCTCCAAACGGCGGGGGACAACCAGTAGGCGAACTTGCAACTGCGATTGAAGCGAAATTCGGTAGCTTCGATGCATTCAAAGCAGAATTCGCAAAAGCTGGCGCAACTCGCTTCGGTTCTGGTTGGGCTTGGTTAGTAGTAAACAATGGTGAATTAGAAGTAACAAGCACTCCAAACCAAGATTCTCCTCTAACTGAAGGTAAAACTCCAGTTATCGGTTTAGATGTTTGGGAGCATGCTTACTACTTAAATTACCAAAATCGTCGTCCTGACTACATCGGTGCATTCTGGAACGTTGTAGATTGGAACGTTGCTGAAAAACTTTACCAAGAAGCAAAATAATTAAAGTTAATACAGCTAGAAAAAAGCTAGGGGGTTTTCTCCTAGCTTTTTTCTATGTTCTCCTTTTACATAATTGAGCTTGTCTTTGGAAGACTAGAACATGAAGTAAAGGAGAGTTGTGTATGAAGTGGAAACATGTAATCGGTGATGTTGAAGTGAATCGGGATTTAGTATTATTGCTCGTTATAGGAGGTTTATACACGCTCGCAATTTCTTTATCGAATACGTTTGTAAACATTTATTTATGGAAGCAAACACAAAATTATGTGAATCTGGGCTTGTATAATTTGGCCAGCGTTGTATTGCAGCCTCTAACATTTCTTGTGGGCGGGAAATTAGCGAAACGTATTGATCGCTCGATTTTATTGAGAATCGGTGTAGGCACGTTAGCTGTTTTTTTTATCGTCGTTTTAGTAGCGGGAAAAAGTGCATCTCACTATATTTTATTAATGGGAGCTCTTTTAGGAGTTGGTTATGGTTTTTATTGGCTCGCTTTTAACTTGTTAACATTTGAGATTACAGAACCAGAAACAAGAGATTTTTTTAACGGTTTTCTAGGACTTCTTACATCGTTCTCTGGAATGATTGGACCGATAGCAGCAGGATATACAATTTCACGTATGGAAAAATGGAGTGGTTATACTGTCGTTTTCTTCCTCTCGTTAATGCTATTTGCGGTTGCAGTCGTTCTAAGCTTTTTTTTATCGAAGAGGGAATGTGAAGGACGCTATGAAATTGTGCAAGTATTGAAAGAGCGGCAAGTTGATGAAAACTGGGGAAGAATTACGCGCGCTCATTTCTTCCAAGGTTTGAGAGAGGGAACGTTTATTTTCGTTATTTCGGTATATGTCTATTTAGCATCTGGTAGCGAGTTAGCACTGGGGAAATATAGTTTAGTGAATTCTGCAGTATCATTTGTATGCTATTATTTAGTTGCTCGTATGTTAAAGAAAGAATGGCGAAAAAAAGCAATTTTACTTGGCGGTATTATTTTATACGCGGTTGTATTTTTAGTTATTTTTAATGTTACATATACGAAATTACTTATTTATGCAGCATGTATTGCGGTTGCATATCCGATTTTACTCGTTCCGTACGGCTCAATGACATACGATGTAATTGGTAGAGCAAAACAGGCGAGAGAATGGCGTGTAGAATATATAGTGGTCAGGGAATTATGGTTAAATGCCGGAAGAATTTGTTCCATTTTAAGTTTTTTATGTGCTGTCATATTTTTTCCGCCTGAAAAAAGTTTACCTTTCTTACTATGTATTTTAGGAGCTGGACATTTTCTTATTTATTTTGCAGTTAAAAATGTCAAATATGATGAGGGGAATGTGAACAAAACCAGTGTTGTAGCGCAAGGAAGCACGCAGAATCAAACTGAACCAGAAGGTTAACTTATCGCGTGTTTTATGCTAGAATAGAAAAAGATGTAAGACAGCAGTGAGGGCACCTGTATGAAGGTGTCCCTTTCACATTACATAGCTGTTGGTAGAGGGGGTTTGTATGAGCAAGAAGCAGAAACAACAAAAGAAAAAGACCCACGTTCCTTTTCGGTTAAACGTGTTGTTTTTTTGCGTGTTTTTAATGTTCTCCGCGGTTATTGTAAGGCTTGGATACGTACAAATTGTTCGTGGTGAGGAATATAAAAATGAAGTTGAGAAAAAAGAAAACTCAACGATAAGTAATCCTGTACCACGCGGGAAAATATTTGATCGTAATGGAGAAGCGGTCGTAGATAATGAGCCTATTCGTACAATTACATTTACAAAAATGAAGGGATCAACTGCAGCAGATCGCTTAGAGACGGCGAAAAAGTTAGCAGATTTAATTGAAGTCCCAACAGATAAGTTAACAGATCGCGATAAGAAAGATTATTGGCTTGCTTTACATAAAGAAGAAGCAGAAGCAAAAATCACAAAAAAAGATCGTGAAGAGTTTAAAGTGAATAAAATTGACGATAAAGAACTAGATGAACGTCAACGAAATCGTGTAACAGAAGAAGAGATTAATCAACTGTCAGCAAAAGATTTAGAAATATTGGCGATCAAAAGTAAGATGGAAAGCGGATATGCAATGACGCCGCAAATCGTTAAAAAAAATGCAACACCGGAAGAATACGCGATTATTAGTGAAAATTTAGCGAAATTACCAGGTGTAGATACAAATGTTGACTGGGAGCGAAAATATAAGTATGACGATATGTTCCGAAGTGTACTTGGTGGTGTAACTTCTTCTGATGAAGGGTTACCGAGAGAAAGATTAGATCACTATCTTGTTCGTGATTATAATCGTAACGATCGTGTAGGAAAAAGTTACCTTGAGCAACAGTACGAAGATAGTTTACACGGCACAAAAGCTGAAGTTAGAAATGTTACAGATAAAGACGGTAATATTTTAGAAACTATTAATGTGTCACAAGGACAACGAGGTAACGATCTAAATTTAACGATTGATATGAAATTACAAAAGCGCGTAGAAGAAATTCTTACAAAAAACTTAATGAGATTTAAAGGGAGCGAACCTCTTTTAGACCGTGCATTCGTTGTAATGATGAACCCGAAAAATGGTGAAGTTTTATCTATGGCGGGGAAACAATTAGTGAATAAAGACGGGGAAACGAAAGTAGATGATTTTGCATTAGGAACGATGACAAGTTCTTATCCGATGGGTTCAACTGTAAAAGGTGCGACAGTACTTACGGGGTATCAAACTGGTGCGATTCAACCTGGAGCTGTACAGTATGATGAACCGATTAAATTAAAAGGGACACCTACGAAGTCATCTTGGAAACAGATGGGGTATATTAATGACCTTACAGCGTTAAAACAGTCTTCAAACGTTTATATGTTTAAAACAGCGATGAATATCGCTGGGGTTCCATATGTACGAGGCGGTACGTTAGATATTCCGAAAAGTGCGTTCGATACTATGCGTTACTATTTTGGTCAGTTTGGACTTGGTGTGAAAACAGGAATTGATTTGCCAAATGAAACTGCTGGTCAAATAGGTAAAGGAAATCAACCAGGTTTCTTATTAGATTTATCAATCGGGCAGTATGATACGTATACACCGCTTCAATTAGCGCAATATATTTCGACGATTGCAAATGGTGGATATCGTATGCAACCCCAAGTTGTAAAGGAAATTCGTCAGCCATCGGCGAAGCCAGAGGAAGTTGGAAAAGTTGTTCAATCCATGGAACCGAAAGTATTAAATCGTGTTGATATGCCTGAATCACAAATTAAACGTGTTCAAGAAGGATTTAGACAAGTGTTTAACGATACAGGTGGTACAGCTACAAAATACTTTACTGGTGCAAAATATAAAGCTGCAGGGAAAACTGGTACAGCGCAAACCGTATATGGCGGAGATAAAGAGATTGGTAAAAAAGCAGATGGTCAGCGTGTGGAGACTTATAACTTAACATTAGTAGGTTATGCCCCGCTCGAAGATCCAGAAGTAGCATTCTCTGTTGTTGTTCCGTGGGTACATGATGATAAGACTGGTATTAATGGATATATTAGTCGTGAAATTATGGATGCTTACTTTGATTTGAAAAACCAAGCATTAACTGGTGAAGCTCCGCAAGATGAAAAAGCGCAAAAAAATAAAAATCAAGATGATGAATAAAAAAGTTGTAAAAAAAGCACACTATCTGAAAAGATAGTGTGCTTTTTTTTATGCCTTACGCATATGGTTTAGTAAATGTGGACAAGCATAAAATATTGAAAAAACATGTAGTTTCAAAAACGATGAACACAACAAGATTAGTGCATACGCTCTAAGTTTGTTGTGTGTGATAGGCGATAGCAGTTTTATCCCGCATTTGAGGGCGTTAAAACTCCCACCTCAAAATTCAGCTGGAGCAAAGAAGTTAGGTGGGAGCCCTGCTGCCCGTAAACGCCCGATTGGTGAGGGCTAATAATTAGTGGGGGGATGAACAAAACCCCCACTAATTAAAGTTTCGCCTTATGGATGATTAGAAAATTTCCTGCATCTAAAGTACAAAAGTGAAAATAAAGTTTGTGTATACAGTTGTTTTTGTGGGACTTTACAAAACTTTTACAAATAATTAAAACCGAATTAATAGTTTAGCAGTATTCTTATATCTGTAATCCTGTTATTTCCGGTTACTTCTAGGAGGAAGAACACGTGAAATGGATGAGCACATCGATTAAAGTTTTGACATTATCGACATGTTTCCTTTGTTTTAATATGTCTACTGCATTCGCTACAAATGAAATGGGAGAAGTGAGAGTTGATGGATCCTCAACGGTTTTCCCCATTATAGAGGCAGTAGCAGAGGAATATACAAAGGCCCATCCAAACGTGAAAATTTCTATTAGTATTTCTGGGACAGGGGGAGGATTTAATCGTTTCAGTAAAGGAGAAGTAGATATAAACAATGCTTCGAGATTGATGAAACCGGTAGAAGAAAAAGCAATGCAGAAAAAATTCATTCAATTTACACCATTTGAGGTTGCTTATGACGGTCTAACGATTGTTGTGAATCGTCAAAATACGTGGGTAAACAATATGACGATAGACGAGTTACGTCTATTATGGAGTGAAAATGGAAGATTGAAACGATGGTCACAAATTCATTCATCATGGCCTCGTGAACAAGTTAAATTTTATGCGCCAGGCGTAGACTCTGGTACTTATGATTATTTCCAAAATGTTGTCTTACAAAATAATCGCCTTGTAAAAACGGTTTCTTTGTCTGAAGACGATCAAGTTATTATGCAAGGGGTAATGAATGATAAAAATGCCATTGCTTTTGTAGGATATGCTTATTATATGGCCAATCGAGATAAGGTAAAAGCAATACAGGTGGATGGTGTATTTCCAACGAAAGAGACCATTCAGTCGGGTACGTATAAGCCATTATCTAGGCCGCTATTTACGTATGTGAATCATGCATCTATCAGAAATAAAATTAATGTAGCAAATTATGTTGAGTTTATGATTAAGCATGTTGGAAGCCTTGCTGAAGAGGTCGGATATGTAAAATTACCAAAAGAAAAATATAATGAACAGCTGCGAATGTTAACAGAAATAAAAAGGTAATGTCAGGGTGGAAAGGGGTTTTCATCTTTGGCTCATAATGACAAAAGTCAAGTTACATTTTCTGTACAACATTTGATTGAGAGAAATACAAATAGAAGAAAAAAAACGCAGCGAATCAATCGAATTGTTCCGTTAATACTAAAAGCCATTGCTAGCGTGTCCATTGTAACGACACTTGGAATTATTATTACGTTGGCAAATGAAACAATCATGTTTTTTCAAAAGATATCATTGTATTCTTTTTTGACAGAGAAGGAATGGTTACCTTTTTTTGAAGATCCAAAATTCGGTATATTACCACTTATATGTGGAACAATCCTTGTAACAGCAATTGCCATGTTCGTAGCAATTCCTATTGGTTTAGGTTGTGCCGTGTTTTTAAGCGAATACGCTTCGAATGGCGCTCGGAAAATATTAAAACCGTTGTTAGAGCTACTAGCAGGCATCCCGACAATTGTATATGGTTTTTTCGCGTTAACAGTTGTCACACCACTTTTACAACGGGTTATACCAGATTTGCAGTTTTTTAATGCTATTAGTCCAGGTATTGTTATAGGGTTTATGATGATACCGACGATTGCATCTCTCTCTGAAGATGCGATGAGAGCTGTAGCGAAAGGAATTAAAGAAGCCTCATTAGCGCTAGGAGCAACTCGTTTTGAGATGGTAAAACAAGTGGTGTTTCCATCGGCTTTTACGGGCATAATGGCAGCGATTATATTAGCAGCTTCCAGGGCAATTGGTGAAACGATGATTGTTGTTATTGCAGCTGGATCAACACCTAATGTATCGATAGATCCGACTCATTCTATTCAAACATTAACAGCCTATATTGTACAAGTGAGTTTAGGTGATGCTCCGCACGGAACGATTACTTATTACAGCATGTATGCTGTAGGTGCAACGTTATTTATGTTTACTTTTATTATGAATTTCATTTCGCAATATATTATGCGCCGTTTTAGGAGGTTGACATAATATGCGAATGTTAAACCATAAGAACATACAAGAAAATATGGCATCGCGTTTTTTAAAGGATCGGATTTACAAGTGTTTGTTTTATATAGCAATTTTGTTTTCAGTAGTAATACTTTTTATATTGCTTTTTCAAATTTTTGAAAAAGGTATAAGTTATCTTTCAATAGATTTCTTTACAAACTTCGCCTCACGTAATCCGAGAGAAGCTGGGATTGTCGCTGCTTTGTCAGGAACAATACTATTTATGAGCATTGTTATACCAGTCTCTTTTATATTTGGAGTCGGAACAGCTCTTTATTTAGAGCATTATGCGAAGGAGTCCGTTTTTAAAAAGTTAATTGAATTAAATAATCAAACATTAGCAGGGGTACCTTCCGTTGTGTTTGGTTTACTCGGGTTAACTATTTTCGTATACGCTCTCCATTTGGGAGAGAGCATAATGGCAGCGGCACTGACGATGAGTTTACTCGTCTTACCAACTGTTGTTGTAGCTAGTCAAGAAGCGATTAGAACTGTGCCGAGCTCATTACTAGAGGCTTCTTACGGATTAGGTGCTACGAAATGGCAAACGATGTATCAAATTGTATTGCCAGTCGCTTTGCCAGGGATTGTAACGGGATGTACGTTAGCGGTATCGAGAGCAATTGGTGAGGCAGCACCATTATTAGTTATTGGGGCCCTTGCCTTTGCAAATTATGTTCCGTTCAGTATGTTTGATAGATTTACGGTTTTACCAATTCAAATTTTTAATTGGATGAGTAGACCACAAGAAGAATTTCAGTATGTAGCAGCAGCTGGGATGATTGTTTTGCTAGGATTGTTGCTCTTTATAAATATATTTGTCTTATGGTTACGAAATCGAAAATAAGTTGGAAGTGGATGAAAGGGGAATTCAAATGGTAGCAACAGTAGTAAATGTACAGGTGAAAAATGAGAAAAAGATTGAGACAGCACCAAAAAAAATAGTATTTGATACGAAAAATTTAAATTTATGGTACGGAGAAGACCATGCTTTAAAAGATATCAACTTAAGTATTCATGAGAATGAAGTAACAGCGATTATCGGTCCAAGTGGTTGTGGGAAATCAACATACTTAAAAACGCTAAATCGTATGGTAGAGTTAGTGCCTATCGTTCGAACTACGGGCGTTATCGAATATAGAGAACGAAACATATTTGATAAATCATATCCGGTTGAAGAATTACGTACGCATGTGGGTATGGTGTTCCAAAAGCCAAATCCATTCCCAAAATCTATTTATGAAAATGTAGCATATGGTCCGAAAATCCATGGTGTTCGTGACAAAAAAACACTTGATGAAATTGTTGAAAATAGCTTGCGCGGCGCAGCTATTTGGGATGAGTTAAAAGATCGTTTGCATGATAATGCATACGGTTTATCTGGTGGTCAGCAACAACGTCTATGCATTGCACGCTGCTTAGCGATTGAGCCAGACGTAATTTTAATGGATGAGCCAACATCGGCGCTAGATCCAATTTCAACATCAAAAGTAGAAGAATTAATTCAGGAGTTAAAGAAAGATTTTAGTATTGTTATCGTAACGCACAACATGCAACAAGCAGCACGAATTTCAGATAAAACTGCTTTCTTCTTAAGTGGAGAAGTTGTGGAATATACAGATACGAACAAATTATTTACAACACCTGCAGATAAGCGTACAGAAGACTACATTACAGGACGATTTGGTTGATATCGCTAGCAAGGCTAAGAGTAAATGCCCTCTTAACAGAGGGTAACTAACTGTTACGATTTATTTAACCAATTATAACCAAAGTTAATTAAAGATATCAGTAAGCCCTGCTAGTCAAGTGATTGGCTAGTAGTGAGGGTTAACTGCGTGCAATCCCTAAAGCTGATTGAACTACAACGTGGCTAGAAATGGTGAGCGTGAATGTTGCGAAAGTAGAAAAAATCAATCAGATGATTAAGGAGTTGACTTCTGATGATATTGGCGAAGAAAGTCAGACTGATTCCAACGCCTGAACAAGAAAAAGTGCTTAGAAATCATGCTGGAGCTTCAAGATTTGCTTATAACTATTGTAAAAGAATGAGTGATAGATACTATAAGCTATTTGGAAAATCTGTTTCACAGTTAGATTTACAGAAACGATTTACAAAGATCAAGAAGCGAAAGAGATATGAGTGGTTAAATGACATCAACGCACAAGTTCCAAAACAGGCTTCAAAAGATTTTGATAAGGCGAGAAGAAATTCGTTCAAAAAGTACAAAAATGGTTATCACACTTCTTATAAATCCAAAAAAGATTTAATTCAAGGATTTTATGCCAATTATGAAAGACTGATTATAGGAAAGAAAGTAGTTGATATTCAGTCTATTGGAGAAGTGAAAACAAGCCAACAACTACCAAGAAACAAAAAATCATCAAATCCAAGAGTTACATTTGATGGTCGTCACTGGTGGATTAGTGTAGGGTTCCAGGAAGACTTTGAATCACAAGAACTAACCAATGAGTCGTTTGGTGTGGATGTTGGTTTAAAAGAGCTGTTTGTAGCTTCTAATGGTACGAAAGAACGAAATATAAACAAAGATGCTAAGGTTAAAAAACTTTTGAAAAAGAAAAAGTCAGCGCAAAGAGATATGTCTAGGAGATTTAAAAAAGGTGTGAAATTTCAATCTGCCGGATATGAAAAAGCTAAAATTGAGCACCTTCGGCTATCTAGGAAAATTACGAATATTCGAAATAACCATATCCATCAATCAACAGCTAAATTGGTGAAAACCAAACCAATGAGGATTGTTGTGGAAGACTTACCTATCTCAAACCTGTTAAAAAACAAAAAACTATCGAAAGCATTTTCATTTCAAAAATTAAACTTCTTCTTTCAATGTTTATCATACAAGTGTGAGAAGTACGGCATTGAATATGTAAAAGCTGATAAATGGTTCGCTTCCAGCAAGATTTGCTCATGTTGCGGAGTTAAATACGACCATTCAGTTCAACCAGAAGGACAGTGGAGTTTAAAGATTCGTGAATGGGACTGTGTTGGGTGCAATAGCCATCACGATAGGGATGTAAATGCTTCGATAAATTTATCAAGATGGGTAAAATAAATGCTTGATAATAGGAGGTAACGATACTGCCTCGTGTGGAGTGTTATACCCCTCGTCCCTTCGGGGTTGCGAGAACACTTTGAAGCACTAACTTGTGTGAATTTGATTGAATTGTATAGATTTAGTTAAGTTTATCGTATCGGCATTTCTCATTTTTACCTCATTTTAAATAGGGGAGTAATATTTCTCTTTTCTCAAGGCTTAATAAACATACAAGAGGCTGGGTAGGGGATTTATATAAAATGGCACATAATATTGAGGGGGAAGAAATGATGGTAAGAGAACAGTTTCAATGTGATTTAAAAACGTTACAGCAAAAGGTGATCGAGCTTGGTGAGTTAGCAAGTGGAGCTTTATTGATTGCTATGGAAGGTCTTCACAACAGGGATGTAGAGAAAGCGTTAGAAGTCATTGATGGGGATTATCGCATGGATAATTTAGAAGAGGAAATAAATGACCTTGCGCTTATGCTTATTACAAAGCAGCAGCCTGTAGCAAGTGATTTAAGAAGAATTTTCATTTCAATTAAAACAGCGACAGATTTAGAACGTATTGCAGACCATGCTGTTAATATTGCGAAATCAACAATTCGTCTTGGTGAAAAAGAAGTGGTTGTTAGTTTACATAATCTTGAGGAAATGTTTGAGATTGCTCATAAGATGTTAAATTTAGCATTAGAAGCATATGAGCAAGAAAATTTAACTTTTGCTAAACAAATTGCTGAAATGGATGATTCAGTTGATGAAATTTATGGGAAGGCGATTCGTGAATTTATTTCATCTATCCCTGGACAACCAGAAGCGATTACACAAATTACACAACTATCCTTTGTTGCAAGATATATTGAGCGTGTAGCAGACCATGTTACAAATATTGCCGAGAATGTATTTTATGTAGTAAAAGGAAAGCATTATTTATTGAATGAGTAGGGGGAAAAGTAGGTGATGAGAAATCACCTGCTTTTTTTAGTCAAAACATGACAAAAAAAGCTCGTTGTTTCCTTTAGTCTATGATGATAAGATGTATCATAATTGATGGGAAAATAAGTACATATGTGTTAGTTACGTATTATTAATTATTTTACCAAGTTAATGGTAAGCGCTTTCTTTTGGGTGGGAGTTAAAAGGTATATTTATTTATAAAGTGAGGCTTTAATTAGTGGGGCTGTCTCTCGCTGATTGTTAGATCATACCAAACCGGACTTTTACTGCAGTTAATGTGGGGTAAATGATATACGGAGTTCTTGAACATTATATAAGTGGAGGCTGAAGTATATGAAGGGGGTTATTTTAGCTGGAGGAAAAGGGAGACGCCTTAGACCATTAACATGTAATACTCCAAAACCGATGTTACCATTGTTAGAAAAACCAGTTCTTGAATATAATATTGAATTATTACGTCAGCATGGTATTCGTGAAATTGCAATTACAGTTCAATATATGAGTACTGCCATTAAGCAATACTTTGGTGATGGTAGTAAGTGGGGAGTTAACTTGTATTATTTTGAAGATTCTCCTCCGCTTGGAACAGCAGGGAGTATTAAGCAAGCGGAAAGTTTTTTAGATGAAACATTTGTTGTTATTAGTGGGGATGCATTAACTGACTTTCAATTATCAGAAGGAATTGCATTTCATGAACAGAAGAAGAGAATGGTAACGATGTTTGTGAAAGAAGTAGAAAACCCACTCTCATTTGGCTTAGTTGTAATGAATAAAGAACAAGAAATTATACGATATATAGAAAAGCCGAGCTGGAATGAGGTAGTTTCTAATATTGTGAATACAGGTATTTATATAATGGAGCCAGAAATCTTTTCTTACATACCATCCATGGAATTTTCGGATTTCAGTCATGATGTGTTTCCTTTATTGGCAAATAAAAATGCTTTATTTGCATATTTATCAGAAGACTATTGGCTAGATATTGGTACATTTGATCAATATCGGCAAGCTCAATTCGATTTGTTGACGAAAAAATTGAAGGTGCCTATTCCATATACAGAAGTATTACCGATGGTGTGGATGGGAGAAGGTGTAACGATAGGAAAAGGGACGAAAATTCATGGCCCTTCTTTTATTGGAGAAGGAGCAATGATTGGTGCAGGGGCTGTAATTGAACCGTACTCTATTATCGGGAAAAATAGTATCGTTTCAAGTTATTCTCATCTTCAAAAAAGCATCATTTTTGCAAACGCTCATATAGGAAAAAATTGTGAGTTGTTAGAAACAACAATAGGAGATCATACAATGGTCGAAGATGATGTTACACTTTTTCAAAAAAGTATTGTAGCGGACCATTGTCATATAGGGAAAAGTACAGTAATTAAGCAAAAAGGAAAAATATGGCCATATAAGGAGATAGATAGTCATTCGATAGTAGGGTCTGCCGGTGTTAAAGAGAGTGAAAAGAGTGCAGGGTGGTTACAAAAAAGCCGGATTTTAGGAAGGGGTAATGTTGAAATTACTCCTCAATTTATTGTGAAAGTTGCAATGGCTTATGGATCTCTTTTTGCTAAAGGAGAGAGTATATTGATTGGAAGTCAGGAAAATATAGAAACAACTTCCTTTAAAAATTTATTCCTCCATGCCATTCATGGCAGCGGGATTCATACGATGGAATGTAAAGAAATGAATGAGTCGCTTTTTCAGTATGCCATTCATAATTTGCAATGTGCAGGTGGAGTTTTCGTTCAAGTGGAAAGCGAAAGAGGGATTGTTATACAATTGTATGGTAAGGAGGGCTCATTTTTAACGTATAAGCAGCAAAAAGCGATAGAACAAGTATATATGTCTGAGTCGTTTTATTACGCTTCTGAGAAAGAAATGGGACGAAATAAGCTAGTTCACGTTTCTGTAAATAATTATGTAGAAGCTGTGTTAGAGCATATTGATATTGAAACGATACAAAAACAGAAGTTTCATCTTCTTATTAATAAGAGAAATGATATGTTACAACATTTACTTATGATTTTTTTGCAAAGGCTCGGATGCACAGTTACATGGATTTATGCGGGCGAACAAAAGCATCATGTGAAAGCCTTGATGAAATCAAGTAAAGCAAATATGGCACTTATGTTTTCAGAGCAAGGAAATTATTTCGAGTTATATGATAATCATAGTAATATTTACCAGGGAACAGATTTTGAAGAGGTAGATATTCCAGATTTATTACTTGAATCGGCAGGAAATATTTACCCGATGTCTTTGAAATTAGGAGAATGTTACCTTCTATTTTATACGCAGGATGAAAAAAAGTCGTTTCAAGCGAGATGGAAGCGAGATATTTTATATCGAATTGGAAAATTATTCGAGCTAATAGCATTGCAGGGAAAAACATTTCTCAGCATAGTAGAGCAATCACCTCCGCTCTATCTACTTTGTGATGAAGTTGTATGTTCATGGAATGAAAAAGGGAAAGTAATGAGGAAATTATTGGCTGATATGGAAAGAAAGGAAGAAGGTATATTTGAAGGAGTACAGTTCAAATATACCGAAAAAGAGTGGTCTTATATCGTTTCTGACACAAAACAACCGAAATTTTTAGTGTATTCGCATGCTAGAAACCCAGTAATAGCAAGGGAAAACATGAAAAATCTTATAGAAAAAATTAGACAATATCAAAAGGTGTAGAATTTTTATTTTAAAAGTGGTATTATAGTATAGTCTGATTTAAGTTATTAGTACTGGAGGGAAATAAGAATGCGTGTGAATATTACTCTAGCATGTACAGAATGCGGAGATCGTAACTATATCTCAAAGAAAAACAAACGTAACAACGCTGAGCGTATCGAGCTTAAAAAGTATTGCAAGCGTGACAAGAAGTCTACGTTACACCGTGAAACAAAGTAAGCAGTAGGAATATTTTCCTACTGTTTCTTTTTTTATTCGGTTCCTCTGTTAAAAGTGATACACTATCATCGTAGAGCAAAGTGTCACTGTGAGGGGGAAAATGTGTGAGAGAAGAGAAACTACGTTTGCGTAAACAAATAATAGAACACATGAATTCTTTATCAGAAGAACGGTATACAACTTTATCAGAGCAAATTGCAGCTTCGTTGTATGCGCAAAAAGAGTGGGTTGAAGCTAAAACAATTGGAATCACCCTCTCAATGGAAAATGAAGTGAATACATATCCTATTATCGAAAAAGCTTGGGAAGAAGGAAAGAAAGTTGTTGTTCCGAAGTGTAATAAAGGAACACGAACGATGTCTTTCCGGAAAATTAGTAATTTTGATCAATTAGAAACAGTGTATATGAATTTACGTGAACCAATTCCAGCGCTTACGGAAGAAGTGAATGCAGATGAAATTGATCTTCAAATCGTGCCAGGCGTAGCTTATACAGAGCGAGGAGAACGGATTGGATATGGCGGTGGCTATTATGATCGTTATCTCGTGCATTATAAAGGGAAAGCGTTATCATTAGCTTATAGTTTTCAAATGGTAGAACATATTCCAGTAGAGCCATTTGATAAAAATGTAGAAAAAATTATTACAGAAAAAGGAACAATGGTTAAAAATGGGCTTGTATAGACAAATAAAAATTGACGAGACTTTTTCTTCGTGATTATAATAAAATATGTGAACGTTTTCTTATTATAATTTTTTATAGTAAGTGAGCATAGAGGGTGATGAAATGGTATCTATTTATGATATTCAGCAATTGCTAAAGAAATTTGGTACGATTATTTATACGGGTGATCGAATTGCAGATTTACAATTAATGCAAGATGAATTGCGTGAATTAAATCAATCACAGCTAATCGATCCACAAGACTATCAAACAGCTTTATTTTTATTGAAGCAAGAAATTCAAAAAGAGCTAAATAAGAATTAGATAAAGGTAGGTAAGTAACATGGAAGAGAAATGGTTAGTTGGTGTTGACCTTGGTGGTACAACGATTAAATTAGCATTTATTAATGTGTACGGTGAAATTTTACATAAGTGGGAGATCCCTACGAATACAAATGAACAAGGAAAACATATTACACTTGATGTAGCGAAAGCTATTGATAAAAAGTTAGAAGAATTAGGTGAATTAAAAAGCAAGCTAATTGGTATTGGTATGGGAGCTCCTGGTCCTGTACATGTGGCATCTGGAATGATTTATGAAGCGGTTAATTTAGGATGGAAAAACTATCCGTTAAAAGACTTGCTAGAAGTAGAAACAGGATTACCTGTTGTTATTGATAATGATGCAAACTTAGCGGCGCTTGGTGAAATGTGGAAAGGTGCTGGCGAAGGAGCAAAAGATTTAATTTGTATGACACTTGGCACTGGTGTTGGTGGTGGTGTTATCGCCAATGGTGAGATTGTACATGGTATAAGCGGTGCTGCTGGTGAGATTGGACATATTACAGTTGTTACAGAGAACGCTTTTCCATGTAATTGCGGGAAGTCAGGTTGCTTAGAAACAGTAGCTTCTGCAACAGGTATTGTACGTGTTGCTATGCAACAAATACAAGAGACAGATAAAGAAAGTGTTTTACGTTCTATGTTAGCAGAAGAAGGGCTTATTACATCAAAAGATGTGTTTGAAGCGCTTGGACAAGGTGACGAACTAGCAGGTGAAGTAGTGGAAAAAGTAGCTTCTTATTTAGGATTAGCTGTAGCGAACCTTGCTAGTACGTTGAACCCAGAGAAAATCGTAATTGGTGGTGGCGTATCTAAAGCTGGAGACGCACTATTAGAGCCAATTCAACGTTATTTCGAGCAATATGCTTTCTCTCGTGCTGTAAAGAGCACAAAGTTAGCAATTGCAATACTTGGTAATGATGCAGGTGTAATTGGAGGAGCGTGGCTTGTAAAAAAGAACAAATACGAGGCGAAGATGATATAAGTTGTGAATAATGAAAAGAGGAAGGGGCCCCCTTCCTCTTTTTATGCAAGATCTTGTTGGAGAATAAAAATGTAAATGGATTAAGCTGGTGGGTACCCATTATATAGAACAGTCATGATTGTAAACCATCCGAAAACAAGTACGGTTGCAATAGCGAAGCCGCCCGCGAATAAGTTTTTTTCGCGAAGTGTTCTAAGCGTAGCAAATACAGCTAACAGAGTGACTAGCGTAAAAATAATAACAAGGCCCATACAATATCCTCCTCTGTCTACTCATTCCTTAGAATAAGTTTTTAGAATATTTACTCTTTTATATTGTACATGTTTTAAAAATGATTGTCGAGATGACACGCCTTCTTTTCCTAAGAGAAAGAAATGTTGTATCATTAAAAGTAAATTAAATAACTGGAGGAGATTTTCATATGAAATGGATACAAATGCCTTTAGGCCCATTACAAACAAATGCTTATATTTTAAAGAATGATCAAAATGAGTGTATTATTTTTGATCCTGGTCATGAAGGAGAGAAACTTGTTACATATTTACAGGAAGCGCAGTTAAAGCCACTTGCGGTTTTATTAACACATGCTCACTTTGATCATATTGGTGCTGTTGATGCCGTGAGAGACGCTTTTCATATTCCGGTATACGTACATAAAGAAGAAGCGAATTGGTTAGGCGATGCAACTGTGAATGGCTCGCAAATTTTTATGATGAACCGCAGTATTACAGCAAAACCAGCAGATCATATTATTGACGAAGAGGGTACATTAACGATCGGTTCTTTTAGTTTTGAAATTTTTGAGACACCAGGACATTCTCCAGGAAGTATTTCTTATTATAGTAAAGAAGCGAATGCTGTATTTTCTGGAGATGTATTGTTCCAAATGAGTATTGGAAGAACGGATTTACCTGGTGGAAGTTTTGCTGAATTAATTGGAAGTATTGAAGAGAAATTATTTGTATTACCAGATGAAACAGCGGTGCTATGTGGACACGGTCCAGAAACAAGCATTGGTTTTGAAAAAGAAAATAATCCATTTTTACAATAAGGAGTCATTATGGGGATGGAGCTCAATTTAAGAGAATGGATGGGAAAAGAAAAGGATCATTCGATTTCATATAGTACGTATATGAATCTCGTATTATATGCAGAGGAACATGGGTATTATATGAGAGAACGTGAAAAAATTGGAAGACAGGGAGATTTTTTTACGAGTAGCAATGTATCTTCTGTATTTGCGAAGACTTTTGCTAAGCTTTTTATTCGGCTTGTTGAAAAGGGAGAAGTTTCTCCAAATATTTGTGAGATTGGTGGGGGAACAGGAAAGTTTGCCTATGATGTTTTACAAGAATGGAAACAATTATCTCCGGAAACCTTTATCAATTTAAACTATTCAATTATTGAAGTGAGCCCTTTTCATAGAAGGCTACAACAGGAGAGGCTTTGCTTATTTGATAATGTGTCGTATTATACATCTTATATTGAAATGGGAGAGTCTTTCGAAGGAATTATTTTTTCGAATGAATTATTTGATGCGTTTCCTGTTGAGATAGTTGAGAAAAGAAATGGAATTTTGTATGAAGTACGTATCACGTATACAGATGAGGGAAACCTTACAGAAGTATTTAGACCGATAGAGAAAAGAGTCGGTCGTTACTTATTGAAATATAACATTCATATTGCTGAGGGACAGCGCTTTGAAGTGCCTATTGCAATGGAAGAGTATATAGAAGAGATTGCGAAATGGTTTCAGAAAGGTATATGTATTACAGTTGATTATGGATATACAAAAGAAGAATGGATGCATCCTGCACATCGTGAAGGAAGTTTAAGAGGATATTATAAGCACAAGCTAATTCGTAATCCTCTTGCATATCCAGGAGAAATGGACCTTACTACGCATGTTCATTGGGATGAGTTGAAGATGAATTTTGAGCTGCACGGAATTAATACGATATGGCATAGGAAGCAATCAGAGTTTTTGTTAGCAGCAGGAATATTAGATCAGCTTGCTAGCCATCAAGATACCAACCCTTTTTCTGAAACTCAAAAACTAAATAGAGCTATTCGCTCTATGATTTTGAACGGAGGATTAGGTAATGCTTTCGATGTTGTTATACACACAAAAGATATGAAGAATTTACTTTTGAATCAATATTTAACGATATGAAAAAAACAAGACACAGTATTTTCTGTGTCTTGTTTTTTAATACGACTTTTAATTATGTAGCATTATATATTTTCTCTCATGATATATATTTATATTAAAGATATGAGATGAAAAATATAGAATACACTCTTTTTCTCTGTCTATAGGTCCCTAACCTAATAATACACGAACGAGTTGAATAATTGTTTCGTTTTCTACTTTGTAGTAAATTTCCAATCCTTTTCTTTCACTAGAAACGATTTTAGCACTTTTTAACTTTGCTAAATGCTGTGAAATTGTAGATTGTGGCATGTTTAAGCCTGTGTACATTGTAGAAACGTTGCTTGGGCCACGTTCAATTAATCCCTTTACAATACATAAGCGAACAGGATGAGCAAGCACTTTCAATAATTCTGCATTGCTTTCATATAGTTCTATTTCTTTTTGAAAGGTTTCTAACATGTTCTTTTCCACCTCCGTGTGAGCTGTTATACCATACTATACATACCAAAAAATCAAAGAAAAGAAAACAGTTGTTGCAGAAAAAAAGTCCTAAAGTAAAGAAATTGTAAGAAAAGAGACCCTGATGTAAATAAAATAGATAAATTTGCACAGTTTTGTAAAATGACATTTTTGAGTGAAAATTTTGATGCGTTTCAAAAATTGAAAGATATAGATATATTCGTAACACAATTTTATCATGATTTTCTTATTCTTTCAAATGAATATACAAAATTTTTAAAATAATATGACAAAGGAATTATAATGTTATATATAGAATATATAACAGGTTAAAAGAAAAGAAGCTGATTATGATCAGCTTCTTTATAATGGTGATAATGAAATATTTGAATGTGGCTGATAAATCTTAGAATGATCAAGTTATTAGTCATTTATTCTAGAGTTCATCTTGTATCAATTTTAAAAATCTGTGATTCCATATATTTTCATAAAAATTAATTGTCTCTTTTGCGGACATAAATGGATTATTTAACGTAGAGGTTGTTTTCTGTATCATGAAGTTTTCGTATCCTAGTCCATGGGCAAATTTAATCGTAGCATCCATACAGTACTCTGTTTGGGCACCACAAAATTCAATATGATGTACAGATAATTGGTCTAAAATCTCTTTTAAGTTCGTTTTATAAAATGAATTTGCATGTGTTTTTCTTACAAAAAAATCTTGTTCTTGAACATCTAGATCGGTATGAATAGCCCAAAGTTCTTTTTCGGGTACTAAATCATCATCACAATGTTGAACAAAAATGATTGGTTTATTTGATTTTCTATAGGAAGAAATTCTTTTATTTACTTTTGTAAGCAAGTTTTGTAAATCAAATAAATGCTCTCCGTTATAACATACCCCATTTTGTAAATCGATAACGATTAAAACATCTGCACAAGTATCCATTATTTTTGCCCCTTTTTTACTTTTTAATATATCAATTAATTCATTACTTGGAAATAGATGGTGCTCTTTCGTTTTTTATGAACTATACGAAAAGTAAAAAATATACTTAACGGCATAAAAAAGAAGAGATGAAAACTTAATTTCATATCTTCTGTTCGTCCTATGCATTTACAGGCTCTTCTACATAAGAAAGGGCATTTTCAAAATCGGATATTAAATCGTCAACATTTTCAAGGCCAACGGATAACCGAAGTAATGAATTAGAAATACCTCTTTCATCACGAGCTTCTTGCGACAGTGCTGCATGTGACATTTTAGCTGGGTAGGAAAGAATCGATTCGACAGCTCCTAAACTAACTGCGAAGACAGGTAATTTTACTTTTGATAAAAATTGGCGGAGTGCGTCTTCTGATTGTAAAGTGAAAGATAGGACAGCTCCGGCTGATGTAGCTTGAGATTGTTGAATGTCAAATCCAAGATGTGTTTGTAAGCCAGGATAATAGACATTTTGAACTTTAGTGTGCTCTTGTAAAAAATGTGCGATTTTGTTGGCACCTGCAGCTGAATGTTCGAGACGTACATGCAATGTTTTAATGCCGCGAAGCACGAGAGAACAATCTTGCGGTCCTAAAATAGCACCAAAAGCGTTTTGTAGAAAGCCGAGCTTTTGAGCGAGTTCTTCATCTTTTACGACAGCTAATCCGGCGGTGACATCGCTATGACCAGCAATAAACTTTGTAGCGCTATGAAGAACGACATCAGCGCCAAGATCAAGCGGTTTTTGAAATAGTGGTGTCAAAAATGTATTATCAACAAAAGTAAGAGCACCAATAGATTTTGCAAGATTAGAAACAGCACGAATATCTGTCACTTTTAAAAGTGGGTTAGAAGGTGTTTCTACATAAAAGAGCTTCGTATTTGGTTTAATGTTTTCTTTTACTTCTTCCACATTGGTCATATCAACAAATGTATGTGAAACACCATAACGGGAGAGAACTTCAGTAACAATTCGATAAGTGCCTCCATATACATCTTCTGAAATAAGAACATGGTCACCTTGTGAAAGAAGGAGAAATGCAGTAGAAATGGCTGCAATGCCTGATGCAAAGGCAAATCCTTTTGTCCCGCCTTCTAATAAAGCAATGATATCTTCAAGAGCTTCACGTGTTGGATTTCCAGATCTACTATAGTCATACTTTCCGAAAGCATCTACATCAAACTGATGGAATGTTGATGTGTTATAGATGGGAACGTTAACAGCTCCTGTGTGTGAGTCATGCTTGTATTGATTATGCAGTAAAAGCGTATCTATGGAATAACTCATATTCTTACACCTTCTTTTACAAGTTTAATTGCTTGCTTTAAGTCTTGAATTAAGTCGTTGCTATTTTCGATGCCGACTGAAAAACGGAGAAGACGATTACACACACCACGTGCTGTTCGAACATCTTCTGGAATGTCGGCATGAGTTTGCGTTGCTGGATAAGTCATTAAACTTTCGACGCCGCCAAGACTTTCAGCAAATGTAATTAAGGATAAAGATTGTAAGAAAGGATTAATCCAAGTTTCATCTTGAAGGCGAAATGAAATCATACCACCTCTTCCTGGATAAAATACATCTGTCACACCATCTTCATCATTTAAATAAGCAACAATTGCATGAGCGTTTTCTTCATGCTGTTTCATGCGAAGTGCTAAAGTCTTCATCCCTCGAATTAATAGCCATGAATCAAACGGGCTTAAGACAGCACCAGAGGCATTATGATAATGAGCAAGCTCCTCGCAAAGAGATTTCCCTTTCGCAACGACAAGTCCGCTTAGTACATCGTTATGACCGCCTAAATATTTAGTTGCGCTATGAAGGACGATGTTTGCACCTTCTGTTAATGGTTGCTGTATATAAGGTGTATAGAACGTGTTATCTACAATAAGAAGTAGTCCGTGCCTTTTCGCTACACTTGCTACACTTACGATATCAGTTACTTGCATTAATGGATTAGTCGGTGTTTCTATGAAAATAGCCTTCGTTTGAGATGTGATTGCTTGCTCAATTTGTTTAATAGATTGTGTATCTACGTATCTACATCGAATATTCCACTTGTCTTCATGTTCGGAAAATAGACGATATGTTCCCCCGTATA
Source organism: Bacillus sp. DB-2 (assembly GCF_003315125.1). NCBI lineage: Bacteria > Bacillati > Bacillota > Bacilli > Caryophanales > Bacillaceae > Bacillus > Bacillus sp. DB-2. Next base: position 69,731 of record NZ_QNRN01000001.1, on the reverse strand, counting down.
AGTCTTCAGATACGATAAGCTCATCTCCGGAACGGAATAGTGAAAGGACAAGGAGAACAGCCGCCATTCCTGAACTACAGGCATACCCTTGCTCACCGCTTTCTAAGTCTGCAATTGCCTGTTCTAAAAGGCCACGAGTCGGATTTCCAGTTCTTGAATAGTCAAATCCAGTAGATTTACCAATTCCTTCGTGACGATAAGCAGTTGAGAAATAAACAGGTGGATTAACCGTTCCTGTTGTAGCTTCGCTACGGTTCCCGATTTGTGCTAGTTTTGTTTCGATTGTTGACATGTGAAAATTCCCCCTTTTTAAAGTGAACGACTAAGTGAAAATAAAAAAAGCCTTCTAAGAAGAAGGCTTTCGGATTGAATAGAGTCTTCTTCTCATCTGTCAAATCTTTCACAATTTGCTGGAATTAGCACCTTATTAACGAATGAATGTTAATGGTTGCTGAGGCGTCAAAGGGCCAGTCCCTCTACCTCTCTAGATAAGAATGTTCGTATGAAATTTTATTATGGTTTTAACTTTACAACAAAAGATATTTGAATTGCAACTTTATTTTAAATAATTTTTATTTTTCCGCAAGTGTCATTGACTTTTATTTTAGTGCGTGCTAAATTTATAAAAAATTAACAAACATTGTTAAAAGGGGAACGTATTTCCTTTTAGCTACATAAATAAAATAATAAAGACAAACTCTTATTGAGAGCGGTGGAGGGAAAGGCCCTGTGAAACCCGGCAACCTTCAAACTAAATGTTTGAAACGGTGCTAAAACCTGCAAAACGTGTGTTTTGCATAATAAGAGGAGGAACAATTATGTCCCCCTCTTCAAAGTGAAGAGGGGGTTTTTATATTGATAGAAATGAGGGAGATTCGTGAAATTACTAGATTTATTATCAAAAGGAATTGTAATAGGTGATGGTGCGGTTGGAACGTTATTACATTCGCATGGTTTACAAAGTAGTTTTGAAGAATTGAATTTGTCTGACCCGGACTTAATTATATCGATCCATAAACAATATGTAGCTGCTGGAGCGGATGTTATTCAAACGAATACGTATGGTGCGAATGAAGCGAAACTCCGCATGTATGGTCTAGAAAATCAAGTTGTCCAAATTAATAAAGCGGCAGTGAATATTGCGAAAGCATCAGTAACAGATCGGAATGCAATTTTAGGGACAATTGGAGGTATGAAACATATTGGTGCTGTTACAACGACTGATATAGAGCGAGAATTTATGTTACTTGAGCAGGCAGGTGCTTTACTAGAAGAACAGGTTGATGGATTACTATTAGAAACTTTTTATGATGAATTTGAATTATTGCATGCGGTTAAAGTATTGCGTAAACAAACGAATATTCCGATTGTTGCTCAGTTAGCGTTACATGAGGCAGGTACGACTCAAAATGGGAATGATGTCAATGAAATATTAAAACAGCTTTTAGATTACGGTGCCAATGTTGTTGGGTTGAACTGTCAACTAGGCCCGCTTCACATGACGGAAGCTTTCAAAATGATATCGATTCCTCAAAATGGCTATTTATCAGCATATCCGAATGCAGGTCTCCCGAATTATGTGGAAGGGCGTTACGTATATGAGGGAAGTCCAGCGTATTTTGAAGAAATGACACCGAAATTTATTGAACAAGGTATTCGTTTATTAGGTGGTTGTTGTGGTACTACCCCGGAACATATTGAAGGAATGAAACGTGCTACTCTAAATGTTGCACCTGTAATAGCAAAGGAGACGATTCAAAGGCCTAAAGTGGTCCATACACATGAGAAGCGTTCGAGAGCTCATGTTACTCTAGCAGAAAAGGCAAAGAAACAAACGACAGTTGTAGTGGAATTAGATCCACCGAAAACGTTAGACACGCAGCGTTTTTTTGAAGGGGCAAGAGCACTGAAAAGGGCTGGAGCGGATGCTATTACTCTAGCAGATAATTCATTAGCATCTCCTCGTGTTTCGAATATGGCTATGGGTGCATTATTAACGAAGCATGATATTCCAGTATTGACGCATTTAACGTGTAGAGACCATAACGTCATTGGACTACAGTCTCACTTACTTGGATTATCAGCATTAGGTATGGAGGAAGTGCTAGCTTTAACTGGTGATCCAGCGCGCGTTGGTGATTTCCCAGGTGCAACTTCTGTATATGATTTGTCATCGATAGAGCTCATTAAAATGATTAAAGAGATGAACGACGGACGCTCTATTTTAGGGAAATCAATTGGTCCGGCAACAAGATTTTCTGTCGGAGGGGCATTCAATCCTCATGTAAGGCATTTAAAAGCAGCGGTCAAGCGAATGGAACGAAAAATTGATGCTGGTGCTGAATATTTCTTAACGCAGCCGATATATGATGTTGCTTTAATAGAAGAAGTATATGAAGCGACAAAGCATTTGGAACAACCTATCTTTATTGGAATTATGCCGTTAGTAAGTAAGCGGAACGCAGATTTTCTTCATTTTGAAGTGCCGGGTATTACTCTCCCTGAAGAGATAAGACAAAGAATGGATGGACATGAAACGAAAGAGGCAGCCATAGAGGAAGGGATTCGTATTTCACAGGAGTTGATCGATGCGGCGATGAAATACTTTAACGGTATTTATCTTATTACACCGTTTTTAAAATATGAAATTACAGAACATCTCGTGAAATATGTGAGAGAAAAGCAAGAAGTGAAAGAAGGTATTAATTGATGAAACGAATAGAAGAGAGATTACAACATGAAATTTTAATATTAGATGGTGCAATGGGAACGATGATCCAGCAAGAAGACTTAACAGCGGAAGATTTTGGAGGAGAAGAATACGAAGGTTGTAATGAATATTTAGTAAAAACAAGACCGGATGTTATTTTAAATATTCATAAAGTCTACATTGAAGCTGGAGCAGATATTATTGAAACGAATACGTTTGGTGCAACAAATATTGTATTAAGTGATTATGCATTGTCTCATTTAGATGAAGAGTTAAACGAAAGGGCAGCGCTTTTGGCGAAGCAAGCGGTTAAAGAAAGTGGGAAAGAAGTGTATGTTGCGGGAGCGATGGGACCAACGACGAAAGCGATTAGTGTTACAGGTGGTGTGACTTTTGAAGAGTTAATTGAAGCCTATACAAGGCAAGCGAGAGGACTATTAAGAGGAGAAGTTGATGTATTACTCGTTGAAACGAGTCAAGATATGCGTAATGTGAAAGCTGCGTACATTGGAATTCAATCGGCGTTTGAAGAACTAAACAAAATAGTACCTATTATGATTTCTGGAACAATTGAACCGATGGGAACGACTTTAGCGGGTCAAACGATCGAAGCCTTTTATTTATCGGTAGAGCATATGAAGCCATTATCGGTTGGATTAAACTGTGCTACTGGTCCAGAATTTATGAGGGAACATATACGTTCCCTATCTGATTTATCGGAGTGTTATATTTCGTGTTATCCAAACGCTGGTCTTCCTGATGAAGATGGGCATTATCACGAATCTCCAGCGTCACTTGCTGAAAAAGTAAAACGTTTTGCTGAAGAAGGATGGATTAATATTATTGGTGGTTGTTGTGGCACAACACCAGAACATATACGTGTAATGAAATCAGCGCTTGCCTCGATTAATCCTCGTGAGCATCATGAAAGGGTTGGACATGGAATTAGTGGACTAGAAGCGTTGCAATATGATGATTCTATGAGGCCTTTATTTGTTGGAGAAAGGACGAATGTAATTGGATCGCGTAAGTTTAAAAGATTAGTAGCAGAAGGGAAATTTGAAGAGGCTGCTGAAGTGGCAAGAGCGCAAGTGAAGAAAAATGCTCATATTATTGATATTTGTATGGCAGACCCTGATCGTGATGAAATAGAAGATATGGAAAGATTCTTGGCAGAAGTTACGAAAGTGTTAAAAGTACCGATTATGATTGATTCAACAGATGAAAATGTTATGGCGAAAGCTCTTACTTATATTCAAGGAAAAGGTGTTATCAATTCTATTAATTTAGAGGATGGAGAAGAACGTTTTGAAAAAGTGACACCCCTTCTTCGGAAATACGGTGCTGCGATAGTTGTAGGGACAATTGATGAAGATGGTATGGCAGTTAGTGCAGAAAGAAAGATAGAGATTGCTAAAAGAAGCTATGAATTACTAACGAAAAAGTATGGTATACGCCCATCTGATATTATTTTTGATGCGCTTGTGTTTCCTGTAGGAACAGGTGATGAAGAATATATAGGTTCAGCGGCAGCGACTATAGAAGGAATTCGTCTTATTAAAGAAGCGTTACCAGAATGTTTAACGATTCTAGGTGTGAGTAATATATCTTTTGGTTTACCACCAGCTGGACGTGAAGTATTAAACTCTGTCTTTCTATATCATGCAACGAAAGCAGGATTAGATTATGCGATTGTTAATACGGAAAAATTAGAACGCTATGCGTTAATTCCAGAGGAAGAAAAACGTCTTGCGGATGCATTATTATTTGAAACGACGAAAGAGACGTTAGAAAAATTTACAAACTTTTATCGTGTTGCCAAAAAGAAAGATGTCGTTATACAAGAAACGCTAACACTTGATGAACGACTGGCAAATTATATTGTAGAAGGTACGAAGCAAGGACTACAAGAAGATCTAAGTCTCGCGCTTACAGAAGGACGAAAACCTCTGGATATTATTAACGGGCCGCTTATGACAGGAATGGATGAGGTGGGGCGATTATTTAATGGTAATGAGCTTATCGTTGCTGAAGTATTGCAAAGTGCTGAAAGTATGAAAGCTGCCGTAAGTTATTTAGAGCCACATATGGAATCTAGTGAGAGTGCAAAAAAAGGGAAAGTATTATTAGCGACTGTTAAAGGAGACGTACATGATATTGGGAAAAACCTTGTTGAAATTATTTTATCAAATAACGGATATGAAATTATTAATTTAGGAATTAATGTTCGTTCGGATCGAATTGTTCAAGAAGTACAAGAAAAGAAACCTGATATTATTGGCCTTTCTGGTTTGTTAGTAAAATCAGCGCAACAAATGGTAACGACTGCTGAAGATTTAAAAGCAGCGAATATTGATATTCCAATTGTTGTAGGTGGTGCAGCACTAACGAGGAAATTTACAGATAATCGTATTTCTCCATCTTATAAAGGGCTCGTATGTTATGCAAGTGATGCAATGACAGGTCTTGATATTATTAACAAATTACAAAAAGAAGAAGAACGTGAAAAGATGAAGCGAGATAAAAAGGAACGCCATCTTCATATTGTGAAACAAGAGGAGAAAGAAATAGAAATTCCTGCAGTTATTGAGCCGTTGCCAAAAGCAACTGTTATAGTGCCAGATTCGACGAAACGAGTTGTATTACGGGATATTCCTGCCCTTCATCTTGCACCGTTTTTAAATAGACAAATGTTAATTGGACACCATCTTGGGTTAAAAGGAAACGTAAAAAAACTCTTGCAAGAAGGGGATAAAAGAGCACATGAGCTAAATGATTTAATTGATGAATTATTACAAGAAGGACAATTTTGGTTACGCCCAAAAGCGGTGTATCAATTTTTCCCGGCGCAAAGTGATGGACAAAATATAATTATATACGATCCGGAAGATCACACACGTATTATAGAGCGATTTGAATTTCCGAGACAAGGGAAAGCACCATACCGTACTTTAGGAGATTATATACGCCCGATTGGAGATGAGATGGATTATGTCGCTTTCTTATCTGTTACCGTTGGAGAAGGGGTTCGAGATATTGCAGAGGAATGGAAGGCGAAGGGAGATTATTTACGCAGTCATGCGATTCAGTCGTTAGCACTTGAATTAGCAGAAGGACTTGCTGAAAAAACACATATGCTCATTCGTGATCGTTGGGGAATTCCAGATTCACCTGAACTGACGATGGAAGAGAGATTCCGTACAAAATATAGAGGAATACGCGTATCATTTGGTTATCCAGCATGCCCAGAACTTGCTGATCAAGAAAAATTATTTCGCTTAATTCATCCAGAAGAAATAGGTATTTCATTAACAGAAGGATTTATGATGGAGCCAGAAGCGTCTGTAACGGCTATGGTATTTTCTCACCCTGAGGCAAGGTATTTTAGTGTACTATAGTGTAGAAGGGGGAGACGTATGAAAAAAATAGTCTTTACAGGTGGCGGTTCGGCCGGGCATGTAACACCTAATTTAGCAATTATTCCACATTTACAAAAGCAGAACTGGGATATCTCTTATATTGGTTCTCATCAAGGGATTGAGAAAACGATTATAGAAAAAGAAGGAATCCCATACCATAGTATTGCAAGCGGGAAGCTACGTCGTTATTTTGATTTGAAAAATATAAAAGATCCTTTTCTCGTGATGAAGGGTGTTATGGATGCGTACGTAACAATTCGTAAACTAAAACCGGATGTTATTTTTTCAAAAGGTGGTTTCGTATCCGTACCAGTCGTAATAGGAGGGTGGCTAAATAGGGTGCCAGTTTTATTACATGAATCTGATATGACACCTGGACTAGCAAATAAAATTGCGCTCCGTTTTGCCTCGAAAATATTTGTTACATTTGAAGAAGCAGCGAAACATTTACCGAAAGAAAAAGTAATATATACAGGATCGCCTGTACGTGAAGACGTACTAAGAGGAAATCTTGAAAAAGGTTTAAAGTTTCTAGGGTTTTCCCGGAAGAAATCAGTTATTACTGTTATGGGAGGAAGTTTAGGCGCAAAGAAAATTAATGAAACGGTTCGATCGGCACTTCCAGATCTTCTGAAAAATTATCAAATTGTGCATCTTTGCGGAAAAGGAAATCTTGATGAATCCTTACAAAATAAAGAAGGATATAGACAATTTGAATATGTACATGAAGAGTTGCCGGATATATTAGCAGCAACAGATTTTGTTATTTCACGTGCGGGATCCAACGCGATTTTTGAATTTTTAACAATGCAAAAGCCGATGGTGTTAATTCCGTTATCGAAATTTGCAAGCCGTGGAGATCAAATTTTAAATGCTGAATCCTTTAAAAGACAAGGGTATGCATCGGTATTATATGAAGAGGATGTAACGGTGAACTCACTTATAAAGCATATAGAAGAGCTATCTCATAATAATGAGACGTATAAAACAGCATTAAAAAAATATAATGGGAAAGAAGCGATTAAAACTATCATTCAACATATTTCAGAGGCATGATTAAACAATCATGTCTTTTTTAGTAGGATGAAAGATTCCAAGAATTGATATTTTTATGTTACAATAAAGTGAAACTTTAATCAGTGGGGGGTTCATCCCCACTGATTATTAGCCCTCACCAATCGGGCTTTTACGGGCAGTTAATCCCATACCTAACTTCTTTGTTTTCGCTGAATTTTGAGGTGGGGGTCTTACTGCCCTCAAATAGCGGGGTAACAAATGGTTAATAGGGAAATTCCAATTGATTAAGCGTGAAAATACGAATGGATTAGGAGTGACTGTGTTGGAGCTAAGTCTCTATGAAAATACTGCACTTATTATATGCTTTGTGTTGTACGTTGGTAGTGTTATTGTTTATATTTCACGGAAATTTTCACAAGAACGAGAGCTTGAAAAATCAGAAATAACAGCTGAACTAGAAATGTTAGCTGATGAAAGTTATAAAAAACAAAAAATAAAAGAAGATCATGAGGCACCCCATCATTGAAACGCAAATAAGTTCTAAGGATGGGGATTTTTTTTGAAAAAATCCCATTAACGCTAAAAAAGGAGTTTCCCCATACATATTTAAGGAGTGAATATAAATGAAATTTTATATTGCTTCAGGATTTCAAAATAAACATCTTGTTCGTTTCGTATCAAGCCAGTTGAAAGAAGTGGGATGGCAGCATACATATGATTGGACGAAAAATGAAAGAGCAACCAATAGAGAACAATTGCAAAAGATTGGTGAAGAAGAACAAGAAGCGATACGAGAAGCTGATGTTTTCTTACTCATACTAGAGGGTGGGAATGGAAGTCATACAGAATTAGGGATGGCAATTGCTTTAGAAAAGAAAATTTATATATATCACAGGGGCAAGGAGTTGCAAACTACATTCTCCCATTTACGAGAAGTTGATATTTTCAAAGGAGAAATTGAGGGACTTGTCTCATATATATTGAATAAGGTGGAATGTTAGACGTGGGAATGCAGCGAGAAATATTTTTTGCAAAAAAAGAGTGAAGGTTACCATTAGGCTATTTTGGGCACAGTTATTATAAGTAAAGCATATAAAGGAGTTATAAATATGAAATTAGAAAATGGATGGGAAACAAGTTTTTTAGAGGTTGTACAAAACAGTGAATTTAAGAAAGATGCAATTCTTAGTCAATTGCTTTTTGCGGATAGTGAAGAAGTAGAAGAGCTTGTTGATGATTACGGTTATGAAGAGATTATTGAACGCGAACATGATGATGAGTTAGCAGGAATTTTAGGAGAAGAACTTTTCAGTGAGCTGGAGCGAAATGTATTCTTATCTCCACAGCCAGAAGAAAAACTTATTTCATTCGTAAATGGATTAGGTTTTCATGTGTTAGATTGGATTGTGCTTCTTGAAACAGAATTTGGCATTGATAGCGCAAACTTCACATCGGATGCAGTGAAAATGTTAGAAAAGCGCTTTAGACAGTTTCCCTATATAGAAGAGAAGACAATTTTTGATATGACGTTTGAAGAAGCGATGGATGTATTAGAATCTGTTACAGGATTACAGCTGAAGGGGAAAATGAACGTATAATGAAAAAGAACGTGATAGCTTCACGTTCTTTTTTTTTACATAATAATAATTTTATCATCTAGCTTTGTTTGTCCAGTAAGAAGTGCATTTAAATACTCTACTTTTCGTATGCAAGCTTGTATATGTCTTTCAACCTCTTGTAACTCTGCTTGGTGATGCGTTTCAATTGGATGAATTTGTACGTTAAATTTTTCGAATTGACTACTATATGTTATTTCTGCATAGCCGCTCATAATATCGGTTTCGTTATGAAATAAAAATTGCTTCGTTTCTTCACAGAATGATACATCCTGAAAGCCATATACTTTTAATGCTTCAATTACTTTGTTAATCATGTTTGTATTCATTTTTTAACCCTCTTTACGAAGTTCTACTTTTATATTATAACATAAAAAAATACGTAGAAAGCGCTTCCAAGTGTATTTTATTATAAACTTTACGTTTCAATCATAAAAATGAAACAAAGAAAAAATAATTGTAAAGAAGGAAGGACTCTTTTATTGTTTCGTCATATATATAGAGAAATAGTGCAATGAAAGGAAATTTTCCGAGGTGGAGATTGTATTTCCAATTTGAGCGCAGTAAAAGAGGTGAGAATCTTGAACTTTGATATTGTAGGACAAAAAGCATATATAAAAGATGGGCCGCATCGGAACCGAATTGGAACTGTAAAGAAAAATGAAAAACAATTAGAATCCCATTTTGCTATTGTAATTGGGGAACAAAGTATTGCTGTAGAGCTAAAGGATATCGTGTTAGTTGGAGTAGATGTAGGACAATTTCATAAATGGTGTGAGCAAAATGGCTATTTGTGAAAGGGACGGGCTGTGAGATAGTGAAATATATTTGAGAAAAGAGAATATGTTATTGTATTCTCTTTTTTTATGTGTAAGGAGATAGAAATGAAGTATAAAGAACGAGATTTTACATTGGAGTTAAAAGAGCAACTAGAAGAGTTTTTAGTAGAAGTATAAAGATTGGTTTTTATAAAACCTTACAAAAATGTAATTTTTATAAAAATCCGAAAAGATATATAATTTATTTATAATTATCTATTCTAATATACAGGTGGTGTTTTACTATGGTTGAAGTAATCGGTAGAGCTTTATACATAGTGTTTGAAACAATATGTTATGCCTTATGTTTAAAAGATAAAGAGGAAGATGAAAAGAAATAAAAAAGGACGCTAACATTTTTGTTAGCGTCCTTTTTTATTATGAAGCAATTTCACCAGTTTTTACATCATCTTGATTGTACGTATCTTGATCTAATTCACCAAGCCATTTACTAGAAATAAGACCTGCTGTCATAGAACCACTTACGTTAAGAGCCGTACGACCCATATCGATTAATGGTTCAACCGAGATAACAAGAGCGACAATGCCGATTGGTAAGTTCATTGTAGATAGTACGATTAACGCTGCGAATGTTGCACCGCCACCCACGCCGGCAACACCGAATGAGCTAATAGCAACGACAGCGATTAAAGTTAAAATAAATTGTGGTTGTAATGGATCGATTCCTACAGTTGGAGCGACCATCATAGCAAGCATTGCTGGGTAAATACCTGCGCAACCGTTTTGACCGATAGATACCCCAAAGGATGCAGCGAAGTTAGCGATTCCTTCAGAAATACCAAGCTTTTCTTTTTGAGCTTCAATATTTAATGGCATTGCACCAGCACTAGAGCGAGATGTGAATGCAAATGTTAATACAGGGAACACTTTTTTCAAATATTGAATTGGATTTAAACCAGATAATGCGATTAATAATAAGTGAATGATAAACATTACGATAAGAGCTACGTAAGATGCTAACACGAAGTTACCAAGTTTTAAAATAGCGTTAATATCGCTACCAGCAACTGTCTTTGCCATCAGAGCTAATACGCCGTATGGAGTAAGACGTAAAATTAATGTTACCATACGCATTACGATTGCATATACAGCATCAAGCATTTTCTTAAATAGCTCTGCTTGTTCTGGATATTTTCGTTTTACACCTATAAAGGCAATCCCGATAAAGGCTGCAAATATTACAACAGAAATTGTTGATGTTGGACGAGCACCTGTTAAATCAAGAAAAGGATTCGTAGGCAACAGTTCTAACAATTTGTCTGGAATTGTTGTCTTTTCAATAGAGGTAAATCTTTCTTCTACTAATTTCAGACGAGCAGATTCTGCATCACCTTGTTGTAATCCTGTCGCTGATACATCAAATCCTGCGCTTGCAGCTATACCGACAGCTGCGGCAATTCCTGTAGTAAGAATTAAAATTCCGATAATAAGACCACTGATTTTACCAAGGTTTTTCGTTAATTGTAATTTTGTAAATGCTGAAATAATAGATACTAAAATAAGTGGCATAACGATCATTTGAAGTAATTTCACATAACCGTTACCAATTAAACTAAACCAGGTATTTGATTCGATAATTACTTTAGAAGTAGGTTCATAAATAAATTGTAATATAAGACCAAAGATAATTCCGACTCCTAAAGCAGTAAATACACGTTTATTAAAAGATACATGCTTACGTTGCATATAATACAATACGCCAACTAAAATGAGCATGACTGTGATGTTAATCCCGACAAGCAGTGTATTCATGTTGATTCCCCCTAATTCCAATGTGTTATATAGAATATAAGGTAATAAAACCTATAAGTCAACTAGGGAATTGCGGGATTAAAAAAAAGATGGCAATTTGCCATCTCTTAATGCCCAGCTCCAGGGACAAGTAAAAATGTTGTGTACCATGTAAATCCGATGAAGAAAACGGTTAAATATGCCCCGAATACGTATATATACATACGCTCTGTTAATTTTAAATAACTTAAAAGTACGAAGAATCCTGTTTGTCCTAAAAATAGTAGTGCAGTCGAATGCATATCCCCTACGTAAAACATAACCGAGAAAATTCCAGTCCAAAAGCCGAGAACGCGAAACATGCGCTCCATGCCATCTCCCTCCTTTTCTAAAAAAAGTAAAACCTCTTTTCATTATAGTTTATTTTTCTAACTATTGTAAATATTCATTCGTATAAAAAGAAGTCAATTATAATATTGACTTCTTCTTAGTTGAAAAACTAAATTTGAACTTTATCCCGCTATTTGTTGGCAGTAAAACTCCCACCTCAAAATTCGGCTTGAGCAAAGAAGTTAGGTGGGAGATAACTGCCCGTAAAAGCCCGATTGGTGAAAGCTAATAATCAGTGGGGGAAGAACACCCCCCACTGATTAAAGTTTCACTTTATAGTTACAAGATTTGCATCCATCTAGTAGACTATCGTTTCGTGTTAATTCGACGTTCGGGAATAAGATTTCAAAAATCCCTTTCATCATATCTCCGTGCATGTTACAAATTTCAGTTGGATGATGCGCAGCAACTTCTTTAAACGGGCAATTGTGTACATCATAGAAAATTTTTGTGCCATCTGTACTTAATTCAAAAGCAGGGGATAAGCCCGCTGTTGAGAATGCTTCTTTTGCGATTAGCATTTTTTGTTCTATCGTCAATGCTTCTGCACTTACATTTAAGCGATGCATATGTTGTTGCATTAATTCTTTGCCGAATTGTTTCCCTGTTTCATATAGCGCTTTTTCACCAGCACTACCTAAGCTTAGCAGTGAATTAAATGCTATCTGCGCTAATAATTGATAATCGCGAAATGGGAATTGTAACTGGATGACATCTTGAGACAAGACGTATAGTCTGCTTGGTCTTCCGCCTTTCCCAGTTTTTTTTGTTTCTGATTTGAGCATATTAACATCTTCTAATTTAGATAAATGTAAACGCGCTACGTTTGGATGAATGTTAAACTCATCTGCAATTTCTTGTACAGTTACGTAATTATGCTTTTGCGAAATATATTTATAAATGTAATAACGAGTAGGGTCAGATAACACACCTGTAATTTTTAAAGCTTGTTCCATTAGGATCTCCACCTTTATCACTTTATCCAAGATATTAACATTATAATACAGATAAACTTCCATATAGGTAATTTCAGACAATAATTCAGAAATTGTTCATAATTTCACAAACATATTTTCCCTTTTTATCCTAGTGAAAATACAAAATCTCTAATTTTTCTTGTGCATTTTTTCATGATATATACATAGTGAGGAGGGAAACTTGATGAACAGTGTCGAGCTTTTTGCAAATATGATTATGAAAGAAGCTTGTGGGGTGCAAGCATCGGACTTACATATTGTGCCCAGGCAGAAGGATGTGGCGATTCAATTACGTATTGGAAAAGATTTAATTACGAAACGGTGTATTGAAAAGGGATTTGGAGAAAAGCTTGTTTCGCACTTTAAATTTTTAGCATCAATGGATATAGGAGAGAGGAGAAAACCTCAAAATGGTTCGTTGTACTTACAAATTGATGGACAAGAAGTGTATTTACGCCTTTCAACACTTCCAACAGTATATCAAGAAAGTCTCGTTATTCGCCTCCATTTACAAGCATCTGCTCAGCCGTTGTCTCACCTTTCGTTATTTCCAAGTTCAACGGAAAAATTATTCTCTTTTTTAAAGCATTCGCATGGGTTACTCGTATTTACTGGGCCGACTGGTTCTGGAAAAACAACAACAATGTATGCGTTATTAGAAGTAGCTAGAAAATGGAAAACACGTCGCATCATTACACTGGAAGATCCAGTTGAGCAAAGAAAAGACGGTTTATTACAAATTCAAATAAATGAAAAAGCTGGTATCACATATAAAACGGGATTAAAGGCTATTTTGCGTCATGATCCAGATATTATTTTAGTTGGCGAAATTCGTGATGAAGAAACAGCAAAAGTAGCTGTAAGGGCCAGTTTGACGGGACATTTAGTAATGACAACCTTGCATACAAATGATGCGAAAGGAGCGATACTACGATTTATGGATTATGGTATTACAAGGCAAGAAATTGAACAATCATTATTAGCAGTAGCTGCTCAGCGGCTCGTCGAATTAAAATGTCCATTTTGCAGAGGGAAGTGTGCAACTTTATGTAAATCAATGAGGAAAGTGAGACAGGCAAGCATTTATGAACTGTTATATGGATATGAATTAAAACAAGCGATTAAAGAAGCTAGTGGAGAACATGTTACGTATCACTATAAAACGTTGGAATCGTCGGTTCGAAAAGGGTATGCTTTAGGCTTTTTAGAAGAAGATGTATATGTTTAAGAGAAAATGGAGTTTAAGTGATCAAGCATTATTATGTAAAAGATTAAGTGATTTATTAGAGAAAGGTTACTCACTTTTGCAGGCGTTAGAATTTTTGCAGTTGCAACTACCATTAGGGAAGAAATTACAGTTACAGCGTATGATCGAGGGATTGAAAAATGGACAAAGTTTGCACGCTTCTTTTCACCAATTAATGTTTCACTCTGAGATGTTAAGTTATTTGTTTTATGCAGAGCGACATGGTGACATTTCTTTTGCTTTGCAACAAGGGAGCGTACTTCTTTACAAGAAAGATAAATATAGGAAAGATATGATGAAAGTAATGCGATATCCTATGTTTTTATCATTTTTTTTAATGATTATGCTTTCTGTTTTTAACCTCATTTTATTGCCTCAGTTTGAAATGATGTATAGTTCTTTACGTTCTACAGCACCACCACTTACGGAGCAAATTTTAGTTGCAATTAAATTATTACCCTACTTCATTTATATGATTGTTCTTATCGTTATAACGGGATTTAGTTTATATATATTTTATTTCCGAAAACTTCCGCCTACTCAAAAGGTAAAGATTATGATCCGTATTCCCCTTATGAAAACATTTCTTATTTTAAATCATTCGCATTATTTTTCCACTCAATTAAGTGGTTTATTACACGGTGGATTGTCGGTACACGAAGCATTAACAATAATGATGAAGCAAAAGTATCATCCGTTCTTTCAGTATGAAGCAGACCGAATTGAGCGGCAATTAATTGCAGGAGAACCGTTACAATCTATTATTGATAAAAGCGGTTATTATGAGAAAGAACTTTCTTATATCATTACGCATGGACAAGCAAACGGTAATTTAGCAAATGAGCTTGGTGATTACAGTGAGCTCATTATTGAAAAGGTAGAACAAAAAATTAAACGTATGTTATTTGTGATTCAACCCATTTTATTTACATGTCTTGGGGTTATAGTCATTTTGATGTACTTAGCGATGATTATGCCGATGTTTCAAATGATGAATTCTATATAGGGGGCATTTACATGCAGAATGAGGAGGGTTTTACTCTTTTAGAAATGTTATTAGTTATGGTTGTCATAACTGTATTATTACTATTAATTATTCCAAATGTAGTTACACAGCGCTCATCCGTCCAAGGAAAAGGATGTGCAGCCTATGTGAAATCTATAGAAGCACAAATACAAGCATATCACTTGCAACATAATAAGATTCCATCAATAGAGGAACTTGAAACAGGAAAGTATATTACTTCAAAAACTTGCCCGAAAGGTGAACCAATCCATATTTCCGATGATGGTACGGTATCAGCTGGAAAATCGTGAAGCAAAAAGGTTTTACTCTTTTAGAAATGCTACTTGTCTTATTTGCTATTTCTGTACTGAGTGTTGTTACGCATTTTAACGTTACTTCATTACATGAAAAACAAAAAGTTGAGCAGTTTTTGAAACAGTTTTCAAATGATATTTTGTATATGCAGCAGTTAGCGATTAAGCGTCAAAAACATTATACGTTACGCTGGTTTAAAGAGAAACATATGTATTATATTTCGGAATCGGAGACAGCCCTTTTAATTGCTAAGGGAGAATATGATAAAGATGTCCAAATTGATCTGCATACCTTTCCAAATCCAATGACATATAATCCGAGCGGGAATATTAATAGGGGTGGTACGATTTTACTTTCCTATCGAGGGTATAAATATGAGATTGTATTTCAGCTTGGAAGAGGGAGATTTACGTATCGTGAAGTGTCAAAAAGGATCAGTAATGGTTGAAATGGTTGTAGCGTTAAGTTTAATAATGATGGCGGTATCGTTATTGCTCCCGCAAACATTATTAATTATGCAAGAAAGAAAAAATATAAAAATGAGCTATAAAGCATTAATATTATTAAAAAAAGAAGCGGCCTTATTTAAGTATGAGAATGAGGAAAAGCGAGTAAAAGAGCAAGTCATAAAAGGAATTGTATATTACACATATTGGAGAGGAGATGAAGTTTGTACGATGTGGAAAGATATGAGAGGAAACGCGATGGAGCAATGCCTTTATGCAAAGGAAAAATAAAAAAGAAGCGGGATTTACATTAATAGAAATGATTGCATGTTTGTTGCTTTTATCAATGTTCTTTTTACTTTTACCGCGTCTTCATATTATGGGGATAGAAAATACACATTCAAAAGGATTAAATGACTGGGAGTGGGATGTGTTTTTAGGACAAATGCAATTAGAGTTTCGTGAAGTATCAAGTGGGAGGAAGATAGCACTAGAAAACGGTGGGAATATTTTACGCTTCCAACTTCGTAATGGTGATCAGGTGACGTATGAAAAGTTGAATAGTAATTTAATAAGAAAAGTAAATATGCGCGGAAGGGAATTTATATTACAAAGGATTGAAGCGATTTCGTATAAATTAACACCTCATTTGTTATATATATATGTGAAAGATATAAGTGGTGAAATATATGAAGGCGTGGCTGTGCGCTATAGTGAAATTGAGATAGAAACATGAGAAAACAAGATGGATTTGCAATGCCAGGAACAATTATTTTTCTTATTTTATTCATTTCTTTTTTGATGTACGAAACGAATATGTTACTTTCGGATAAAAAATTTTATTCTGAAATAGAACAAAGTTTTTTCATGGAGGAACTTGTTGATCGAGCTATTTCAGATATAAAAAGAGAGTTACAGCAAAAAGAAAAAGAGGATGTTTTTTTATTTCAGTATGAAAGAGGAGAAGTGAGTGGAAAGTACGTCTTTGAAAATGATGCTATTATCATTTCGTTGCAATGTGTTACAAAACAGAGAGTTTTCTATACAGTGAGCTTTCACTATAGGAAAAAGGATAATAAAATATTTGATTGGGTAGAAGGATAGTGTGTAAAATACGTGGGAGAGAACCACTAATTCCTATTGTGGAGTGAGTTAATTTCTGTGAGGGAAGGGATAAAACGATGGTCAAAAGTTTAAATTTTCTCAAAAAAGAGAAAGGTAGAAAGAATATGATATATTCATGCTATCCAATCATTTTTTTCTAGGGAGATAAGGAAATGACAAACAACAATCAAATAGGTGAAAATAAGGAACAAACTATTTTTGATCATAAAGGAAATACGATTATGACAGAGGATAGGGAAATACAAATTATTTCAAAATTCGAAGAACCTCTTATTGTCGTATTAGCAAATGTATTAAGTGATGAAGAGTGCGACAAATTAATTGAATTGTCTAAAAGTAAGATGGAACGTTCTAAAGTTGGTTCATCACGTGATGTAAATGATATTCGAACGAGTAGCGGTGCATTTTTGGAAGAGAATGAACTAACTTCGAAGATTGAAAAACGAATTTCATCTATCACGAATGTTCCTGTAGCGCATGGAGAAGGATTGCACATTTTAAATTATGAAGTAGATCAAGAATATAAAGCGCACTATGATTATTTTGCGGAACATAGTAGATCAGCTGCTAATAATCGTATAAGTACTCTTGTGATGTACTTAAATGATGTAGAAGAAGGCGGAGAAACATTCTTTCCGAAATTAAATCTTTCTGTACACCCTAGAAAGGGAATGGCAGTATACTTTGAGTACTTTTATCAAGATCAATCACTAAATGAGCTTACGTTACATGGAGGAGCACCTGTAACGAAAGGTGAGAAATGGATTGCAACGCAGTGGGTGAGAAGAGGTACTTATAAGTAAAAGCGAGTATGTTACGTTTTGTTCTTCATTTTACAAGAAGAACAAAACGTTTTTTTTATTAAATAAAGTAACATCTTTCGTTATAATAACAAATAATAACGGATGATTGAGAGGAACGAAAATGAAATCTATATACATAACCGGCTATATGGGAGCTGGGAAAACAACAATTGGAAAAGCTTTAAGTAAAGAACTCCATATGGAAGTTGTAGATACAGATCAAAAAATCGAAGAGCAGAAAGAGAAAGCGATTCGGTATATTTTTGCAGAAGAAGGCGAAATGGCTTTTCGCGAATATGAAAGTGAAATGTTACGTTCACTACCGGTTCAGAATGTAATTATTACAACTGGTGGAGGGATTATTGAACGAGCGGAAAATCGAAAGTGGATGAAGGAAAATGGAACTGTCGTGTATTTATATTGTGATCCACATGTAATTGCAGAAAGGCTTCGTGAAGATACGACACGTCCACTATTTCAGAAGAAAGATATAGATGCATTTGTGATGAAATTTGAATCGCGCCGAGCTCATTATGAAGAGGCTCATATTCATATCGATACGACGAATAAATCGGTAAAACAAATTATGAATGAATTAAAGCAAAAGATTAATGAATAAAAAAGTGGACATACTAATCAAGTAGAGGTGATGATAATATGTCTACTAATGATTATGTACGCTTTGTGACACAGCAATTTGTGTCATATATGGATGCTCCAAAAGAGGATCGAAAACAACAGAAACAACAACGTCGTGCGGAGAAAGAGCCATTCTTAAATAAATGGTTTGGTGTTATGCCACTGAGCGCTGCTTTGTTTTATCGAAATGTAAAAAATAAAAGAAAAAAATCAAGCTAACTTTTTCGTAATATGTTTAGCAAAACAAAAATCCCCTAGTATAACAAGATGCTAGGGGATTTTTGTTTATTGCACAGACTCTTTTTCCTCAGTAACCGCATGTATTTTATTGTTTACCCATACAAATCCAATTCCGATACAAATAGAAATCCCCCAGCCAACAGCGGTCATAATAGCTCTCATTTCACCATATCCATCTACACCGAAAACAGAGATGAAATAGATTTTCAAGAAGCTTTTTAATATAAATTGAAGGCCGAAAAATAGTGTTAAATATTGCAGTGCTGGATATATACGACTATCACGATAAAGCTCACGGCTTTTATCACGATCATGACCTTGCAGTGCTGCGATATCAGCTGCGAAATATAACATGAGTGGTTTTTTTATAAAGATTGTACATATAACGATGCAGCCAAGTACGATATGATAATATGCATCATTCCATAGCATTCGTTCAGCCGACCCAGATATTAAGTCTACCGCTGTATTAGAAATAAGTGTAATTAAAATAAAGAACCCTGTAACGTTAAGCTGTTTTTCTTTTTTAAAGGTATACAGTGTATAAATAATCCCCGGAACAGAGGAAATTAACATTGCGTAATAAGGATCGATATAAGATTTTGCAAATTTCCAAATGAGGAATGGGAATACGAGATAAAAGACAAGATCTAATATAGCTTTTTTATTTTGATTCATACATGGCCTCCTTAAGTCATACATATATTTTATAATATAATTTCTGAAAATTGTATAAGGTTAATGAAAAAAAGAAAAGTAGATGATTAGTAGATTAAAAAATTGCCCCTAGCGTAGTAAGTTTTTTTAGTATATAATAAAGGAAGCGCTTTCATTTTTGGTTTGTTCACAAAATGGACGGAAAATCACATATTTACTATTGATATGTTGCTTTATAATGAAACCAATTAAATATACATGCATACAATATTGTGAAATAAATAACATAAATAATCTATATAAATGTAAACGTTATCAAAGAGAGAGGTGGAGACAATGAGTAAATTTTTCTTCAATCATAATCCAGCAACATTAGAGGATGGAAGACTTGTTAAGTATGCTGAAATTATTTATGGAGAAGGTGGCCGTTCTGTATTAGAAAATTTAATGGTGAAGGCATCTATCAGATTGCGTGATCGTTATCCGAATAAATCTGACGAACAGATCTCGAACCTCGTAAATCAAGGCATCCATGATATGTTTCAAAAATACGTGAATGAGTAAGAGCAGCTACTGGCTGCTCTTATTTTTTTGTATAAGGATTGTGCCTCTAGCTGAAAATAAAGATGCATTTTGAAACATGCAAAAAGGAGGCGAAAAAGATGAGTAATGGAATTGGTCGTTCAAAAGAGAATCTGCCAACTGATGCAAACCATGTAAGTGCAAAGGATCGTGCATATCAGAAACGTATGACAGAGAAAAAACAGCAAGAGCGTAATGAAGATAGAGAATAGGCTGGGAACATATCTTAAAAGAAGCTCCTTCAATCTGAAGGAGCTTTCTTTAAGATAGAAAATGATGTGCGGTAACATAAAAGAGACCACCGTTTATAATTTGTATTGTAATGCGTGGTTCGTATTGTTCTTGTAATGCTTGCTTTTCAATTTCATAGCTTTCTGGAAGTTCATCGCTATCTTCGTAAAATCGATTTAAAAGGTCTAAATCGTGATTCCAACGCACTCTCGCTTCTTTTGCCCACGTATGGTCATCTTCTGCGATTATATTTTTTAAAGCATCCTCTATACGTTGTAAGCCACTTTGTGGCTTAATGATAGGCGAAAGAGTAAAACAAAAATCAGGTATTTTCGGTGTGAGTTTGATCTCTGCTAAAGTGTCATGAAAGTTTGCAATCATTGTCCCAGAAATAAGATGAATACCGATGGAATGAAGTATGTCTTTTTTTCGGTCGCATTGATAAGATACTTTTATATTTACACCAAGCCAAGGATGAAGGGGGGTATGAGTTGCCCCGCTATGTTTCACTTCCTCATATAAACGTATGTATGAACCTAGTTCTTTTGTTGTTTCAAATATTTGATGCAAACGTGGTGAACCGTAATGAATAAGTTCACCGTCATTTTCTTCGTTTTCCGGATTTGTAATAAGAGTAAGGCGCATCGGGTTCGGAACGCCTCCTGTTTTTTCAAGATAGTGCCAATAGAAAGGGCGGTTCATTAATAATTTATCCATTTCAATTGTTAACTGCACGTCTAATAGGTGAGGGGAACGTTCTAAAATTTCGCAGTTATTCGCCTCAAAAAAGTTATATAAGTAATTATGAATTTCATTTTGCTGCATAGTCTTGCACCTCTGCTTCATTGCGCTTCGCAAAATCGATAATAGATGTCAAATTTTCCATCTTGATTCGAATTTCACCTTCGCTTTTTGACTGAGCGAAAATTTCTTGAATATGCGCATCAATATTTTTCATGTTGATTCTCGTTAAAATTTCATCGAGTTCACCGATTACACGTTCAAATAAATTAATTTTTTCATATAGTAGTTTTAAAATGTGCTCTTCAACAGTATGCTTTGTTGCTAAGTTATAAATATGAACATCATTTTTTTGTCCAAGACGGTGAATACGTCCAATCCTTTGCTCGAGTCGCATTGGATTCCACGGTAAGTCGTAATTAATCATATGGCTACAAAATTGTAAGTTAATTCCTTCACCACCGGCTTCGGTCGCAATTAATACTTGGGCATGATTTTGGAAAAGCTCCTTCATCCAATCTTTCTTCCCGCGCTTAAATCCACCGCGAAATGGAACAGAGGAAATGCCATGTTGTTGTAAGAACCATTGTAAATACATTTGTGAAGCTCTATATTCAGTGAAGATAATGACTTTATCGTCAACTTCTTTTATAAGCTCTAGTGCTTTATTTGCTTTGGAGTTGAACGGAATATGATTAATTTTGTCCATCAGCACATCAATATGTGGGTCCTTTATGTAGTGCTCATTTTCTTTCTGTCTTTTTTCTACATGTTTTTTTAATGAATAGTAAACAGCTTCACGACTACTACATGCTTCCCGTTTTAAAGTTAAGGATGAGAAAGCAGATGTGACGGCATCTTGTCCACGCCAATTTTCAATTTCATTATACAAAGCTTGTTCTTCTTCATTGAATTCAACGAAGATTGTTCGTACATGCCTCTTCGGCCAATCAATGCCAGTGTTATTGCGTCTATTTCGAACCATTACTTTATTGATAAGAGCTTTTAAATCTTCATCGGATTCAGTGGAACGATTTTTAGAAGCGTAATATTCTTCAAAATTAGATTGATTGCCTAAATGACCTGGTTTTAATAAAGAAACGAGGTTGAAGATTTCATCGATTTTATTTTGAACAGGAGTTGCAGTTAGTAATAAACAAAACTTCTTTTTTAATCGCTGTGCAAATTCATAGTTTTTTGTTTTATTATTTTTTAGTTTATGTGCTTCATCGATAATAATAAGGTCATACTCTAGGTTTAAAACGATATCGCGATGCGGTGAACGTTTCGCAGTATCGATTGATGAAACGATGACATCAGCTTGTTCCCAAGAATAACTTTTCTTTTGAGCGACCGCAGGAATAAAAAATTTTGTGTTTAGTTCATACGCCCATTGAGATACGAGAGAAGCTGGAACGAGAATGAGTACCTTTTTTACAAGTCCTCGAACCATATATTCTTTTAAAATAAGTCCAGCTTCAATCGTTTTTCCAAGTCCGACTTCGTCTGCTAGAATCGCTTTACCATTCATTTGTTCAATGACATTTTGAGCGACCTCTAATTGATGTGGAAGCGGCGTGAAATGTGATAAATGTTTCGGTGCTTGCAATCCATCAAAAGTAGGGACGAGTAACGATTTCTCTGTTTTATAAGCTAAATGATATAAATCCCAATTTGTCCAAGGGCCATCTTCATCAATTCTTTTTAAAAAATTATTTTGCCACGTTCGATCTACGGAAATATCGACATTCATTAAGACTCTCCCACCTTTTATAAACTAAAGTGATTATTAAAAAAATCTTTATTATAAGCCTTGTAATAAGGCGCTATCACAATTACTAAAAGTTAAAGAATAGACAACGATAAAGGTCTAAATCTTAAAAGTTGTATTTAATAGGATTAAGAATAAAAAATTCTAAATTATTTTTTATGCTAGAATATTGATGAAATATAGCGAATGATGTTAGGATAATGGTGTGAAATGTGTGGAATCTTTCGTATTTTATCCAAGAAAGCACTTTTTTATTTACGCTTTCATAAAAAAATATAGTGAGATTCCGTATATCCTATCTTTTCAGAATGAAAATGTTTAGATATGGGAAGCAACTTTTATTGATTTGTCAGAGCATAAGGGGGAAAGAGCATGATTACATTACAACGTACACCGTTATTTGATGTATACGCGAAGTATGGTGGGAAAACAGTCGACTTCGGTGGTTGGGAATTACCAGTTCAATTTTCAAGCATTAAAGAGGAACATGAAGCTGTACGTACAGGAGCAGGTTTGTTCGATGTATCTCATATGGGAGAAGTAGAGGTAAAAGGTGTAGATAGTTTAGCATTTTTACAACGTGTTGTTACAAATGACGTATCTACCTTAAAGGTAGGGGGCGCACAATATACAGCTATGTGCTATGAAAATGGTGGCACAGTAGATGATTTATTAATCTACAAACGTGGTGAAGAAGACTATTTATTAGTAATCAATGCGTCAAATATCGAGAAAGATTACGAATGGTTAGCTAGCCATGTAATTGGCGATGCGAAAGTAGTCAATGTTTCTAGTGAAGTTGCGCAGCTTGCAATTCAAGGACCAAAAGCAGAAGGCATTTTACAAAAAGTTGTGTCAGAAGATTTGAAAGAAATTAAGTTCTTTAAATTTAAAAATAATATTCTTGTAGATGGAATTCCTGCACTTGTATCTCGTACAGGTTACACAGGTGAAGATGGATTCGAAATTTACTGTAAGAGTGAAGAGGCAGCAAAACTTTGGGAGAAACTTCTTGAAGTGGGAGCAGAAGAGGGCTTAAAACCATGTGGCTTAGGTGCTCGTGATACACTTCGCTTCGAAGCAACACTTCCGTTATACGGACAAGAGTTATCAAAAGATATTACACCGATTGAAGCGGGAATTGGCTTTGCGGTAAAACCAAATAAAGAAGCAGATTTCTTTGGAAAAGAAACGTTAAAAGAGCAAAAAGAAAACGGTGCATCTCGTAAATTAGTCGGCATCGAAGTAATCGAACGCGGTATTCCTCGTACGCATTACCCTGTATTTATAGGAGAAGAAAAAATCGGGGAAGTAACGAGTGGTACACAATCTCCAACGTTAAAGAAAAGCATTGGTTTAGCACTAATTGATGTAAAATACGCAGCAGTTGATACAGAAGTAGAAATTGAAATTCGTAATAAACGCGTCAAAGCAGTAGTTGTTCCAACACCATTTTATAAACGTTCAAAGTAACGGGGAGAGGGGTAGATTTCATGTTGCATCGTTATCTTCCAATGACAGAAGAAGACAAAAAAGAAATGTTACAAACGATCGGCGTTCAAACGATCGACGAATTATTCTCTGATATTCCAGAGAGTGTTCGTTTTAAAGGGGATTTAAAAATTAAAGAAGCAAAATCAGAGCCAGAGCTTTTAAAAGAGTTATCTCAAATGGCTAGTAAAAATGCTAATTTAAAAGAATATGCTTCTTTCTTAGGAGCAGGTGTATACGATCATTACGCTCCAGTAATTGTTGATCATGTTATTTCTCGTTCAGAGTTTTATACAGCTTACACACCATACCAACCAGAAATTTCACAAGGGGAATTACAAGCAATTTTTGAATTCCAAACAATGATTTGTGAATTAACAGGAATGGATGTAGCAAACTCTTCTATGTATGACGGAGGTACAGCTTTAGCTGAAGCGGCAATGCTAGCAGCTGGTCATACTCGCAAAAAGAAAATTCTTGTATCTAAGGCAGTTCATCCAGAATCAAGAGCGGTACTTGAAACATATGCAAAAGGTCAAAATCTTGAAGTTGTTGAAATTGATCATAAAAACGGTGTAACAGATTTAGAAGTATTACAAAGTGAAGTAGATGATACAGTTGCTTGTGTAATCGTTCAATATCCAAACTTCTTCGGACAAGTGGAAAAGTTAGCTGATATCGAAAAAATCGTTCATCAACAAAAATCATTATTTATCGTTTCTTCAAATCCATTATCATTAGGTGCATTAACACCGCCAGGAAAATTCGGTGCTGATGTTGTAATCGGTGATGCACAACCATTCGGTATCCCAACGCAGTTTGGTGGACCGCACTGTGGTTACTTTGCAACAACGAAAGCATTTATGCGTAAAATTCCAGGACGTCTTGTCGGACAAACTGTAGATTCAGATGGTAAACGTGGATTTGTATTAACGTTACAAGCACGTGAACAGCATATTCGCCGTGATAAAGCGACGTCTAACATTTGTTCAAACCAAGCGTTAAATGCATTAGCAGCTTCTGTTGCAATGACGGCACTTGGCAAACAAGGTGTAAAAGAAATGGCACGTCAAAACATTTCTAAAGCACAATATGCAAAACGTCAATTCGAAGCGAAAGGCTTCACTGTAACGTTCGCTGGACCATTCTTTAATGAATTTGTTGTAGATTGCAAACGTCCAGTTAAAGAAATAAATGATGTATTAATACAAAAGAATATTATCGGTGGTTACGACCTAGGCCGTGATTATAAAGAGCATGAAAATCATATGCTTGTAGCAGTAACAGAGCTTCGTACAAAAGAGGAAATTGACACACTTGTAAACGAAATGGGGGCTATCCAATGAAGAACCAAGACCAAGCACTTATTTTTGAAGTGACTAAAGAAGGACGCGTAGGATATAGCTTACCCAAATTAGATGTAGAAGAAGTAAAATTAGAAGATGTGTTTGAGAGTGATTATATTCGAGTAGAAGATGCAGAGCTTCCAGAAGTATCTGAACTTGATATTATGCGCCATTACACAGCGCTTTCAAACCGTAACCACGGTGTGGATTCAGGATTCTATCCACTTGGGTCTTGTACGATGAAGTATAATCCTAAAATTAATGAAAACGTAGCTCGTTTCGCAGGATTTGCAAATATTCATCCACTTCAAGATGAAAAGACAGTGCAAGGTGCAATGGAATTAATGTATGACTTACAAGAACATTTAATTGAAATTACAGGTATGGATACTGTTACGTTACAACCAGCAGCTGGTGCACACGGAGAATGGACAGGATTAATGTTGATTCGTGCATATCATGAAGCGAACGGTGACTTTAACCGTACGAAAGTAATTGTTCCTGACTCTGCTCACGGAACAAACCCGGCGTCTGCAACAGTAGCTGGTTTTGAAACAATTACGGTGAAATCAAATGAACATGGTCTTGTTGACTTAGATGATTTAAAACGTGTTGTAAACGAAGAAACAGCAGCACTTATGTTAACAAATCCAAATACATTAGGCCTATTCGAAGAAAATATTTTAGAAATGGCAGAAATCGTCCATAACGCAGGCGGTAAATTATACTATGATGGTGCAAACTTAAATGCGGTATTAAGCCAAGCACGCCCAGGAGATATGGGATTTGACGTTGTTCATTTAAACCTTCATAAAACATTTACAGGTCCGCATGGCGGCGGTGGTCCAGGTTCTGGTCCAGTAGGTGTGAAAGCTGATTTAATTCCGTACTTACCAAAACCGATTTTGGAGAAAACAGAAAATGGCTATCACTTTAACTATGATCGTCCAGAAGCAATTGGGCGTGTGAAACCATTCTATGGTAACTTCGGAATTAACGTTCGTGCATACACATATATTCGTTCTATGGGCCCAGATGGCTTGCGTGCAGTAACTGAGTATGCTGTATTAAATGCGAACTATATGATGAGAAGATTAGCACCATTCTATGATCTTCCGTTCGATAGACATTGCAAGCATGAATTTGTATTATCTGGTCGTCGTCAAAAGAAACTTGGTGTACGTACATTAGATATTGCAAAACGTCTGCTTGATTTCGGTTACCATCCACCAACAATTTACTTCCCATTAAATGTGGAAGAATGTATTATGATTGAGCCAACAGAAACAGAATCAAAAGAAACATTAGATGGTTTCATTGATAAGATGATTCAAATTGCTAAAGAGGTAGAAGAAAATCCAGAAGTTGTACAAGAAGCACCACATACAACAGTAATAAAACGTTTAGATGAAACATTGGCTGCTCGTAAACCAGTTTTACGTTATGAAAAGCTAGCACCTGTACAAGTGTGATTGCAAAAAAAAGAACTCGCTACATGCGGGTTCTTTTTTTTGCAAAATTGGTGTGGCTAGAATGAAAAAAATGTTAAAAATTTATATTTTTTGTTTCATATTGCTGTAAAGATGCGGTTTTATAGGTGATTTTGTTGAAAAAGTCGGTTTGATAAAAGTATTTATTTTTGTTAGAATTTTATTGAAATTAAGAAGATGTGATGAGGTAGAAATTACTCATTTTTATGTATATGTGAAAAAACGAGCAAGACGGGGGTGGAAGTGTGGGATATCGATGTTATAGAATGGTATACCATTTAGAAAATGGAGAAACAATTAAAGATGTAAAAGAATTTTGTTACCGAGACCAAGGGAAAGTGTTAGAAAGAGTAGCGCACCGTGTAATGGATAATAGAGAAGTGACAGCGATTGATAAACAAGGAACAATCATTTCAATAGCGTGTGAGGACATTGTAAAGGTAGAACTTGATTACATAACAGAAAGTTAACCTTGAGTCATATCGAATTATTCGATACAATATACTGTTGAATGGTGAAGAGAGAAGAGAGGAGTTTATCATGGGTAATACACGACACTTTTATATGTTTATTTTAGCGTTTGTTCTTGTTGTGGCGTTAACGATTTATTTAATTGTTGATAGCAGCTGGTACAATACAGTTCATCCAGCATTCCTTCTTTTTATGTATGTAGGAATTGCGGTTGTTAGTTTCGGAATGAGAGACGAAATGTTAGATCGCTTTGAAAAGTGATACATATACGAAAGACCAACAGGAAAATGTTGGTCTTTTTTTCTTGCCAAAAATAGGATGTTGTGTATATACTGTGTATACAAGGTATATACAGTATATACACACACTGGAGGAAAACATGAATATTATTATTTCGAATTCTTCCCAAGACCCTATTTATGTGCAAATAAGAAAACAATTAAGCCAGCTTATTTTAAATGGTGGTTTAAAGGGTGGAGACCAATTACCGTCTATTCGTAGCTTAGCGAAGGAATTACAAATTAGTGTAATTACAACGAAGCGTGCATACGAGGAGCTTGAAAAAGAAGGATATATAGAAACTGTTGCTGGGAAGGGGACTTATGTTTCACGTAAAAATAATGAACTATTAAAAGAACAGCGGCTACGTCTATTGGAAAGTAAAGTGGAAGAGATTGTGAATGAAAGTAAAGTGTTGCAGCTTTCACTGGAAGAGTTGCAACAGATGATTGCGTGTTTATACAAGGGGGAATAAGAGATGTTAGAGCTAAAAAACGTTTGTAAAACTTATCAAGATTTCTCAGTGAAAAATGTAAGTTTTACATTGCCACGTGGATATATTATGGGATTTATCGGACCGAATGGAGCTGGAAAAAGTACGACGATCAAAATGATTATGAATTTAATCAGAAAAGAGAGCGGTGATATAAAAATTTTTGGTAAGGACAATAAGAAAGCCGAAAAGGAAATAAAACAAAATATCGGTTTTGTGTATGATGAAAATCATTATTACGAAGATTTAACGTGTGAGCAAATGAAACGGATTATTGCACCGTTATATAAAAAGTGGGACGAAAAGCAGTATCAATCGTATATGCAGAGATTACAAGTTCCAACGTATAAAAAGATTAAAGAGTTATCCAAAGGGATGAAAATGAAATTTGCGATTGCAATCGCACTTTCACACCATGCGGAATTCATTATTATGGATGAACCAACAGCAGGATTGGATCCAGTTGTTCGAAGTGAATTACTTGATATGCTGCAAGAGATTGTAATGGAGGATGAAGTATCCGTATTATTCTCAACGCACATTACAACAGACTTAGAGCGCATCGCAGATTATATTACGTTCATTAACGATGGAGAAATTATATTTACTGGTGAGAAAGATGAACTAATGGGGAACTACGTAATCGTAAAGGGAAGTAATGATTTATTAGATCAAGAAGGAAAGGAGCTATTTGCTGGATTACGAAAAAATAAGTTTGGTTTCGAAGGTTTAGCGAAGGATAAACAAGCAATTGTCGATTGGTTTGGAAATGAGGTTGTACTAGAAAAGCCTACATTAGATGATATTATCGTTTACACCGCGAAAGGGAGAGGTACCTATGCATCAGCTCGTATATAAAGATTTGTTCTTTTTTCGAGGGATATGGCCAGTGTATCTTACTATACCCTTTATATTCTTTTTATTTGAAAACGGTGATGGAATGCTGTTTCCTATGAGTTGTTTATTTGTAACGCTTTCATCAATTACGATGTTAATCGTAATTGATGAACGGAATACCAGTGACATTATTATTAATAGTTTACCGTTAAGTAGAAAAGATATCATAATTGCTAGATATATTTCCAGTGCAATATTTATTGTAGGGGGTATGTTCTCTACTATGTTGTTTATTTTCCTTATAAGAGGTATTGCTGTTTTTGGCGATATCGGTGCATATCATCCTAATCTATACATTGAAATTCCGTGGTATGGAGTAGTAAATGGGGTTGTTTACGCCGTATTTTTAGTTGTCACCTTTTTCCCTAGTTATTATGCTATAAAATCGAATGTAGTAAGAAGTCTAGTATCAGCAGCATCAATAGGAGTGGGTGGGATACTTTGGATATTTATTAGTGATGGGCTGAATGAAACAACACCTTCATTCCTAGAGTGGATTATGAATCCTATGCATATTGGTGTATTTATAGTTGGATTCATTACATTAGTCAGTATTTATATCGCTTCTATGTTTCTTACGATCAAAATTTATGAAGCGCGTGATGTATAGAGAGGAGAATTCAGATGCAACAGTTGATTTTGAAGGAGTTTTTCTTACAGAAGAAGATGTTTCCTTTCTATTTTTTAATACCTATTTTATCTATTTCTAAGAATTCCGTCGACCCGATGGGGATTGCAATAGGATTATTTATAACATGTAGTACGATTATATATATTTCTTTTTATTATGATGAGAAAAGTAAAGCAGAAAAAGTATTAGTGAGCTTGCCTATAATGAGAAAAGAGATAGTTATAGCTAAATATATTTCAAGCACATTATTTATTATAGTCGGTTTGAGTATAACTTCTATAGTCGTAATATTAGGAAATATTTTGTTGGACAGAGATATAGTTATTCCTGGATATGCAATATTTTCAGCAATAGTAGCAACTTTGATTTATTGTGTAGTAACGATACCTACTAATTACATTGGAGGATATAAAGCTATTACTGTCTTGAATGTGATTATGATTTTTCCTTTAATGGGTATGATTGGCCTTATGTGCAATATTTTTGGTGATGAAATAATCATGCTAAAAGTACTTCACTCTCAAGATGCTACATTATCAATGAGTGTTCTTGGTATCGGAGTGTTAGTAAGTATAGTCATATCAATGTTGCTCTCAATGAAAATGTTTCAGGAGGCAGAGTTATAGAAGAGGCTCTTTTCATACTAGGAGGTGTAAAACATGATCAAGCAATTAGTCTTAAAAGATATAGTGTTGCAAAGAAAGTTAGGGTTTGCGTATCTTATATGTTTGTTTTTCCTTGCTATTGTTGATTTTCGTAGTGATAGCTTCCTTATGACGATTAGCTTATCTATACCTTTTCTTGGCATGGTACTGTCAATGAGTTATGAGGGGAAAAATAAAAGTGAAATGCTAGTAAATAGTTTACCGTTACAACGTAAAGAAATTGTCATAGCAAAATACATATTTGTAAGTATTTTAGTTGCTTTAGGTGGGATTTTCTCACTTGTAGTTGGTTTAATCCAGTTACAAAATGAACATATAACTGTATTTATGCTATGGGGAGAGATTCTTGGCGGAATAACGGGAGGATTGGTTTATAGCATGATTGTACTCCCAATCGAATTTTCAGTAGGATATAGCAGTGCAAAACAAATTGCTCCTTTCATCGGAATTGCATTTGGGTATTTAAGTGGACTGATTGTAAGTAACGTATGGTTAGATGTAGAGAATGCTTGGAGCACGAGTTTAGTCGTAAATATTTGTTTTATAGCAGGGCTGCTTCTTTTATATATCATGTCTATGTTATTCTCAATTAATTTGTATAGTGAGCGTGATTTGTAAGAGAGAGGAGAATAGTGTTGAAACAACTAATTTTAAAAGATTTCATCATTCAATGGAAATTTTTAATTTGGTACATATTGTATCCTGTTTTCTTTTATATGGCTTTAACAGATACGGAAAATCTGTTCATAATTATGGCAGTAATTATTACAATTGGGGCAACAGTAAAAACATTTGAAGCAGATAGTAAAAATGAGAGTGAAGTTATAGTAAATAGTTTGCCAATATTGAGAAAACAAATTGTGTATGCGAAATATATAGTAGCAATTATTATTCTTTTTATAAGCGTAACGGTCGGTTGTTTCACAATGGGAATGAAGAGTGGGGTTAACCTATTTGAATTTATCGAAACGACAATGGTTGCTAGTATTAGCTTTATTTTAGTGTATTTAAGCTTTGTTTTACCGATATCGTTTTGGCTAGGGTATAAAAAAACTATTTTTATTACGATAGTAATATTCATGGCGCCGATTGTTATTTTAGAAACTTTGTTTCAAATCAACCTGGAACAAATTCAACTATACAACAGCGTGTTATTCGTTAGTTCAATTTGCATGTTCATAGTATCTATCTTCGTTTCAGTGAAATTGTATGAGAAGAGAGAATTTTAAAAGGTGCCTCATAAAAGGCACCTTTTTCAATAACGGCAATACGAGAGCAAAAGTTTATAAACAGAAAGGCTATTAGGCACATCTTTCGGAGTATGTAATATAAAGCTGAAAACGATAACGAAAATGAGAAAGAGGAAAAATAAAAACAGGATTTGCTTATGTATAGAATTCTGCATACTATCCACTCCTTTTTTAGGTAGTATGTCCAAAGGAAAGAAGGGTATGAAAAATTTTAGGAGGGAGAATGGTGAACAAAAGAAAATGGTTATATAGAATAGGGGTACTTTTATTTTCAAGTGGTCTCATATTAGCAAATTTTTACTCAGATATACCATCGCCATTTCCTAATTTGCATAAAGGGATTGGTATAAGTATTGTCATAGCTGGTCTGCTTTGTCTGATCGCATCAAATTTCTATAGAAAATCTGAATGAATATAAAGTGAAACTTTAATCAGTGGGGGTTTTGTCCATCCCCACTGATTATTAGCCCACACCAATCGGGCGTTTACGGGCAGCCCGACTCCCACCTAACTCCCTCGCATTCGCCGAATTTTGAGGTGGGGGTCTTACTGCCCGCGAATAGCGGGATAAAAAAAGGACAGTTACTTCTTTTCAGAAGAACTGTCCTTTTTAAATAACTTGTTCCATAGCTTGGCGATACTCCATATAATCACGATTGTAATGGAGGCAATAATTGACCAAGCGATAGATGCAATTTCAAGTGCCATGTTAGGAAGGAATGTAAGAATGGATAATACTTTATGAAACAACCATTCTATTATATGAAAACTTATTTGTAATAGAATGACGATCCCGAGTGTAATCCATGCTAACATTTGTTTTCCTTTTTCTTTCCACATGACATTCACCTCACGTTAGCCTAATAATTTTAAGCCAACAGCGCCGCATAGAATGCAGCTTAAGAAGGCAAGGCGACGCCAATCCGCTGACTCGCGGAAAATAAGAATACCGAGAAGTGCACTTCCGGCAGTTCCGATTCCAGTCCAAATTGCGTAAGCAGTTCCCATCGGTAATGTGTTCATTGCAAGAGATAAGAAGAAGAAGCTTACGCCAAAGTTAGCGATTAAAATAACTTTTGGTGCCCAGCCTTTCTTTTCAGTGGCTACTTTCATAAAGAGTACACCAACAATTTCACAAATACCAGCTAGAATTAAAAATACCCAAGCCATTTTATGCGGCCTCCTTCGCTTCTTTTTCTTCTGTTACTCGTTTTAAACCAATTACTCCGAAGAAGATTAAACCAATTAATAAAACTTTTACGATAGAGAAAGGTTCTCCGAAGATGAAAATCTCTGTAAGAACGATTCCACCAGCTCCAATTCCTGTAAAGACTGCGTATACAGTGCCGACAGGTAAATCTTTATATGCTCTAAATAATAAGACGAAACTAATTGTAATTAATAGAGCAACACCAGCCCACTCAAGTGGTGCCTCCGCTTTTTTAAGTCCAATAACCCAAAAGATTTCAATAATACCAGCTATGATTACATAAATCCATGCCATATGTCATTTCTCCTTCCTACCAGTCGTTAGGTAAAGGGCTTAAAAACGACGCATTGCAAAGGAGCAATCCGTCAGTTTGAAAGGCCGCGCCAAAATACTTTCCAAGAAGCTTCTAAACGTGTCTCAAAACGATTTAAACCTGCGTATAGTAGTTCAACCATAAGACCGTCAAGTAAGCATAAAAAAGCCTCCAAAGCGTCTTTTACTTCAATGTTATGCAGTTCATCTTGTTCGCTTGCTCTTTTAAACACAGGGAATAAAAGTTTTCCGACATTTTCAATGTGTACATTCGCTTTATCAATAATTTGTTCGCGAAATGCATCCGGCGGAAAATAAGAAGTTCGTAACCAAAACATTGATTCTTCACTTTCACCAAATCGTTTTGCATAACCTTTTAACAGATTTACTAGCAATTCTTCAGTAGACGATTTTGAAAAATTTTCGATATCGTCAGTGAAGCTTTGTAAATCTTTTTGAAGAGCGGATTCTAAGCATGTAAAATATAGCTCTTCTTTTCCTTTAAAGTGTGCGTAAATCGATGGTTTTTTAATCCCAACTTCTTGAGCAATATTTGCTAATGAAGTTCCTTCGTAGCCGTAGCGCGCGAAATGAGAAAGTGCTACAGCTTTAATGCGGTTTGCTGTCATTTTCATCCCCTACCTACCGTTCGTTAGGTTCATTATATGAGATAAAAAATATAAAGTCAATAGGTGAAGAACTGAAAAAAGAGTGCTATGGTTGGCACTCTTTTCTAGACTGTTTTTCGCTCAATTAAATGGAATGAAAGTTCTTCTGAGTTTCCAATAATGTGTTCGTTTTGTATCTGTTTATGAAATAAAGAAAAAGCACGTGATCCCATTGTGAGCCCGGGATGCTCAATAGTTGTAATTTCTAATGCTTTTGAAATTTCATGGTTATCAAATCCCAGGATAGCGAGGTCTTCAGGTATGCGAATGCCATATTTTTTTGCCTCTGTTAATAAACCAGCAGCTACTTGATCGTTCGCTGTGAAAATAGCGGTTGGACGATTTTTCATGTTTAAAATAAGATGAAGTATTTTTGCCCCGTCCTGCATCGTATAACATTGATGGAAAATCCAATCAGGGTGTACTGTTTTTCCTTCGTGACGGAGAGTGTCGGCGAAAGCTTTTTCACGCTCGATTGAATTAACACTTGTTTTTCTTGCTAAACAAATGCCGATTTTTTCATGACCTTTACTGAGTAAATAGGAAGTACCAAGGCGGAATCCTTCGTAATGATCTACATAGACAGATGAAATGAGGGGATGGTTCATTTTTTCACATGAAATAATAGGCGCAAATTTTGCGAACGGTTCAATTTGTTCCCATGAACTCGTGCGAGAGCAAATAATCATCCCGTCAAATTGTTTCATTTTCATCATTTCAAGAACGCGAATTTCTTCAATACTATCGTAATTCGTTTGGCATAAATTAATATGATATCCAGCTGCTAACGCTTCGTTTCCGATTCCTTCAATGATCGTGCTGAAGTACGGAAGATTAATAAAAGGTAGCATAACCCCGATTGTATACGTTTTTCCCTTTATTAAATGGATAGCATTTATATTTTTTGCATAGTTCAATTCTTCAACTGCATCTAAAACACGCTTACGCTTTTCTTCTTTTACGTAAGGATGATTATTAAGAACACGAGAAACAGTTGATATAGATACACCAGCAGTTTTTGCAATTTGTTTTATATTGGCCATATGTATCACCTCTTTACTTAATTATAAGGGGAAAATAATAAGAATGAAAAAAATCTTGACCTGAAAAGCTTTTCACAATCTATGTTATAAGCATGACTTCTGTTATTCGCGTAACCTTTTTATTTGGGCGTAAGAATAGCGAGGTCTTTTTTGTATGTCTGCAAAGAATTTTTGTCAAAATGTGTGAGAATAACGTGGAAAGTTTTCGGAGGAGGCGTTTGATAACGAAGCGAATAGAAGAGAGTATAAACGCTTCGCTCGTTAAGAGAGCGGTATGAAAGGGCGGAAACAAATTGAAAAAAGGAATCATTTGTTTCGTGTTTTCTAGTGTAATACTTAGCTCATGTTCATTTCAGCAAACGATGCAAGAAGAAAAAACATTTGTAGGAACAACAGGAGGGGCTAAGGACCGTGTTACTGATCCGATTCCCCTAAAGGAACTTCCAAAATATTTTCCGGCAAAGTTTAAAGTTCCAACGTTTTTACCTTATGACATTACGAGTGATGTGAAGGGAGAGGTAAGAACGATGGGAAAGAAGAATGCTGTCTTAACGATTAAATATAAGCAACAAGAGAAAGGAAGGCACGATTATATAGAATTAACAGTGGCCAATTTTTCTTACAGTTTTCCATACCTCGTAGAAGAGAATCGATTTCAAGAACAAATGAAATTGAATAATGGAGCACCTGCTTATTTTAAAAATAAGGATGATTACGAGCGAGGGGACGAATTTGCTACGCTTATATGGAAAGAGAAGGGGATTGAATATCAGCTATTATATCGTAATGTAGATGAGAAAGCTGAAGATGTGATTAAACAAAATCTGCTGTACATTGCGAACAATATGGAATGAAAAAACTAGCTGTATCGTGCAGCTAGTTTTTTGTATATTATTTCTTTTTAATTTTTCCTGACCAAGATTTAAATCCACCTTTTAATTGGTAGAAATCTGTGTAGCCTTGTTTTTTTAAGTATTGAGCTGCACGACCTGTACGGAATCCGCTTTGGCAATATAAATAAACCGGTTGATCTTGGCGGAGTTCTTTGTGGCGAAGGCGAATTTGTGATAATGGAATGTTACGCGCACCTAAAATATGTCCCGCGTTAAATTCATCCGCTTCGCGAATATCGATAAGCTGTGCTTTACGGTAGCCAGCGCGAAATTCATCTTCTGAAAGTGTTTTAATTAATTTTTTCTGATAGAAATACATCCATACAGTGTAGCCGATGAATGCTGCAATTGCGGCTAGTATAATAATCAAGTTTGTTGACACGATTCTATCGCTCCCTTTTTTCTTATCCTACTTTCAATATTATAATGCCCATATGTATTTATGCAACAGATTCATTTGTATATAAGAAGAAATTTCGTATTCTTTCACAAATTTTGTCGAATTTGGTAGACTAGAGAATGTGAAAAATAATTGGTTATATGAGGTGCAGGATGGGAAAAGAAAAATGGTGTTATATTAACTCTGGTCAATGTTCACCAGCATTTAATATGGCGTTAGATGAATGTTTATTAAATTGGCAAAGTGAAAAGAAAATGTCACCAACAATTCGTTTTTATGAATGGGAAGTACCAACATTAACAGTCGGGTATTTCCAGCGTGTTGAAAAAGATATAAATATGGATGTAGTTAACGAAAAGAAATATGGATTCGTTCGTCGTCAAACAGGCGGCAGGGGTGTACTACATGACAAAGAATTAACGTACAGTGTTATTGTGTCTGAAGATCATCCGAATATGCCAAAAACAGTTACAGAAGCATACCGAATTATTTCGCAAGGCTTATTGGACGGTTTTAAGGCATTAGGATTAGAAGCGTATTATGCAGTTCCGAAAACAGAAGCGGATCGTGAGAATTTAAAAAATCCGCGTTCAGGAGTATGTTTTGATGCACCATCTTGGTATGAGATTGTAGTTGAAGGAAGAAAAATCGCGGGTAGTGCTCAAACACGTCAAAAAGGTGTTATATTACAACACGGTTCTATTCCGTTAGAAATAGATTTAGATGAGTTATACGACCTATTTTTATTCCCAAATGAGCGAGTAAAAGAGCGTATGAAAAATATGTTTTCTTCTAAAGCGGTAGCGATTAATGAATTAACAGACCGCACATTTACGATTGAACAGTTAATTAAAGCGTTTGAAACTGGATTTGAAAAAGGTTTAGATATAGAGCTTGTGCCATATGAACTAACAGAAGAACAGCTTCATGAAGTTCAAACTTTAGCAAAAGAGAAGTATGAAAGTAATGAATGGAATTATAAAAAATAAGGAGATGGCGACCGCCATCTCCTTATTTTTTATAGTAAATTAAGTACTTTTTCTACTTTGATTCCTTTATCTTGTAAAGAACGAAGGCGACTTACAACGTCCATAATTTCTTTGTCGAATGTAACGCTAATACCTTGGCTTTGTAGTTCTTTTTTTAATCCTTCAATAGAATCATCTATGTCGATGCCAAGCTCGTAATCTTGACAAACTTCAATTGTCTTTTTCACAAGTTTAACATAATTTTCTTGTAGTTTTGTATTTGTTTCAGTCAAAGCAGGTTGCTTCGGTTTTGTAGGAGTAACCGGTGCTGTCTCTTGCTTTGTAACTGGAGTAGGTACTGCTTTTTTCACAGGTGCTGGAGTAGATAGTTCTATAGCTGCTTCAACACTTACTGACTTCGGCGTTGGTACCGGAGTAGGTTTAGGTGCAGCAGGTGTTTCTACTCGCGTAATAGGCTTTGGAGCAGGTGTAACTGCTTTTGGAGCTTCTACAACTACTTCTTTTTTCGGGGTAGCTTCTACAACTGTTTCTTCTTGCTCAGCAGCTTCTTTATTTTCTTTGCTCCACATAACGCGTTCAACTTCTAGAGAAACATTATTTTTGTTCATCGCTGTTAATGTAACTTTACCAACCTCAGCGTTCCCAGTGAAATCAACAATTTTATAAATAACACTCTTGTTCCAATCCACGTTTCCGCTCAAAAATAATTCTTCGTTACATTTTGGCGTTAAGCCCTCGATTTTAATTTCTGCGTTTACACCGTTTTCACTATATACCATAATTAGCGAAGCATTTACATCTTCGTCTGCTAACATTAGTTCACGTACCATTTTGCCGGTGCGTACTTGCGTTTTCTTCTTAACTGACATCAAATTTCTCCTCTCAAAAATTCAATAATAATAAAAAAATCGTATAACGAAAAATAATTGCTCACGAAGATTTATGATACCGATAATAAAAGCATCACGTCAACAATTAACTTTAATTATTTTGCATTTTTCTTATTTTCTTTATGAAATTTTTCAATTTGTAAAATTAGACAGAAGAAAAACAGCCGTTTGAAAGGCTGTTAAAATTTAGATGTTTTATATAAAAATTTGTACAGAATATAAAAAGAAAGTGTAACAAGAGCACCTTGCCAAATAGACAAATTATAAAATAAGTATGGTTGTGTTTTAAAAAATACGTTTGAAAAAACTGATAAGATAAAAGGTATAAACACTGATAATAAGAGGAGTGCTTTTTGTTTCCAGGAAACCAGTATTGTAAAAGAAAAACGTCTAAATAACGAAAAAGTTATGAAAGCACCGATTGTTAAAACGATAGCAGATAAT
Source organism: Bacillus sp. DB-2 (assembly GCF_003315125.1). Taxonomy (NCBI): domain Bacteria; kingdom Bacillati; phylum Bacillota; class Bacilli; order Caryophanales; family Bacillaceae; genus Bacillus; species Bacillus sp. DB-2. The sequence goes on along the minus strand of NZ_QNRN01000001.1, from coordinate 31,368 downwards.
ATTGTTCCGGGAATACTAAATGGAATTCCTAAGTGATTTGTATCTGTAAATAGTTTTTGCATAAGAGTAGTAAATGTATCGTATCCAATTTGAATAGCTAACAATAAACTAACTGCAAACCCAATAACGGCGGCTTGTTGGAAAAGATTTTGATGTTCTGAAGAATTAATTAATTCATCACAGTAAGCTTTTAAATCTTCTCCGAAAATATCATGAGCATTTTTATCATCTTCTTGTGCTTCTAAAAGATGATCTAATATTTCTAATAGCAGTTCTTCCATTTGCTTTTGCGGAACGCTAGTAAAGCGTAAATAAATAAGCATATCACCATAAGCAGCTTCGTTTTCAGGTGTTAATAATTTTCTTTTTTCATTGTTTAACTTAACCATTTCTTTTTCGGTCATAACCTCGTTACTCCTTTTTAAATTCTAAGTATTCTTTTTTGAAGAAAAGTTTATATAGTGCATAGCAAGAGATGGCAAGTAAAGCGCCAATCCAAGGTGAAATTTGCAAAGTAGTATAGGGCTTTTTTATAAATAAAAAGGAAATACCGATTAATAGTATCCATAGGCTATGGCGTATTAAAAAACTTCCTATATGCCTCCAAATAGTTGTTGTGTTTTTAAATAAATCAGTGTTAATAAAATCGAAAATAAAACGTATCATAAGATGTACCGACAAGATAAATGCGAGCAGATAAATGAAATCAATGTGTACAAATTTAAAACGTGCTTCATTTGAAAATAAGGGAAATACCAATGCAATTACGGAAGAAATAGCAAAGTATATTGCTAACAGGTAACTAGTTATAAATAAAGGAATCGATAATTGTTCCCATAAACTTTGCTTCGGTAGAGCAGCAATTAGCTCGTCACAGTACGCCTGTAAGTCGTCGCCAAAAATATCATAAGTACTTTTTTCTTCTTGCTGGGCTTCAATAAGGTGATCTAGAATTTCAATTAGCAGTTCTTCTGCTTGGTACTCTGGCACTTTAGCTAGGCGGATGTATATTAACATGTCACTATAGGTGGTTTCATTTTCTGCATTTAATAATTTACGCTTTTGATTATTTAATTCGATTAAATCTTTCGCCTTCATCCCTATCACTCCCCTTGTAATAAGTTGTTTACCGTCGTTGAAACCATTCCCCAACTTTTTTTAAATTCTTCAAGTTGTTCTAATCCCTTATCAGTTACGTGATAATATTTTCGCTTCGGTCCAAGAGAGGAAGCCTTTAATGTACCTTCAATAAGTTTCTCTTTTTGCATGCGTAACAATAAAGGATAGATGCTTCCTTCACTTACGAATGTAAAGCCGTGTTTATTTAATTTTGTACTTAGTTCATATCCGTACACTTCTTCTTGTGAAATGATATATAGAATGCAACCTTCTAGTACACCTTTTAACATTTGGCTGTGCATGATTTCACCACCTTTTATCCAGGTAACTTGCCTTGCAAGGTAGCTGTTATCCAAATTATAACAGTCAGTAACTTGCAAAGCAAGTTACTGAAGTGGAAAACTTTAATCTGTGTTAATTTTCATGTGCTTCCCATACTAACGAGAGGAGGGAAGCACATGAAACCATTTATGCCAAAACTCGTTTACTTTGAACCGAGGGCACTCGAATATCCGCTTGGAAAAGAGCTTTATGAGAAGTTTACGAAGATGGGATTAGAAATTCGTGAAACGACATCACACAATCAAATTAGAAATTTTCCAGGGGAAAATGAATTGCAAAAGTATCGTAATGCAAAAGCAACACTTGTCGTTGGGGTGAGGAAGACGTTAAAGTTCGATACATCAAAACCTTCAGCTGAATATGCAATTCCGCTTGCAACAGGGTGTATGGGACATTGTCATTATTGTTATTTGCAAACGACACTTGGGAGTAAACCTTACGTAAGGGTGTATGTGAATTTAGATGAAATCTTTGAGAAGGCAAAGCAATATATGGATGAAAGGGCCCCTGAAATAACAAGATTTGAAGCGGCGTGTACATCAGACATCGTTGGAATTGATCATTTGACACATGCATTAAAGCGGGCGATAGAGTTTATCGGAGAAAGTGAACATGGACGTTTACGTTTCGTTACGAAATATTCGCATGTTGATCATTTATTAGATGCAAAGCATAATGGGAAAACGCGTTTTCGATTTAGTATTAATTCACGTTATGTTATTAAAAACTTTGAACCAGGGACATCGCCATTTGAAGAGCGAATTGAGGCTGCTCGTAAAGTAGCGGGGGCTAATTATCCTCTTGGCTTTATTGTTGCGCCAATTTATATGCATGAAGGGTGGGAAGAAGGGTACCGTGAATTGTTTGAACGATTGTACAATGCGTTAAAAGACATGACGATACCAAATTTAACGTTCGAATTAATTCAACATCGTTTTACGAAACCAGCCAAAAAAGTCATTCAAGAACGTTATCCGAATACGAAACTTGAAATGGATGAAGAGAAGCGGAAATATAAATGGGGACGATACGGTATTGGGAAATATGTATATCAAAAGGATGATGTGGAAGTATTAGAAGAAACAATACGAGGTTATATATATGAGTATTTTCCAGATGCAGAAATTCAATATTTTACATAAGGGGAATCTAGATTCTTTTTTTGTTTTATATATTTAGGCTCGTTTCCACCTTGTCACGTTATTCTTTCTGGTGTATCATTTTATTGATTGCTTCGTACGGAATAAGCAAAATGAAATTGGATGGAGGAAACCGATGCCTACCCCTAGTATGGAAGATTATATTGAACAAATTTATTTGTTGATTGATGAAAAGGGTTATGCCCGTGTATCTGATATTGCTGAAGCGCTTAGTGTACATCCATCCTCTGTAACAAAAATGGTACAAAAATTAGACAAAGACGAATATCTAATTTATGAAAAATATAGAGGGCTTGTATTAACATCAAAAGGTAAAAAAATCGGTGAACGTCTCGTATATCGTCATGAATTGTTAGAACAGTTTATGCGCATTATCGGTGTGGATGAAAGCAAAATTTATAATGATGTAGAAGGAATTGAACATCATTTAAGTTGGGAATCAATTGACCGTATCGGTGATTTAGTACAATACTTTGAACAAGATGAAGTTCGAGTAAAAACACTTCGTGGTGTTCAAAAAGCAAATGAAGAGAAAAGTAATTAAGGGGAACGTGTGGCGTTTCCTTTTTTATTTCAATCGAAAAGGACGGGAGAATAATGAAAGCAATTATTTTTGATTTTGATGGATTAATTGTGGACACAGAAACAATATGGTTTCACTCTTTCAGAGATGCTGTTCGTGAATACGGCGGCGAGTTACCTTTAGAGGAATTTGCAAAATGTATTGGAACGACAGATGAAGTGCTTTATGCATATTTAAAAGAGCAATTAAAAGAAAAATTTAACGAGCATGCATTAAAGGGAAAAGTAACAACTTTACATAAAGAGAAAATGAAAATACCAAAAGCGCGTGGCGGGGTAAAAGAATATTTAGAAGAAGCGAAAGAACTTGGATTGAAAATCGCATTAGCCTCTAGTTCATCTAGGGAGTGGGTCGTTCGTTTTTTAGAAGAGCTACAAATTAGAGATTATTTTGAAGTGATTAAAACGCGAGAAGATGTAGAGAAGGTAAAACCAGATCCAGCTCTTTATAAAGTTACGATAGAAGAATTAGGAATTGAACCATCAGAAGCTGTTGTGTTTGAAGATTCATTAAATGGATTGAAAGCAGCGGTGGCAGCAGGATTAAAGTGTGTCGTCGTACCTAATGATGTGACAAGAAATTTGCAATTTGAAAACCATCACCTTCGTATCGAAAGTATGGAAGAGAAAAGTTTGAAAGAAGTGCTTCAACATATAAAGTGAAACTTTAATCAGTAGGGTTTTTCACATCTTCCACTGATTATTAGCCCCGCACCAACCGGGATAAAAAAAGACCGTATTTCCTAAAAGGAAGCACGGTCTTTCTTTTTGTTTTTTTTACCTTCAATGACAGTTAAATGAGATTGTTTTCTTTTTCTTTTCAACGATGGAGAATTACCCTTTTTCCCCTTGTCATCAGAAGCATTTCGTTTCAAGAAAGAATTACTTAGGGGTGCTACATTTTGTTTCCCGTGTTTGCGGTTCGATTGTTTCGCTGCACGCTTATATGAGCTTTGCGAATTTGCAGAACCACTAGAGTTTGTAAACATTTTGTAGAGTAAGTAAAAGATACCGACGACAGCTAACATGATACCAATGTTTTTCAATACTTCCATTGGATTTGTAATAACAGATGAAACAAGGCCGAATATTGCCAATCCGATAATAAGCGCAAATATAGCGAATGTAAACGAACGACCGTTCATAAGGGACACCTCCTAAAAACATATATTAAAATTAGTATATTAACGATGAGGAAAGGAGTTGAACACCATTTTTAAATAATTATTGTTTGTTTTCTAAACGTAATAATTCTTCAAACGATGCGATTGCAACTTCCGCTTGATCATCTGTTGGTTCTTTCGTTGTTAATAGTTGCAGCCATAATCCTGGATATCCAAGTACTCGTAAAACAGGGACATCTCGTAATCGATTGGTAAATTGTAATACTTCAAAAGAAATACCGAGAACAACTGGAATTAATAAAATTCGGTTTACTACCCTTGCCCAAAGCGGATCTGTAGGGACGAGGAAATAGACAAACATTCCAATAATGACTGTAAATATAATAAAGCTACTGCCACAGCGATAATGGAGGCGAGTTTGCTTTTGAACATTTTCTACAGTCAGTGGAAGATTATTCTCATAAGCATTGATTACTTTATGTTCCGCACCGTGGTACTGAAATACCCGCTTAATAAGTGGGGTTAAAGAAATGAAGTATATATAGCTCAATAATAGCATGAGCTTAATGACACTTTCGACAATGATTTGCCCTGTATGAGATGGGAAAATCGGTCTCGTTAATTCAGCTAAAAGTGCAGGAACTGCTGTGAAAATTACTTTACCGAATATGAACGATAAAACGCCAACTGCTGCAACTCCTAATACCATCGTTAATTTTGATTGTTCTTCTTTTTTATTTGCAAGTTGTTCATCTTCTTCTGGGTGGACATCAAATCGTTCTGAAGCAAAGTTTAAATGTTTCGCTCCATTCGCACTTGCATCCACAATAGCGGCAATACCTCGTAAAAATGGAATTTTCTTTAGTAGAGACAATGCTTTATTACGAACGCGTGGTAAACGATAAAATTCAATCGATTTATCTTTACGACGAACCGCTGTAACAGTATATTCTCTACCGCCAAACATAACTCCTTCTATGACTGCCTGCCCGCCATATATTTGTTTTGACTCTTCTGCCATGTTAACACCAACCTGTATTTGTTTCTCTCTTATGTAGAAAAAGAGGCAATTGTCATACTTGGTTTTGTCATCTTGAAATAAGACAATCACCGAGTTTCCTTTATTTTATCGACAAATACAGGCAGATGACAAGGGAAAATGTTACGAGAGTCGGACATTTCTTATTCTTTTTATAGACAAATTTTGCAGGATTTAAACATGCCTCAAAATAGTTTCGGGCATACTAGTGAGCGGAGGTGTCAATGTGAATCAAGAACAATCAACAATAAGAAACTTTGTACAAATTGGTTTATTTGGTGGCTTATTTTGGGGAGGTATATGGTATTTCCTTCATATATTCTCATTTACAGAAGCTGGACCTAACTATTTACTTTTACCGTTTGCATTTGGAGATTGGAAAGAAGGGGTTTGGGGAAATGTAGTAGGTATCGTTTGTATGGGACTTCTTTCAATTTTAGTGGCATTTCTCTATAAAGCCCTTTTTAAAAAGTTTGAAGGAGTATTCCCTGGCGTACTATACGGTTTGTTTTGGTGGGCATTATTATTTTTGGGGATGGGGCTAATGGCACCTGTTATTAAAAGTGCACTCCATTTACCGAAAGAAACAATTGTAACGACAGTATGTATCTTTATATTATATGGTGTTTTTATTTCGTATTCTGTAGCATTCGAATCGAATAATACAAATAGAGGAGAAGGGAGCGAGAAGACAAACTATTCAAATAAGTGATTCCTATGTTAAAATGTCGTATAGACATTCTTTAATATTAAGGAGTTTTAAGAAAATGAAAAAGTTACTCCTCGTAAACGGTCCGAACCTAAATCGCCTTGGCGTTAGGGAAGTAAATGTATACGGAAAAGGAACGTTAGCGACGCTTGAAACAGATATGAAACAAGAAGCAGAGAAAATGGGAGTGGAGTTAGAATGTTTCCAATCGAATCATGAAGGTGCTATTATCGATCGTCTTCATGAGGCTGAAGATATATATGAAGGGATCATTTTAAATCCTGGAGCATTTACGCATTATAGCTATGCGATTCGAGATGCAATTGCGAGCATTTCGATTCCTGTTATTGAAGTACATATTTCTAACATTCACCAGCGTGAATCGTTCCGTCACGAATCTGTGACGGCGGCTGTTTGTGCGGGACAAATTGTTGGATTTGGTTTTTATGGCTATAAGTTAGCGTTATTTGCATTAATGGAGAAATTGAGGGAGGCATAAAGTAATGGAAAAGATCGAGAGATTAAGAAGTGCGTTTGATGAGGCTGGTATTGACGGTATCGTATTAACGAATGAACATAGCCGTAGATATATGGCGAATTTCACGGGAACAGCTGGTGTTGTACTAATTTCAAAAGAGCGTGCTCTATTTATTACAGATTTCCGTTATGTAGAGCAAGCTAGTAAGCAAGCGGTTGGATACGAAATAGTGCAGCATCCAGGATTAATTCTTGATGAAGTTGCGAAACAAGTTAAAGAACTTGGAATTCAAAAGCTAGGCTTTGAGCAAGATACTCTTACATATAGCTCTTACGTAACGCATAATGAAGCGATCGAAGCTGAATTCATCCCAACTTCTGGGCTTGTAGAAAAGTTACGCTTGATAAAGACTGATTCAGAGATTAAGATATTAAAGGAAGCTGCACAGATTGCAGATGCTGCCTTTGAGCATATTCTATCATTCATTCGCCCGGGAGTATCTGAAATTGAAGTGTCAAATGAACTTGAATTTTTCATGAGAAAACAAGGAGCAACATCTTCTTCGTTTGATATTATCGTTGCTTCAGGTCTTCGTTCGGCATTACCGCACGGCGTGGCATCTGAAAAAGTGATAGAAAAAGGAGATTTCGTTACATTAGACTTCGGCGCTTATTACAAAGGATATTGCTCTGATATTACTCGTACGATTGCAGTCGGTGAACCATCTGATAAATTAAAAGAAATTTATAATATCGTTTTAGAAGCACAACTACGTGGTGTGAACGGTATTAAAGCTGGTTTAACGGGTCGTGAGGCTGATGCATTAACGCGTGATTACATAACGGAAAAAGGATATGGTGAATACTTCGGACACTCTACTGGTCATGGAATCGGTCTTGAAATCCATGAAGCACCAGGTTTAGCGTTCCGTTCTGATACAGTACTTGAACCAGGTATGGCTGTAACAGTAGAACCAGGTATTTATATTCCAGGTGTTGGCGGGGTACGTATTGAAGATGATATCATTGTAACAAGTGAAGGTAATGAAGTAATAACGAAATCACCAAAAGAACTTATTATTTTGTAATACACAGGAGGATTTTTTTACATGATTTCAGTAAACGATTTTCGTACAGGTTTAACAATTTCAGTGGACAATGCCCTTTGGCAAGTAATGGATTTCCAACACGTAAAGCCAGGTAAAGGTGCTGCATTCGTTCGCTCTAAACTACGTAACCTTCGCACAGGATCTGTTCAAGAGAAAACATTCCGTGCAGGTGAAAAAGTAGAAAAAGCACACATCGAAAACCGTCGTATGCAATACTTATACGCGAGCGGTGAGTCTCACGTATTTATGGATAACGAAACTTATGAGCAAATCGAACTTGGTGAAAACCAAATCGAGCGCGAATTGAAATTCTTAAAAGAAAACATGGGAGTATCTATTATGACATACCAAGATGAAGTACTTGGTGTTGAACTTCCGAACACAGTTGAATTAACAGTGTCAGAAACAGAGCCTGGTATTAAAGGTGACACAGCTTCTAACGTAACAAAACCAGCTAAATTAGAAACTGGTCTTGTTGTACAAGTACCAATCTTCATTAACGAAGGCGAAATGCTTATCATCAACACTGGTGAAGGTAAATACGTTTCTCGTGCATAGTAGAAAAGCACTCGTGATTATCACGAGTGCTTTTTTTATAGGAAGTAGGGAAGATAGTAAATTGCGGTTATAACAAAACTAACTGTGACGAGTGAAAGGGTACCCATAATATATGGAGTCAAAACAATTTGAAACGGGCGTATTTCACCAGTTTCAATACCGGTAAAAGTTTTATTCGTTGCATGATCCATATTGTTATTTCTAAAGGTACTCATAATAATTAACCAAGTAATTGCAAATATTGCTAGACTGCCAAGGAAAAAGCTCTCCAAAAATGACCAGCCGACCATTTTTGAAAAAAGATAAATAATAGCTAATTCTACTACAATTGTTAAACTAATTTTCAATCCCTTCATATTTTCCCCCCTCATTTCGTACTTCCAACCAATTTGAAAATTTTTCGCATGATACAACATGCAGTACGCAAGGTGATTTTACTTCTTTCTCCAAAGCAGCGTGTATGTCTGGAAATTGTTTTTCCACATGTAATGAAATGTAAGGTAGTTTCTCTTGTGCTTTTAAAGAGCGAATGTTATTCGTTTTAGCACCGGCAAATACGTATGTAAGTTGCAAGTCTAAAAAAGCGATTTTAAAGATCTCTTTTTTAGCAGATTCGTTATATCCTCTTCCCCAATATTGATAGCCGAGCCAACTTCCAATATGTGAGTGCTTTTGTTCGTAATTAATATGTTTAAGTGTCGTGAGGCCAATTATTTCATTTTCCTCACTTACAATCACTCTTGATAAGGAGTGCTTTTTTCGTTCCTCTTCAATTGCAAAAAGAATGAATGTTTTTGTATCTTCTACTGATTCTACTTTTAGCCCTAATGCATTTTTTACATGTGGATTGCTTGATAGCTCAAAAAGCACATTTGCATATCGTAAATCGAGTGGTAATAAAGTAACTTGCTTCATCATCTATGCTCCTTTTCTATTAAATATATCATAAATTGATGAGAATATTCAGATTTTAATAAAGTCGATAGAGAAAAATTATGTTTTTACTTCTGAAATAGACAACCTCTGCATATGGTTGTACAAATATATTCTTTTTCAGAATAAGGAAGTAGTAACTGTTATGGGAGAAGGTGGGAGAATGAAACAGTGGCTAGCGGCAATGGAAACATCCGTGCTTGTTATGGGGTTACTTCGGTTGTTTTCAGGAAGCGCGGAAATATTCGCCGCTTTGCTTATGCTTTACGTGAATGATGCGAAGAAAGCATTGTTTATAAATGGTATGTTGGCGTTTGTTGGACCGACCGTATTAATTTTAACAATGACAATTGGCATAGCGAGTGTAGCAAGTGAGATTTCTTTCTTGAAATTCTTTTTTCTAGCACTTGGAATTGGCTGCATTTTTATCGCGTTGTTGAAATAGTAAGTCGAGTATAGTGGGGAGAAGCTTATGAAAGAAGTATTAGAAGTTTTACCGAAAACGATGAGACAGTTAGTTGAAGGCTGTAAACAATACGATACTCTAGAGGAAATTCGTGTTCGAATTGGAAGGCCACTAGAGTGTATCGCACATGGAGAAGTGTTTTTCTATGACTATATCGCTACAGCGGAAGATGCAATCCATTTATTGAATAAATTAAGTCAATTCTCAATTTATACGATGGAAGAGGAATTGAAACGTGGATATGTGACACTACGAGGAGGACATAGAATTGGCCTAGCTGGAAAAGTCATTACAGAAAAAAGTGCAGTGAAAATGATTCGGGATGTCTCTTCTTTTAATATTCGTATTGCCCGTCAAAAAATAGGGATTGCTGAGCCGCTTCTGCCATATCTTTATGAATCACGATGGTTAAACACGATGGTAATAGGTCCACCGCAAACGGGGAAAACAACACTTTTAAGAGATGTAGCACGCTGTATGAGTCAGGGTGTAAGTGCTTCGAAAATTCCTTCATGTAAAGTGGGAATTGTTGATGAACGATCAGAAATTGCGGGCTGTGTGAAAGGAATCCCGCAATATGACTTTGGCGTGCGAGTAGATGTATTAGACGCTTGTCCAAAAGCTGAAGGAATGATGATGATGATTCGTTCTATGAGCCCAGACATATTAATCGTAGATGAAATTGGACGTAAAGAAGATAGTGAAGCGATTATGGAGGCGGTACATGCAGGTGTTCAGCTTTTTATAAGTGCACATGGATTTTCTTATGATGATGTTGTGAAACGTCCATCGTTACAGGCGGTGCTGGAACTTGGTGTATTTGATAGGTTTGTGGAATTATCAAAAGCGAGAGGGCCAGGAACGGTTATGCAAGTGAAAGATAGAGATGGAAAACCAGTATTACCTCATAGAAAGGCTCAAGGCGTATGGTGAAAATATTTGGTGCGGTATTAATAGTTGCTGTTAGCACTTTTTTCGGATTTTCATACGCTAAAAGGTACAGTGAGAGACCGCGGCAACTTAGGTTATTGAAGGCAGCATTGCAATCATTAGAAGCTGAAATTATGTATGGACACACGCCGTTATCTGAGGCTGCAGAGCGTTTAGTCAAACAAATGCCGAAGCCGTTAAATTGGATATTTCAAAGCTTTTCGAAACGGCTAGAGGACGGGGAGCAAACAGTTAGAGAAGCTTGGATTGATAGTTTGAAGGAGAACTGGACGTTAACGGCGTTTAAACAAACCGAGTATGAAATCTTACAACAATTTGGTGAAACACTTGGACAACATGATCGTGAATCACAGCAAAAACATATTCGCTTATGTATTACACATTTGGAGAGAGAAGAAGGAGAAGCGAAAGCATTACAACTACAATATGAAAAAATGATAAAGAGTTTAGGGGTACTAGCAGGGCTACTTATCGTAATTTTACTGCTATAGGGGGGAGAAAGGCGATGTCCATTGATGTTGGATTAATATTTCAAATCGCCGGAATCGGCATTGTTTTAGCTTTCATTCATACTGTACTAAAAGAATTAAAGCGAGAGGATATTGCGAATTGGGTTATCCTTGTCGGTTTTGTCGTTATTTTGTTTCATGTTGCATTTTTAATTAATACTCTATTCGACAAGATTAAAAGTGTCTTTCTCTTCCAGTAAAGGAGGCGGTTCGAATCGAAATTATACAAATTGTCGGATTAGGCCTCGTTGCTACATTTTTAGCTGCTGTTTTAAATCAGCATAAATCTAGTATGACATCGTTATTTATTGTGTTCATTGGTAGCATGATGTTTCTTCTCTTAATCGATCAAATTCATTCTATTTTACAAATGATTGAGAGAGTGGCGAGTGAAGCGAAGGTTAGCAACGTATATGTAGAAACGTTATTGAAAATTATAGGTATTGCTTATATCGCTGAGTTTGGTGCGCAAATTACAAAGGATGCTGGTCAAGGTGCAATCGCTTCGAAAATTGAATTAGCTGGAAAAATCTTAATTCTCGTCATGGCAATTCCTATTTTGACGGTTGTAATTGAAACAATTCTCGGTTTTTTACCTACGGGATAAGGGGGAGTGAATGTTGAGGAAGTTTGGAGCTAAGCTATTATTTGCTTGCTTCCTTTTCTTTTCTTTACCGATTGTTGTACAAGCTTCTCCTATAGAAACAAACGTCGTTGATCAACAATTGGATAAGCTCGGAATTGAAGATGTGAAGCAATTTTGGGACGGGCTTGTTACAAAGTATGGAGGCTATTTACCAGAGAGTCAAAAAGGAAGCTTTATGGAGTTTGTAAAGGGAGAAAAAGAGTTCTCCATAAAAGAGTGGATGATAGGTCTACTAAAATATTTATTTCACGAGCTTGTTGCAAATGGAAAGTTACTTGGAACGCTCATTATGCTCACGATTTTCAGTGCATTGTTGCAATCGTTGCAATCTGCTTTTTCAAAGAGTAGCGTGAGTAAAATCGCTGATGCAGTCGTATACATGGTACTTATTATTTTCGCTTTAAATAGTTTTTATGTCGTCATGACATATGCAAGAGAGACGATACAAACAATGGTAGATTTTATACTAGCGTTATTACCAATTTTACTTGCACTCGTAGCAACAGGCGGCGGTGTTGTTTCTGTATCATTTTTTCATCCAATCATCATTTTCTTAATGAATACGAGTGGGCTTCTTATGAACTATATTGTTCTACCACTTTTATTACTTGCAACTATATTAAGTATTGTAAGCACGATGAGTGATCAATATAAAGTTACGAAATTGTCCAAGCTTTTGCAAAACGTTAGTGTTGGGATTATTGGTATCTTTTTGACGGTTTTTTTAGGCGTATTATCTGTACAGGGAACAGCGTCAGCCGTTGCTGATGGTATAGCTGTGAAAACGGCTAAATTTGTAACAGGAAACTTCATTCCTGTAGTAGGAAGGATGTTTACTGAGGCGGCGGATACTGTTATTAGTGCATCTGGATTATTAAAAAACACAGTAGGAATTATCGGGCTCGTTATTTTATGCTTAATTGTCGCTTTCCCAGCGATTCAAATTTTTTGTATCGCGTTTATTTATAAATTCGCAGCAGCAGTATTGCAACCAGTAGGCGGAGGAGCAATTATTCAATGTTTAGATATCATTGGACGAAGTATCATTTACGTATTTGCTTGCTTAGCTATCGTATCATTTATGTTCTTTTTAAGTATCACAATTATTATTGCTGCCGGGAACATTACTCTCATGATGCGGTAGGAGGTGAAGAGTATGCAATTTGTTACAGAGTGGATTAGAAATATTATCGTTTTTTTACTCTTAGCGACAATGCTTCATCTTATTCTTCCAAATTCAAATTTGCAAAAGTACGTTAAATTCGTTGTAAGTCTATTGTTAGTCGTATTAATTTTAACGCCTCTATTTAAGTTGTTACAAACAGATGTAAATGAAGTTATCGCAAATTTCAATGAAGAAAAGTACGTAGCAGATGGATCTGTAAAAAATTCGATAGATTCGAAGAAAAAAGAAATACAAGCTCTAACACGTGCATATAGTTTAGAAGAGATGGCTACCAAAATGAAAAAAGACGTAGGAAAAGAGTTTGAGAAAAAGTATGGTATGACAGTCTCTGGAATACAAATAGTCGCAGTGGAGCATGCAGGAGAAGTAAAGTCAGCGAAAGATATTCAATCTGTTGTTGTGACGTTGAAAGAAAAAGAACGTAGTAATAATGATGCAATCGAAACAGTAAAGCCCATTGAAATTAATATGAAAGAACCTCCAAAAAAAATAGAAGAAACGAATGTAGAAATGAAAGATTTCTTTTCAAGCAGGTGGCAACTAGAGGATAAACAAATCCAAGTTCAGATGGAAGGGAGGACAGGTAGCGTAAATGGACAATAAAGATAAAAATTCGAGGTTCTCATTTTTTCGAAACTTATTAAATGGGGATGGAAAAGAAAGTAATGAGAAGGGGAAAAAGGTAACACCTAAGTTTTTGCTTGTCCTACTCATACTTGGGATTGCGCTTATGTTTTCTAGTAATTTCTTAGCACCTAAAAAAGAAGAAGTGCCTGTGTTTAAAGAAAAGACAAGTCAAAGCCAAGATAAAGATGTACCAACTTTCGGTCAAAAAAACAATGATAATATGTCAAATGTAGAAAAATACGAAAAAGCGTATGAACAAGAATTGAAAGCTTCTTTAGAAGAGATAGCCGGAGTAAAAGATGTAACTATTAAAGTGAACTTAGATTCATCTGAAGAAAAAATACTCGAGAAAAATACAGTAAAACGTTCACAAACGACAGGTGAAACTGATAAAGCAGGCGGGAAAAGGGAAGTAGAAGACGAGTCTCTTGATGAAAAGACAGTCATTATACGTGAAGGTGATAAAGAAACTCCAATTGTTTTGCGAACAGAGAAACCGAAAGTACGAGGTGTTCTGGTCGTAGCAAAGGGAGTGGATAATATACAAATAAAAGCAATGGTAAAAGAAGCTGTGACGCGATTATTAGATGTACCAGCTCATCGCGTTTCAGTATCACCGAAAAATTGATAGGGAGGAAATAAAGTGTTAAAAAAACAAACGGTTTGGCTATTAACGATGTTAAGTTTAGTGGTTGTACTATCTGTTTATTACGTAACAACTCCTGATAAAATGAATACAGCAGCACCGGCAACGGGTGAAAAGATGGGACAAGAAAAGCAAGGTGTTGATAAAGCAGTTACAAAAGAAACAACGAAAGAAACTACAAATAAAGAGACAACAAAAGAAAATACAAGCAAGGAAACTACAAATAAAGAAACAGACAAAAAAGAGAATGACAAAAAAGAAACAAGTAAAAAAGAGGCTAGTGTAACAGTTCAATCAAGCGATGAGAATTTTACAGCGCTACGTATGCAAATGGAAGATCAGCGTAGTGTAGAGAAAGAAAAGTTACAAAATGTAATGAAGTCATCAAAATCTTCAGCAGAAGAAAAGAGTAAAGCGAAAGATAATCTTGATGCCATCACTACGATGGAAACGAAGCAACAATTACTTGAGACAGTGATTAAATCTCAAGGTGGATATAAAGATGCTCTTGTAAGAGCTGATGGAACGGACATTAAAGTAACAGTTAAATCGGCAAAGCATTCACAAAAAGAAGCGAATAAAATTATTCAGCTTGTAAGAAGTGAAGGTGGTCCAAAAGATGTAGGTGTGAAATTTGATCCATCAGTAAAATAAATTATAATAGGTGTTGCTGCTTCAAATTAGATAAAAGAATAATAGAAAAAAGCTATCGTTTTCGATAGCTTTTTTCTATTTCATCTTTGCAGTTGTATTTAGTATTTTCAATTGGAAACGGGGAAATACGCTGTGAGTAAAAGATTAATGGTTCGTGATGATGGTGATTAGTTTTTCCAGATTTGACGTGAATGAAGAGGACCAATGTCCAAATCACTACGGCAGGCAAGAACAGGATGAGCCATATCATATGTCCGCACCTCACTACAATAAATTTGCTACACTTTGAACATACTATTCTTTTATGAAGGAAGAATGAACGGCGCGTAAACAAAAAAATAATATTTGGTAAAAATATGTTTTTTTACCGTAGATAAAATGAAGAATTCTGAGGGAATTACGTTTTTACACTTTGCAGTTTTGAAAAAGTAAAGAATGTTTTTTAGGAAGTGGTCTTGCCAATTTTGTGTGAAACTTGGTATTATTACTAGGTAATAATTTTTTGATGGAATAATATTTTTACAGGAGTTTCGATTTATAATAAAGAAATATAAATTGGAATGTTTAAAAAATTTAGCGTAAGATGGGAATAGTAAATATTTCTATTAGTAAATGTCATAGGAATAAATTTTCTAATAGAATACATCGTATTTTTACAGTAAATCAGTTTGATGCCAATCTGTAAAAACGGGACAAACAAGAGTATGGGAGTGGATTTTACATGTTTAAAATTCAAGAAGTTCGTGAATTAATTAAATTAATTGATAGCTCTAATATTGATGAATTTGAATACAAAAAAGACGGTACAGCAATCAAAATGAAAAAACGTGGTAATGAAGTTGTTGCTGTGCAAGCACCGGTAACGAAACAAGTAGTACAACCAGCAGCATCTGTTGAAGTAGAAACAACAGTAGCGGCAGCGCAAGTAGAAGTGCAAAAACAAGAAGAGAAGAAAGTTGTTCAAGATGAAAACCTACATAAAATCACATCACCGATGGTAGGGACATTTTATTCCTCTTCTTCGCCTGATACACCTCAATATGTAAGTGTTGGGGACAGAGTATCGAAAGATTCTATCGTATGTATTGTTGAAGCTATGAAATTATTTAACGAAATTGACGCAGATGTAGAGGGCGAAATTGTTGAAATTCTTGTTAATAACGGACAGCTTGTTGAGTATGGACAACCGCTATTTCTTGTAAAAGCGTAATAAGGGAGTCTTTGTGATGATAAAAAAAGTATTAATAGCCAATCGTGGGGAAATTGCTGTACGAATTATTCGTGCTTGTAAAGAAATGGATATTGAAACAGTTGCAATTTATTCAGAAGCAGACAAAGAGTCACTTCATGTGCAAATTGCAGATGAAGCGTATTGTGTTGGACCAACGATTTCAAAAGAAAGCTATTTAAATTTGACGAACATTATTAGTGTTGCGAAATTAACAGGTTGTGATGCAATTCATCCGGGATATGGATTTTTAGCAGAGAATGCAGATTTTGCAGAATTATGCCGTGAGTGTAACTTGATTTTTATCGGTCCAAGCCCAGAAGCCATTTCAAAGATGGGCACAAAAGACGTTGCACGTGATACAATGAAAGAAGCAGGGGTTCCAATTGTACCAGGTTCACAAGGGATTATTAAAAATACCGAAGAAGCGATCGAGCTTGCTAATCAACTTGGATATCCAGTTATCATTAAAGCGACTGCAGGTGGCGGCGGAAAAGGTATTCGTGTTGCGCGCCATGAAGAAGAGCTTGTAAAAGGAATTCAAATTACACAGCAAGAAGCCAGTACCGCTTTTGGGAACCCTGGTGTATACTTGGAGAAGTACGTTGAAGATTTCCGCCATGTTGAGATTCAAATAATGGCAGATACACATGGAAATGCCATTCATTTAGGAGAGCGTGATTGTACAATTCAGCGCCGTCTGCAAAAACTATTAGAAGAAAGTCCATCACCTGCACTTGATGAGAATATTCGCAAGCAAATGGGTGAAGCAGCAGTTAAAGCGGCGGTAGCGGTTGATTATACAGGTGCTGGTACGGTTGAGTTTATTTATGAATATAAAACGAAAAGCTTTTATTTCATGGAGATGAATACGAGAATCCAAGTTGAACATCCAGTTACTGAAATGGTAACAGGGATGGATTTAATTAAAGAACAAATTCTTGTTGCTTCTGGAGAAAAGTTATCGTTACAGCAAGAAGAAGTACAATTTAATGGTTGGGCAATGGAATGTCGAATTAATGCGGAAAACCCTGCCAAAAAATTTATGCCATCTCCAGGTAAAGTAGAAATGTACTTACCACCAGGCGGATTTGGTATTCGCGTCGATTCAGCTGTATATCCGGGATATTCAATACCACCTTTCTATGATTCGATGGTTGCTAAATTAATTGTTCACGGAAAAACACGTGAAGAGGCAATTGCAAAAATGAAGCGAGCGCTCAGTGAGTTTGTCATTGAAGGCGTACATACAACAATCCCGTTCCATTTGCAATTGCTAGAGCATCCTGATTTTGTAAAAGGTGAGTTTAACACGAAATTTTTGGAAGAGCATGAACTTGTGACGCAGTGATACATTAAAGGAGGTTTTTTTCATGGCTGAACATATGTTAGATATGGGTCAAGATACAACTCTTGGAAAAGTAGAAATTGCACCAGAAGTAATCGAAGTAATTGCAGGTATTGCAGCTGCTGAAGTAGAAGGTGTAGCGGCAATGCGTGGTAATTTTGCTACAGATGTTGTTGAGAAGTTAGGTAAGAAAAATCATGGTAAAGGTGTAAAGGTTGAATTAGCAAACGAAGATATTATTGTTGACCTTTATGTTGTGATGTATTTTGGTGTAGCAATTCCGGTTGTTGCACAAAAAATTCAAGACAATATTCGCCAAGCACTCTTTACAATGACAGGACTTGAGCCAAAAGAAGTGAACGTTCACATCGTTGGCGTAACATTCGAAACACAAAAAACAGAAATCGAACCAGTGTAAGAGTGGAAAAAGGTGCCTAGTAAAATAGGCATCTTTTTTATCGTTTCATTTCTTCACAAATTAAAATCCTCTAATTATTATACTATTTCAAAAAAAAAGAAAAATAAAACGGTATGTTTCATTTTTCCAAAAAACGTACATTGTGATAAGATATGGAACTTGAAGTTAATCTTTTTATTATTTTTCAGCCTTGTACCCCGTGTGTGAAACGATAAATTGTGTTATTATCATTGTATTATAAGGTTGGAAAATCAATGAAAACTGCAAGAGTAAGTGAATTGACGGCTTATAAATTATAATAATATAACAAAACATAAGGAAAGACTTGAAGTATAAAGGAGAGTTACAATGAAACGTAGGACGGCTAGAGAAAGAGCAATGCAAGCATTATACCAAATGGATATTACAGGTGAATTAGAACCGAAAGTAGCGGTGGAAAATACGCTAGATGAAGGCGAAGAAACAAATGAGTTTCTAGAATCACTTGTTGTAGGATTTGTAGACAACAAAGAAGAGATTGACGCAGCAATTCGTCAAAATTTAAAAAAGTGGAAGCTTGAGCGTATTAGTATTGTTGATCGCAGTATTTTACGTGTAGCTGTGTGTGAGATGAGATACATGGAAGAAATTCCGCACAATGTAACAATTAACGAAGCAATTGAAATCGCAAAAACATTTGGGGATGAGGAATCTCGTCGTTTTATTAACGGCGTTTTATCTAATATAAAAGATACACTGTAATTTCTTTAAGGGGGAAACTTAAAATGGTAGCAGTAATCATCAAAGGAAATGAAGTTGCGGAGAAAAAACGAGCACAATTAAAAGAAAAAGTTGTGAAGTTAAAAGAGCAAGGGATTGTACCAGGATTAGCAGTTATTTTAGTTGGAGAAGATCCAGCATCGCGTTCTTATGTAAAAGGAAAAGAAAAAGGTTGTGAGCACGTAGGAATCTATTCAGAGCTAATTGAACTTCCTGAAACGATTACTGAGGAGCGTTTGCTTGCTGAAATCGATCGCTTAAATGGAGACGACCGCATTAATGGCATATTGGTACAATTACCTTTACCAAAACACATTGAAGAAAAAGCTATCATTGAAAGAATTTCACCGGAAAAGGATGTAGATGGATTTCACCCAATCAGCGTAGGACGTATGATGACGGGACAAGACACATTCCTTCCATGTACACCGCATGGCATTTTAGAATTAGTAAAAGAAACGAATCTTGATATTTCTGGAAAGCATGTTGTTGTAATTGGAAGAAGTAATATTGTTGGTAAACCAGTGGGGCAACTGTTTTTAAATGAAAATGCAACTGTCACATATTGTCATTCTAAGACGCAAAATATAAAAGAATTATCGAAGTTAGCTGATATTTTAATCGTAGCCGTTGGACGACCGAAAATGGTAACAGCTGACTATATTAAAGAGGGTGCGGTTGTAATTGATGTTGGTGTTAACCGTTTAGAAACAGGCAAACTTTGTGGTGATGTTGATTTTGACAATGTATTAGACGTTGCAGGTTACATTACGCCTGTGCCAAAAGGAGTCGGCCCAATGACTATTACAATGCTTCTTCACAACACTGTGGAGTCTGCAAAGCGTGCAGGTGTTGTTTGTCAATAATTTGAATCGGCTATGAGGAGAGAGAAATGGAGAAACAATATTTAACCGTTACAGCGTTAACACGCTATATTAAAACAAAAATAGAGTATGATCCGCATTTACAGTCTGTTTGGTTAAAAGGAGAAATTTCCAACTTTAAATATCATAGTCGTGGTCATATGTATTTTACATTGAAAGATGAAAATGCAAGAATTGCAGCGGTTATGTTTGCGGGTCATAATCGTAACATTAAATTCAGACCGGAAAATGGAATGAAAGTACTTGTAAAAGGAAAGATTTCTGTTTATGAGGCGAGTGGTTCTTATCAAATTTATATTCAAGACATGCAGCCTGACGGAATTGGAAACTTGCATTTAGCTTATGAGCAATTAAAAGTTCGTTTAGAGGAAGAGGGCTTGTTTTCTCAAGTTTATAAAAAAATAATTCCTCCGTATGCTAAAACAATAGGTGTAATCACGTCGCCAACAGGAGCAGCAATTCGCGATATTATAACAACAATTAAACGTCGTTATCCGATTGGAAATGTTATTGTGTTTCCTGTACTTGTACAAGGGGAGTCAGCAGCTCCCTCGATTGTACAAGCAATTCGTACAGCGAATGAAATGGGAGATATTGATGTTTTAATTGTTGGACGTGGTGGAGGCTCTATTGAAGAATTATGGGCCTTTAATGAGGAAATAGTTGCAAGAGAAATTTTCACAAGTGAGATTCCGATTATTTCGGCTGTAGGCCATGAAACAGATTTTACAATCGCAGATTTTGTCGCGGATTTACGTGCACCAACACCGACTGCAGCAGCTGAGCTGGCGGTACCTAATACTATAGAGTTACAAGAAAAGGTATTACAAAGAACTCTGAGATTGCAAAGAGCAATGAGAGAAAGAGTACATAAAAAAGAAGAAAAGCTGCAAGTGTTACAAAAATCTTATGCGTTCCGTTATCCAAGGCAAGTGTACGAGCAAAAAGAAGAGCAGTTAGACAGGGCTCTTGAACAACTTGTTTTAGCGAAAGAGCGTTATATAGATAAAAAAGTAAATCAATTAAAGCAACTTTCATTTTATTTAGAAAAGCACCACCCATCTCAAAAAATTATACAAACGAAAACGGCAATTGAAACGTTGCAAAAGCAGTTGCAACGTGAAATGCAAACATTACTTCAAACGAAGGAGTTCGTATTTGTGAGAGCGGCTCAAAAGCTTGAGGTATTAAGCCCGCTTAAAGTAATGATGAGAGGGTATGGGCTTGTATACGATGAAGAGAAACAAGTATTAAAAAGCGTGAAAGATGTTAGCCTTGGAGATGCTGTTTCGGTTCAATTACAAGATGGAATACTAGATTGTAGCGTATCAAGCATAGAGGAGCGTGAATTGAATAATGGAAAATAAGTTAAGCTTTGAAGAAGCAATTTCGCAGCTTGAGCATCTCGTTTCTAAGCTTGAACAAGGTGATGTACCTTTAGAAGAAGCAATTTCTTATTTTAAGGAAGGCATGGAATTATCTAAGCTTTGTGATGAGAAATTGAAAGATGTACAAGAACAAATGGCAGTTATCCTTGGGGAAGATGGAGAGCTTAAACCGTTTACTGCTTTAGGAGATGAAGCATAGTGACACATATAGCTTTTGATGCTTTTTTGAAAGAGAGTAAAACTTTCGTAGAAGAAAAGCTTGTAAGCTATGCAAATGAATTACAATGTCCAAATGTGCTTCGTGAAGCGATGGCATATTCTTTGGAAGCGGGTGGGAAACGTCTCCGCCCGTTACTTTTATTTGCAACGTTACAAGCGTTTGGGAAAGAAAGAAATCTTGGAGTGGGTGCAGCTTGTGCCCTTGAAATGATTCATACATATTCGTTAATTCATGATGATTTACCTTGTATGGATGATGATGATCTAAGACGAGGAAAGCCTACAAATCATAAAGTATTTGGTGAAGCAATGGCAGTTTTAGCGGGAGATGGTTTGTTGACATATGCTTTTCAAGTTATTATGGCATATGAGCAAAAAGAAATCTCTGCTGAAAAAAAAGTAAGACTTGTACTTGAGCTTGCGAAAGCAGCAGGACCTGAAGGAATGGTTGCTGGACAAGTGGCAGATATGGAAGCTGAAGGAAAACGACTTACAATTAATGAATTAGAGTACATCCATAATCATAAGACAGGTAAACTGCTTGAGTTTGCTGTACTTGCAGGAGCGATACTTTCTGATGCTACAGAAGAGCAAGAAGAGAAGTTACTTGCATTTGCGAAATATATCGGTCTAGCTTTCCAAATTAGAGATGATATTTTGGATGTAGAAGGAACAGAAGAAGAGATTGGAAAACCGATTGGTAGTGATGCTTCCAACGAGAAGAGCACATATACGACGTTATTTACTGTAGATAGAGCAAAATCTATTTTAGAGGAGAAAATTGCAAAAGCAAAAGATTCTATTAGCTCCTTACAATTACAAGATGAATATTTACTATCTATTTGTGATTTAATCGCAAAACGTAATAACTAATATAACAGCGTTTCCATTTGTTGAGTCATTCATCATTTTATGATATAAATGTAGGAAAAGGTTTTTCTTTTCTTGTTATTGGCAAAAATATATGTAGATTACATTGCCGTTATCACTTCGTGTTAGCGGCTATTTTTTTCATCACGTAAAGAAATATGATGTATAATATGATAAGTGAAAAAATGGAAGTGTTTTCTGAAAGCAGGACAAGATAAAAAGAATAGAAAAGATAATTTCTTGTGTTGTGTAAATGTTTCTTATAATATTTGACATGTTGACAGATTATGAAATGAAAGTGAGTGATCCATGTGGATCTAACGCAAATTCAAAACCCTAGTTTTTTGAAAGATATGTCTATCAGTGAACTAGAGGGGTTGAGTGAGGATATTCGTAAGTTTTTAATTGAAGAGCTCTCTCAAACAGGTGGACATATTGCACCTAATTTAGGTGTAGTAGAACTCACAATTGCTCTGCATAAATTATTTGATAGTCCGAAAGATAAGTTTTTATGGGACGTAGGACATCAATCCTATGTACATAAAATTTTAACAGGGCGTGCGAAAGAATTCGGCACATTAAGGCAATACCAAGGTCTATGTGGTTTTCCAAAACGCTGTGAGAGTGAGCATGATGTTTGGGAAACTGGTCATAGTTCAACGTCGTTATCTGCTGCAATGGGAATGGCTCTAGCACGTGATTTAAAGAAAACGGAAGAATACGTTATACCAATCATTGGCGATGGTGCATTAACAGGCGGAATGGCTTTAGAGGCATTGAACCACATTGGGCATGAAAAAACGGACATGATTGTTATTTTGAATGACAATGAAATGTCAATTGCACCAAACGTCGGTGCACTTCATAATGTACTTGGTCGTTTACGTACCGCAGGGAAGTACCATTGGGTAAAAGATGAACTAGAGTATATATTGAAAAAAATCCCAGCAGTCGGCGGGAAAGTTGCTGCGACAGCAGAGAAAATAAAAGATAGTCTAAAATATTTACTAGTATCAGGCGTCTTTTTTGAAGAATTAGGCTTTACATATTTAGGTCCGGTCGATGGGCATGATTATGAAAAGTTATTCGAAACGTTGCAATATGCAAAGAAAACAAAAGGCCCAGTACTTGTTCATGTTATTACGAAAAAAGGAAAAGGTTATAAACCAGCTGAAAGTGACGTTATTGGAACTTGGCATGGAACAGGACCGTATAAAATTGAGTCAGGTGACTTCGTTAAACCGAAAGAAGTTGCACCAGCATGGAGTGCTGTTGTTAGTGAAACAGTGCTTAAGCTAGCGAGAACGGATGAACGTATCGTTGCAATTACGCCTGCAATGCCTGTTGGATCGAAACTTGAGAAATTCCAAAAAGAATTTCCGGATCGCATGATTGATGTAGGTATTGCAGAGCAGCATGCTACAACAATGGCAGCTGGTATGGCAACACAAGGGATGAAGCCGTTCTTAGCAATTTATTCAACATTTTTACAAAGAGCATATGACCAAGTTGTTCATGATATTTGTCGCCAAAATTTAAATGTTTTCATTGGAATAGATCGCTCTGGATTAGTAGGAGCAGACGGTGAAACGCATCAAGGTGTATTTGACATCGCGTTTTTACGTCACTTGCCGAATATGGTGCTTATGATGCCGAAAGATGAAAATGAAGGTCAACATTTAGTATATACAGCGATGCAATACGAAGATGGACCGATTGCTTTACGTTATGCACGCGGAAATGGACTTGGCGTTCAAATGGATGAAGAATTAAAGGCGATTCCAATCGGTACATGGGAAACGTTAAAAGAAGGCACACAAGCAGCAATTTTAACGTTTGGTACGACAATCCCGATGGCAATGGAAGCAGCTGAGCGTCTTGAACAAGCTGGAGTATCAGTGAAAGTAGTGAATGCTCGCTTTATTAAGCCGATGGACGAAGCATATTTACATGAGCTTTTAGGGAAAAATATACCGATTTTAACGATTGAAGAGGCTTGTTTAATCGGTGGCTTTGGAACGGGAGTAGTTGAATTTGCTTCTGAGAACGGATACCATAGTGCTTTAATTGAACGAATGGGTATTCCTGATCGCTTCATAGAGCATGGTAGTGTAACAAAACTGTTAGAAGAAATTGGTTTAACGACAGATGCTGTTGTAGACCGTATTCATACAATGATTCCATCAAAACAAAAAAGGGCGTAACAAATGAGCGTAAAAAAAGAAAGAGTAGATGTACTATTAGTAGAGCGAGGGCTTATAGAAACGCGTGAGAAGGCTAAACGTGCTGTTATGGCAGGTCTTGTATATGCGAATGAAATGAGACTCGATAAGCCAGGGGAGAAAATCTCGCAAGATACGGAGATTACGGTGAAAGGGCAAGTCATGCCGTATGTAAGCCGTGGTGGTTATAAGCTTGAAAAGGCATTAGAAACATTTCAACTTGATTTACAAGATAAGGTTATGATAGATATTGGTTCATCAACTGGTGGTTTTACAGACTGTGCGCTTCAAAATGGGGCGAAGTTATCCTACGCATTAGATGTAGGATATAATCAACTTGCGTGGAAATTGCGTCAAGATGAGCGTGTTGTTGTGATGGAACGAACGAACTTCCGTTACGTGACACCGGCAGATTTAGAGCGTGGTTTACCGCAGTTTGCAAGTATTGATGTTTCATTTATATCATTAAGGCTTATATTGCCGGTTTTAAAAACAATGCTTATGCCAAATGGTGATGTAGCTGCATTGATTAAACCTCAGTTTGAAGCTGGACGAGAACAAGTCGGGAAAAAAGGCATTGTTCGTGATAGAAAAGTACATGAAGCTGTCGTGGAAATGATTGTCGATTTTGCTCTTAAGGAAGGCTATAATATCGAAGGTTTAACATTCTCACCAATTACAGGCGGGGATGGAAATATTGAATTTTTAATTCATCTAAAGTGGCACGGTGAGCGTGAGAATGGCGAAAATCATTCTCCGGTTTCTATTGAGCAAGTTGTTACAGAAGCACATGATGTTCTAAAACAAAAAGGGAAAGGGGAATAACATATGTTGTTCCTCTTTTTGTTGTAATCGTATAATGATTGTAAAAACAATTGTGTACAAGTAATGGATTATACGGTAACATAAATAAATGAAGTATACCAATGTTTAAACTATGGTAAGAGATAGTGTGAGGTGCAAATGTATGAATAAAGGTCAGCGCCATATTAAAATCAGGGAAATTATTGCTAACAAAGAAATTGAAACACAAGATGAACTAGTTGATATTTTACGTAATGTGGGGTTTAATGTAACGCAAGCAACAGTATCGCGCGATATTAAAGAACTGCACTTAGTGAAGGTGCCATTACATGATGGCCGCTATAAATATAGCTTGCCAGCAGATCAACGATTTAATCCGTTGCAAAAATTAAAACGAAATCTAGTGGATTCATTTGTAAAATTAGACACGGCAGGACATATGCTTGTGCTAAAAACATTGCCTGGTAACGCTCATTCACTTGGGGCACTCATTGATCATTTAGAGTGGGATGAGATCGTCGGAACCATTTGTGGTGATGATACTTGCTTAATTATTTGCCGTACACCTGAAGATACAGGTGTTGTCTCTGATCGTTTCTTAAATATGCTTTAACAGAAAAATCTTGTTTACTTTCCTCTGTAAAGTGGAAAGTAAACAAGATATTTTTATTGGCGAAAAATACGGATTTTCAAATACAATACATTATTTTTTTTGAATGAAGTTAGAAAATAGGTGGATTGACCCGTAAAACGAATGTTTGGTACAATGGAGCGGGTTAGAAGAGTAATTTATACATACAAACATATAGTATAACTATTTGAATGAAGAATACTGAGAAAAGCCCTTAATAGGGGATTAGTTTATAACGAGGTGAATGGGGCATTGTTATCGGAATTATCGATCAGAAACTTTGCTATTATTGAGGCATTAAATATTTCTTTTCAAAAAGGTTTAACCGTTTTAAGTGGTGAAACAGGAGCTGGAAAATCCATTATTATTGATGCAATTAGTTTGCTTGTTGGTGGCCGTGGTTCAGCAGAATTTGTTCGATATGGAACAGAAAAGGCTGAGATAGAAGGCTTATTCTATGTAGAAGATGACAAACATCCATGTATCGCAAAGGCAGAAGAGTTAGATATAGAAATAGAAGATGGCATGATTATTTTGAAGCGTGACATCGCTGCGAACGGAAAAAGTGTCTGTCGTGTAAATGGGAAACTTGTTACACTCAGCATATTAAAAGAGATTGGAAAAACGCTAGTTGATATTCATGGACAGCATGAAACACAAGATTTAATGAATGAAGAGCGTCATATGTTTATGCTTGATCATTTTGATGGAAATCGCATTGTTAAACAATTGGGCATATATCAAAATGTATATACAGACTATGAGAAGTTAAAAAAACAGCTGAAATCTTTAAGTGAAAATGAACAACAAATGGCCCATCGTCTAGATTTAATTCAATTCCAACATGAAGAAATTCGTAAGGCGGATTTAAAAATGGATGAAGAATATGAATTGACTGAGGAACGATTAAAAATCTCCAATTTTGAAAAGATTTATAAAGCATTAGGAGATGCGTATCGTTCGTTAAGTGGAGACGGACAGGGATTGGATCACGTAAGAAATGCAATGGGACAAATGGAGAGTATTACGCACTTAGATGAAGCGTATCAAGAAAATCATGATTCTATTGCAAATAGTTATTACTTATTAGAAGAAGTTGCATACCAGCTTAGAGAAAAATTAGACATGATGGAATACGATCCGAAACGTCTAGATGAAATTGAAACACGTTTGAATGAAATCCGTATGTTAAAGAGAAAGTATGGAAATACTGTAGAAGAGATTTTAGCGTATGCTGATAAAATTGAACAAGAAATTTTTACGATTGAAAATAAAGACGTACATATTGAAACGACGAGAAAGCAGTTAACGAAATTAGAAGGTGTTATTGTAAAAGAAGCAACGTTGTTAAGTACTATGCGTCATGAGCTTGCAGATCATCTTACAAGCGCTATTCATCAAGAATTAAAAGAACTATATATGGAAAAAACGAAATTTGAAGTGAGAATTATGAAGAGGGTAGGAAATGTAGAAGAACCTCTCGTGGAAGGAACACCGGTAAAACTTACGGCTGATGGCTACGATCATGTGGAATTTTATATTTCAACGAATCCGGGTGAACCGTTAAAGCCACTTTCAAAGGTCGCTTCTGGCGGAGAGTTATCTCGTATTATTTTAGCTTTAAAAAGCATTTTTTCTAAGCATCAAGGTGTTGCATCTGTTATTTTTGATGAAGTGGATACGGGTGTGAGTGGTCGGGTTGCACAGGCTATTGCGGAAAAAATTTATCGTGTATCAGTAAACTCGCAAGTACTTTGTATTACGCACTTACCTCAAGTAGCTTCAATGGCGGACTCTCATTTATTTATTAGAAAACAAGTGGCGAATGATCGTACGATTACATCGGTTACTGTGTTAAGTACGGATGAAAAAGTAACAGAAATTGCTCGAATGATTTCTGGTGTTGAAATTACAGATTTAACGACAGAGCATGCGAAAGAGTTACTTACGCAAGCGCATCATTTCAAACAGACAGCAGAGGCTATCCAGTAATGGATAGCTTTTTTTTCTCAAATGACGATTTCTTAATTCTTCCGGTTATAAATAAAGCGCTGCAAGGAGAGATTAAAAAGTGAAGCCAAGAGGCTGAATGTGGGGTAGGAGCGAGGAGAGTGAACAAATTGAAATTAGAAAGATTTCGAAAAATAATAGGTCTTTGTCTCCTTGTTTCTCTAGTTTTTATTGGATGTTTTAAACCGCTTCGAACGTTTATTTCATCGCCGAAGCAACTTGTTGTTTTTGAAGGACAACAATCAGAAATAGCATCATTACCAGTTTTTAAGGCTGCATCTACAAATCGTAATGTGTTTACTGTAAGTTCAAATGAACAAGAACTTATGGTAAATTCTCACCAAAATGGTGAAGCTGATATGGTGTTTCAACTTGCTGGTTTTCCAGTGAAAAAAGTAAATGTGAAAGTATTAAAAGATTTTAAAGTTATTCCAGGTGGACAATCGATTGGTGTAAAATTGAACACAAAAGGTGTACTTGTTGTAGGCCATCATTTAATTCAAACTGAAAAGGGTAAAGTATCTCCTGGTGAAACAGCTGGTGTACAGATTGGAGATATGATTACTGAAATCAATGGTAAAACAATTGAAAGAATGAGTGATGTAGCACCATTTATTCATAATAGTGGAGAAACAGGTGAACCGCTTAATCTTGTTTTATTAAGAGATGGAAAATATATTCGTGCTAAGCTAACACCGCAAAAAGACAATGGTGAATCCTCTTACCGAATTGGACTGTATATTCGTGATTCAGCAGCTGGTATCGGAACGATGACATTTGTACATCCAGATTCTATGAAATATGGAGCGCTTGGTCATGTAATTTCCGATAATGATACAAAAAAACCAATTCAAGTAGAAGATGGACAAATTATGCGTTCGACAGTAACGTCTATTGAAAGAGGAAGTCACGGGAACCCGGGAGAAAAATTAGCAAGATTTTCACCGGATCGTGAAGTGATTGGTAATATTACAATAAATAGCCCGTATGGTATTTTTGGGAAATTAAATACAGATATGACAAACGGCATAATGGATAAAGCAATGCCTATCGCATTATCCCATCAAGTAAAAGAAGGGCCAGCGAAAATATTAACAGTTATTGATCAAGATAAGGTGGAAGCATTTGATATTGAAGTTGTTAGTACGGTACCACAAAAGTTCCCAGCTACAAAAGGTATGGTTATAAAAGTGACAGATAAACGTTTACTAGCAAAAACGGGTGGTATTGTACAAGGAATGAGTGGAAGTCCGATTGTACAAAATGGGAAAGTAATTGGTGCGGTTACACATGTATTTGTAAATGATCCAACGTCAGGATACGGTGTTCATATTGAATGGATGTTACATGAGGCTGGAATTAATATTTATGATCAAGAGAAAAAAGCGAGCTAATACATATTAGCTCGCTTTTCTTTTGAAAAATTCGTTGAAATTTTGTAAAAGCTCCGCAAGAGCTGTTTTTTGTTGTAAGATATAAGCAAAGGGTTGAACGTTTCGCTGTAATTCTATGATGGAATGTGTTGCGAAAGTAAAAAAATGAACGATAAACATATTTTTTTGTGATTTTATCGGAAAGTAAGAAACTTTAAAGGGAATTTTCACACAATTGTCGAACAATTCATGTAGCCTAGAAGCTTACACATGTCGGAAGAATCGATTCGGTAAGGGAGGAAAAACTGTGGAGAAAATTAAAGTATGTCTTGTGGATGATAATAAAGAATTGGTATCGATGCTAGAGAGTTATGTTGCTGCCCAAGATGATATGGAAGTTATCGGAATTGCTTACAATGGTCAAGAATGTTTAAACTTATTGAAAGAAAAGCAGCCTGATATACTCGTTTTAGACATTATTATGCCACATTTAGATGGTCTAGCTGTGCTAGAGAAAATGCGACATATTGAAAGATTAAGACAACCTAGCGTTATTATGTTGACAGCATTCGGACAAGAAGATGTGACGAAAAAAGCGGTTGATTTAGGAGCATCATATTTCATATTAAAACCATTTGATATGGAGAATTTAACAAGTCATATTCGTCAAGTTAGTGGTAAGGAAAGTGCTACTATTAAACGTCCATTACCATCTTTCCGATCAGCAACAACGATCGATGGAAAACCGAAAAACTTAGATGCGAGTATTACAAGTATCATTCATGAAATTGGTGTACCCGCTCATATTAAAGGGTACATGTACTTACGAGAAGCAATCTCTATGGTGTACAATGATATCGAATTACTAGGATCTATTACGAAAGTATTATATCCAGATATTGCAAAGAAATATAATACAACAGCAAGCCGTGTCGAGCGCGCAATCCGTCACGCAATTGAAGTAGCTTGGAGCCGTGGGAATATTGATTCTATTTCGTCCTTATTTGGTTATACAGTATCCATGTCAAAAGCAAAACCTACGAATTCCGAGTTCATCGCAATGGTTGCGGATAAGCTAAGACTTGAACATAAGGCTAGTTGAGATTAGTATATTCAAAATAAATATTTTTATAAAAGATCAATGAGTTTAAAACACTCGTTGATCTTTTATTTTGTTTCCCACATTCATAATTTTAGTGGGTAAGTTATCCGTGATATAATAGGTGATAATAAAAAGCCCTGCAAAACAGGACTATATTATTCTTCGTCTTTATTTTGTTTTTCTAATTCAACTAACTTTTGTATTAAAATATGCTGTGGCATATGCATAAGTTGTTCAAGTGGAACACCTAACGCTTTTGATAGGCGGACTGCAGTGTCTGGAGAAATTTGTAATGGTCTCATAGAAGTACCTCCTTTTTCGTATAGTATAGCATAAGATTGGGGGAGTGAGGATGACTCTTATATTTGCACATCGTGGTGCAGCGGGAACGTATCCGGAAAATACAATGATTTCATTTGAAGCGGCGGGGGCTTTCGGGGCAGATGGAATTGAACTCGATGTTCAATTCACGAAAGATGGAAAAGTTGTCGTTATTCATGATGAAACGGTGGATCGGACAACAAATGGAAAAGGTACGGTTCGAAATTATTTATATGAGGATTTATGTAAGTTGGATGCGAGTTATAAATTCGGTGACAAAGTAGGTTTTTGCAAAATACCTCTTCTAGAAGAGGTGTTAGAATGGCTCGCAAAAACGAAATTGCTACTCAATATTGAACTGAAAAATAATAAAATTCCATACAGAGGTTTAGAAGAAGAGGTTATAACGCTTGTACGTAAGTTTAGTCTAGAGGATCGTGTTATATTTTCTTCGTTTAATCACTACAGTATGAAAAAATGTCATTTGATGGCTCCTGATATTCAAACAGCTATTTTGTATCGTGAAGGTTTGCATAGCCCGTGGGCATATGCAAAAAAGATGGGTGCTACTGCAGTACATCCGAAT
The DNA here is from genome assembly GCF_003315125.1 of Bacillus sp. DB-2. Taxonomy (NCBI): domain Bacteria; kingdom Bacillati; phylum Bacillota; class Bacilli; order Caryophanales; family Bacillaceae; genus Bacillus; species Bacillus sp. DB-2. The sequence goes on along the minus strand of NZ_QNRN01000001.1, from coordinate 368 downwards.
TATCGTTATCTTCAAGATGCTATCGCTGAATTAACGATGGAAAGTGGTGTGGAGGTTCGTCCTTACACAATAAATGAAGAAACGCTTATGCGTAAATATTTTGATATGGATATATCAGCGATTATTACTGATCATCCTGAAACAGCAAGAACTTTATTACCGATAAAAAAATGAGACCTAATATATGGTCTTATCCCTGTCAAGTAGACAGTATTAAAAAGACTAAGCAGCCATCGAGATTCGATATTCTATCGGAGCTCGATGGTTGAGTCATTTTTGGAACCGTTTATAGTTATAAAAGTAAATATATTCTTCAATTGCTTGTATTAAATCTTCTTCTGTTTTAAAATGATTCAAATACAACATCT